>CAJQGX010000039.1 GCA_905478035.1 uncultured SAR86 cluster bacterium | reverse complement strand
TAAAAATCTCCTGATTGGAATAACTGACTTTCAATGAGAGTTTCTCCTGAATAAAGTTCTATCCAGCATTCACCTATAAATGTTAGCTTAAGTTGATTTTCTATTTTTAAGGTCTCAATTTCTTGATCATCTTTTTCAAAATCTATCAATGTTTTATTGTCATTAACAATATTTACCATAGTAGAAAGTGAATCTTTACTTATCTCATTAATATTTTGTTGTTTTAATTGAATTTCAGTATTACTAAAAAGCGCTTTTAAAAAAATTGAAATGATTAAAATTGAAATTACTAAGCCCATTGCAATAACAATTTTTTTGAATGATTTATTAAAAACAGCAACTGATTTTTTAACGATCTGCTCTTTTCTATTCTCCTGAATATAGATAGATGGAAATTCACATTCTATATTTAAAAAACTTTGATACTTAATAAAATAGGCTTTTGCAAAAGCCTCACTTGGAAAGTCTGAATAATCACCCGATTCAATGGCTTTTATATACTTTATATTTATTAGGGTTTTATTAGCTATTTCATCTGTTGTTAATTTCTGCTCTATCCTAGCATCCTGAAATACTTTTCCAGTTTTAGCTGAATTAGCAGATTTTAAATTGTCGGTCATGATATTGATTGATGTTGTATTAACTTTTTACCTTTAATAGATTTTGTTAATTTTCCTACAAGCTGACCACAAGCCCCATCAATTGCATCTCCCCTAGTAACTCTTAAGGTAGTAATAAACCCCTTATTCATAAGAATACTCTTAAATTGATTTATCGCATCTTTATTAGATCTCTTGTAATGAGACCCATCGAATGGATTAAAGGGTATTAGATTAATTTTGCATGAAATGTTTGATAAAAGCTTTGTCAATTGTCTAGCTAAGTCAGGAGAGTCATTAATGCCATCAATAAGAATATATTCAATAGTTATGCTTCTTTTTCCCTCATAAAAAGACAAGTAATTCTTACATGAGCTCATTAACATTTTTATTGGGTATTTCTTGTTAATAGGAACAATTTCGTCTCTAAGTGAATCAATCGGTGCATGAAGCGATATAGCTAAAGATACATCAATAGATCTTGTTAATTGATCTATTTGAGGAGTTATTCCTGAAGTGCTAATGGTTATTCTTTTTCTAGAAAGACCATATGCCAATTGATCTTTCATTATTTTTGCAGATTCAATTACAGGGTTAAAATTTAATAATGGCTCTCCCATTCCCATAAAAACTACATTAGTAATATTAGGGTCATTGCTATCGTAAAAATTTGCTAACCAAACTTGTCCAATAATTTCTGCAGCTGTTAAATTTTTTTCAAAACCTTGGGCTCCAGTTGCGCAAAAAGTACATTGAAGCGCACAACCTGCTTGAGAAGATATACACAGAGTCATTCTCTTTTTTTCAGGTATTCTAACCATCTCAACCATTGATCCTGAATCTAACTTTATTAAGTATTTTTTTGTTCCTTCAGGAGATACATGAACCTCTTCAATTTGAGGCGGTCTGATAATAGCTATACCGTTAAGCCTTTCCCTAAGAAGCTTATTAAAATCAGTCATTAATTCAAAATCAATAACGCCCTTCTGATGAATCCATTTTAATAATTGTTTTGCTCTAAATTTTGGTTCCTCAATTCTCTCAAAAAAATCTTCAAGCGTATTTAATGAATAGCCTAGAAGATTTTCTTTTTTATCCAAAATTTATTTAGATATTATTTCTTCATCTTTGAAAAAATAATTAATCTCTCTTATTGCGCTAGCTTCAGAGTCTGACCCATGAACTGCATTAGCATCTATACTGACAGCAAAATCAGCTCTTATAGTTCCAGCATCAGCTTCCTGTGGATTAGTGCTTCCCATAAGCTCTCTGTTTTTTAATATGGCCCCTTCACCCTCAAGCACTTGAACAAATACAGGACCTGATGTCATGAATTTTTTTAGGTCATTGAAAAAAGGTCTACCTTCATGTTCTGCATAAAAGCCTGAAGCCATTTCATCTGTTAAATGAGTTAACTTTCCAGCAACCAGATGAAGACCATTATCCTCAAATCTAGAAATAATTTTACCTACAACGTTTTTCGAAACAGCGTCTGGTTTAATGATTGATAATGTTTGTTCTATTGCCATGATAATTCTTCCTATAAAAAATTTTAGCCATTATATGGGACTTATTGAGATTCTTCTATCCATAACATCTGAATAGCTTCTAAAACTTTCTCATTTGAGCGATTGGGGTCTCCAATAAAGCTTTCTAAATTGCAAATTTTTGAATGTAAATCAGGAAAACTAATCCATTGAGGATCAATTTCAGGGAATTTATCGCTTAATTCAATTGCTATGTCATTTATGTCATTCCAATTTAGCTCGTTCATTAGTGATCCTCTGATACCATATTAATATTATATTTAGGGAGTTCAATTTCTAAATATTCATCCATCGGCGGTACTGTCTGACAACTTAATCTAGATGTTTGCTCAAGCCCCCATGCCTTATCAAGCATATCTTCCTCAATGTCACTTGCTTCATCTAGTTTTTCAAAGCCTTTTCTAACTATGCAATGACAAGTTGTGCAAGCACAGGACATTTCACATGCATGTTCAATTTTTATTCCTTCTCTAAGAGCAGCTTCACAAATAGTTTCATCTGGGAGAGTACTAATTTCTGCTCCTTCTGGACAAAGCTCGTGATGAGGCCATATTTTAATTTTAGCCATTTTCTAGATTGTGAAACTTTCCCCACAGCCACAAACTGCTTTTGCATTGGGGTTAACAAATTTTATTCCTTGATTTAATCCATCTTCAGAATAATCAACAAGACTGCCTTTTAAGAATTCTAAACTAGTTTTATCTACATATATTTTGCAACCATTTCTCTCAAAAAGAATATTATTAGTATCAATATTATCTACGAATTCAAAAAAATATTCATAACCAGAACAACCAGCTTTCTTAACACCAATTTGGATTCCTTTACCTTTTCCTCTTGACTCAAGGCTATTTAAAAAATGACTTATAGCTTTATCAGAAAAGTTTAAATTAGATGGATCAATACTTTTCATAGTTTTTCTTACTGCTTAGATTCGTAGTCTTCGATAGCTTGTTTAATTGAGTCTTCAGCCAAAACTGAACAATGTATCTTTATTGGAGGAAGCTCTAATGCATCTACTATTTCTTTATTTTTAATTTCTTTGGCCTCTTCAAGAGTTTTGCCAATAAGCATTTCTACCAATTCACTTGATGATGCAATAGCAGACCCACAACCATAAGTCTTGAACTTTACGTCTTTAATAATATGAGTATTCCCTTTTGGCTCACATTTAATTTGAAGTTTCATAACATCGCCGCATGCTGGCGCTCCAACCATGCCAGTTCCTATATTTTCTTCTTTAGGGTCGAACCTACCAACATTAAATGCTTGTGGGTTTTCTAAGGTATTCTCAAATTTATCAACTACTTTTTTACTATATGCCATAAAAAGCTCCTAATTTAGTGTGTATTCCATTTAACAGTATCTAGATCAATACCATCTAAGTGCATTTCCCATAATGGCGAAAGCTCTCTTAATCTATCAACAACTTTATTTAAAATTGCTAATGTATCTCTTATATCATCATCGCTAGTAAATCTTCCAAATGAAAATCTAATTGAACTATGAGCTAACTCATCCTTTCTTCCAAGTGCTCTCAATACATAAGAAGGCTCAAGACTTGCTGATGTGCATGCAGACCCAGAAGATACAGCAATATCCTTAAGACCCATGATTAAAGATTCACCTTCTACAAAATTGAAGCTGATATTTAAAATATTTGGTACCTTGTTATTAACATCACCATTAATATATGCATGTTCTATTTTCATTGCCTCCTTAAGAAATTTTTCATGATAAGACTTTATTTTTGTGTGATCTGATTCCATTTCTTCTTTTGCAATTTTAAAGGCCTCACCCATGCCAACAATTTGATGTGTTGGAAGAGTTCCAGATCTCATTCCTCTTTCATGACCGCCGCCATGAATTAGCGCTTCAATTCTTACTCTAGGTTTTCTTCTGACAAATAAAGCTCCAATGCCTTTAGGCCCATAAGTTTTATGAGCTGAAAAAGACATAAGGTCTACCGGAAGTGTTGAAAGATTGATATCTACCTTACCAGTACTTTGAGCAGCATCTACATGAAAAAATGCACCAGCTTCTCTTGTAATTTTTCCAATCTCTTCTAAATCATTAAGAGTGCCTAATTCATTATTTATATGCATTACAGATACAAGAATAGTATTTTCTTGCATAGCATCTTTTATAGCTTCAGGAGTTATAACTCCGCCATCATTTGGATCAAGATATGTTACTTCAAACCCTTCTCTCTCGAGCTGCCTGCACGGATCAAGAACTGCTTTATGTTCAATTTTGGATGTAATGATATGGTTGCCTTTTGATTTATAAAATCTTGCAACCCCTTTAATAGCCAGGTTATCTGCCTCAGTAGCACCAGATGTCCAAACTATTTCTCGTGGATCGCAATTAACTAGATTTGCAACATGAGATCTTGCTTCTTCTACAGCATCATCAGCTTTCCAGCCGTAACGATGAGATCTAGAAGCTGGGTTACCAAACTCTCCATCAGGAGTTAGATATTGCATCATTTTAGATGCAACTCTTGGATCAACCGGTGTGGTTGATGCATAGTCTAAATATATTGTTTTTTGTGTGCTCATTTAACTTATCTCTCTTAGGCTTATATATGGGCTACTATTTGATTCTACAAGCTTATTAATGGTTATTTTACTTAAATAATTATCTACAACTTCATTTAATTCATGCCATAGATTATGAGTCTTACATTGTTTGCCATGATGACAAGTACTAGTACCATTACAGTTTGTTGCATCTAAGTCTTCCTCAACAGCATTCATAATTTCTTTTATTGTTATGCGTGATGGATCCTTTGCAAACATATAGCCGCCATTTCTTCCTCTAGTACTTTTAACAATACCCGCAATTCTTAATTTTCTAAATATTTGTTCTAGATAGGATAGCTCTATATTTTGACTTTCTGATATATCAAACAATGATACTGGACCAAAGGTCTCAAGAGCAGTTAACTCTGTAAGGGCATTAACTGCATATCTGCTTTTAGTAGTAAGTTTCACGCATGAATTATAAATACTTGACTATTTTAATCAAGTTTTATATTCATACCTAGTCTATCTGCAACTTGATGATACGATTCGACAACATCTCCAAGACCTTCTCTAAATCTATCTTTATCCATTTTTTTTAAAGTTTCAGAATCCCATAACCTACATCCATCAGGAGTAAATTCATCAGCAAGAAGGATCTTGTTACCAGAGACTCCAAATTCAACCTTAAAATCAACCAATATAAGACCAGAATCAATGAATAATTTAGAAAGAATTGTATTCACCTTATATGTAAGGAGCTTCATTTCATCAATTTGATCTCTCGCAGCCCATCCAAAAGATAAAATGTGTTCATCATTTATAAGTGGGTCACCTAAATCATCATCTTTTAAAAAAAACTCAAATAGAGGGCTCTCAAGGATTAGGCCATCTTCGGTACCAAGTCTTCTACAAATTGATCCAGAGGCTCTATTTCTAATAACACATTCGATAGGAAACATAGAAAGTTTATGAACCAATGAATCATTATTATTAAGTACTTCAATATGATGAGTCTCAACGCCATTATCTTCTAGATGATCCATAATAAAAGCATTAAATTGATTATTAACAGCACCTTTGCCCATCAATGCTTCTTTTTTCTTTCCATCAAATGCTGAAGTGTCATCACTAAAATGCATAACCAGCTGATCTTCATTTGAAGTAGTGAATAGAGACTTTGCCTTACCTTTTGTTAGTTCTTGTATTTTTTCCATTAGCTTAGTGATTCGTTAATTTTTGATAATAGTTCTTCTGCCTCATCGATTTTACCATTTTTTGATCTTGCTCGAACATAGGTTTTATTGTTTTTTTCTACAATTGTTACCTCAAACTGAGCTTCTTCGTTAAAAGCATTCGAATCTCGATCTGAATTATTTCCTAAACCAAGAAATGAAAGAAAGCCTCCCTCATCTTCACTGCTATAACTGACATAAAAAATTCCATCATTTCTATTTTTATCATTGGTAACAATCTCTGCTGACTGGATTGCTCTAGTAACGGATGACCATGCCCTGTCAAAGTTGAGGCTAAGTTCAATAACTGTTTGTCCATCTTCTGTAAATATATTTGCCTTCTTCAATTCGTTGAGATTTTGAGCTGCAAGTGATGTTCCAGAAAAGCTATCAACAGATTCTGCAAAATAATTTACAAGATTTTCAAGCTCTGACTGGACTAGATCAATGTTACTAATAATTTCTTGATTTTCTTTATCTACTAAATTGAGAAAAATTTCAGTTGATGCCTCTTTAATGCCATGCTCTATTTTCATAACAAAATATGTAGTCTGGTTAAAATCTACTTTAATCTCGCCAATGTCTGGATTGGAGGCTATCACATCATAGTTAGAAGTTTCCCAAAAACTTTTTGAAATTGGCCAAGACGTAGATGGAAGTGTTTCTATATAAATCCACATCAACTCACCAAGTCGTCTTAGTTGAACAGAACTATTCCCAGATGATGAAAAAATCTGCCTTGGTTTAGGAACATCCTGGTTTTTTAACTCACTCTTAATTGCTATAACCGGGTAATGGTTTTCTTTAGAGGGCGATGATAATTCCTCAGGAATAGCAATATCAGTCTCTACTATTTCATCTAAGAAATCATGCTCTGTAGTTGGAAAATAACCATCAGGACCTGTTAAATAGGAGCATGAGGTTAATAGCAATATTGAAAAAATATATATTAAATTTTTATTCATAATAATCCTAATTTTATCATCTCTGACAGCATTTCTTTGTGGAAAGTTTCATCTAATTCTATCAGAGGGGATCGAATTGCATTCTTTATCATATTCATTTTATACAGCGCCCATTTGACAGGTATAGGGTTAGATTCCACAAACATCATACGATATAAGTTTTTGTTCATTTCATTAATTTCTTTAGCTTTTATAAATTCATCATTCCTAACCGCAGCACATATTTCTGCATGAGATTTGGGACTTACATTTGCAGATACAGATATGACACCGTGAGCTCCAAGAAGAAGTGAATTCATAAATGTTGGGTCATCTCCAGAGAAAATTGAAAAGGAATTATCAGATTCTTTTGATATGGCGACTAATTCTTTTACCCTTTTTGCATCATCAACAGCCTCTTTTACTCCAGTAATATTATTATGATTAGCTAAAACTGCAACTGTTGATGGTAAAAGGTCGCAAGCAGTTCTTGAAGGAACATTATATAAAATCTGGCTAATATCAACAGCGTCTGCAATAGCAGAATAATGAGAAATCAATCCTTTTTGATTTGGTTTGTTGTAATAAGGTGTTACTAATAAAACATGATCAGCACCAAGTTTTTTTGCTTCACTCGTTAACTCAATAGCTTCGTTAGTTGAATTTGCTCCCGTTCCTGCAATTACTGGAATTCTTTTGCTTACATGCTTTATAGTGAAAGCCATTACTTCAAGATGCTCTTGAACATTTAAAGTAGCAGACTCTCCAGTTGTACCAACAGAAACAATACCATTTGTTCCCTGATTGACATGCCAATCGATTAAACTCTCTAGGCAAGAGTAATCGATATCACCATTTGGCAACATTGGAGTAACTAAAGCAACTAAACTTCCTTGTAATACTTGCATGAAAAAAAGTTTCGGTAAAAAATAGGACTATACACTATTTTTATTAAAAAAATTATAAGGAAAGAAATGACTAAAAAACTAGAAGGTAAAAAATGTCCATCATTTAACTCTGAATGTACCAATGATTTAAAGCTATCTAATAAAGATTTCATAGGCAAAAATTTGGTCATATATTTTTATCCTAAAGACAGCACTCCGGGATGCACGACTGAAGGTCAAAATTTTAGGGATAACTTTAAGGCGTTTAAAAAATTAAATACCGAAATACTTGGTGTTTCTAGAGAGAGTATTAAATCTCATGAAAATTTCAAATCGAAACAAGGTTTTCAATTTGAGCTTCTTTCTGATCCAGATGAAAAAGTTTGTAAGGCGTTTGATGTAATGAAACTTAAATCGATGTATGGCAGACAATATATTGGAATAGATAGGAGTACGTTTTTGATAGGAGAAAATGGTAAGGTCATTAAGGAATGGCGATCTGTAAAAGTTACAGGTCATGTTGATGAGGTATTACAAACTATTAAAGATTTAAGTTGATGGCCATGCATTCCATACAGCTTTTATAAAGGTTGCCATCGGTATAGCAAAAAATACGCCCCAAAAACCAAACATACTTCCAAAAATAAACACTGCTAAAATAATAACGACTGGATGAAGCTTTACTGCATCAGAAAATATTATGGGAACTAACAAGTTACCGTCAAGGATCTGCAATAACAGATAAAGAGTAATGAGAATATAAAATTCACTCTCAAGTCCAAATTGAAGTA
Source organism: uncultured SAR86 cluster bacterium (assembly GCA_905478035.1). Taxonomy (GTDB): domain Bacteria; phylum Pseudomonadota; class Gammaproteobacteria; order Magnimaribacterales; family D2472; genus SCGC-AAA076-P13. The sequence goes on along the minus strand of CAJQGX010000039.1, from coordinate 63,883 downwards.
AACCCACAATAACAACAGGCACGGTAACCAAAAAGGCTCCAACATATGGTATTACAACTGATAAACCAACCAAAACTGATAACAACGCAGAGTACTTTAAGCCAACTAAAGAAAATATTATAGCTGCACAAATACCAACAACAAAAATCTCTGTAGTCTTACCTCGAACGTAGTTACTTAACTGAACATCCATTTCAAGCCAAATATTTGAGAACATTTCTCGCTTTCCAGGCACTAGTTTAGATAAGCCATCCATTATATTTTTTCTATCGAATAGAAAAAAGAACACAAGTATCGGAAATAGTATTATGTATAAAAGAATAGTGATAGTGCTCTGAATGCCAGCAATAGATGATTTAACAACATTCTGAGTCACCGATGTAAGCTCTGAAGAAACAGCCTGGAAAAAAACTGTAATCTGATCTGATGAGACTAAATCAGGAAATTTAGCAGGCAATGTTGATACAAATTCTAGAAAATCATTAAAAAGTTTTGGAGCATCTAAAACAAATGTTTGAAGCTGGGTATATAGAATAGGCAATAGCCAAATTAACATTGTTGCGCCAGCGACTATAAATATCGTAAATGTAATTACTAAAGCAGCTCTGCTGCTAACATTAAAGGATTCAATTTTCTTCTGCACACCTACAAGCAAATATGCAACTACAATACTTATTAAAAAAGGAGTGAGGACAGAGCCGAAAAAAGTCATTATTAAAAATATGCCAAAAATAACAAAAGAAAAAACTATTGTTTCTTCATTACTAAAAATTTTTTTTAAAACTGAGTTTATTTGATCTAGCATTTTTATTTAAAGATATATGTGAACTATGTAAGTCATAATATGGTCAAACAATTAGTAACTACTAATTATTATTATTAAATATATTATATCTAAAAAGATTATTTATGTTAGTTTTATATTCAAATCAAAAAAATACAGATTTTTAATAGATGAAAATACTTAAATTATTCACACTTTTTTTGTTATGTGTATTTATTCAAGGCCAAGGTTTTGAAAAAAAGGATATATTACTTCCAGAGCTTGGCGATAGAGTTTCAGGTGCTGTTTCGTCTGATCAAGAAAAAGCTATTGGTAACGAGTTTTTAAAACAAATATTTGCACAAGCAAGGACAATTTCAGATCCACTGATCTATGAATATACTGAACTTTTGATCTATAGGCTTTCAGAATACAGCCAAGTTCAAGATAGGTACTTCAACATTATTTTAATTGATGACAGCAACTTAAATGCATTCGCAGCTCCCGGAGGAATTATTGGCGTCAATGGCGGGTTATTTTTAAATGCTGATAATGAGGGACAATTTGCATCAGTTCTCTCTCATGAACTTGCTCATTTAAGTCAAAGACACTTTGCAAGGAATATTTTAAAATCCCAAGATTCTAATCTAGCCTCAGCATTATTATTGGTTTCATCTATTGCTGTAGCCATTTTAAGTAATAATCCTGAAGCAATAGCGGTAGCACCAGCATTAATGCAAAGTGAAAGTCTTAGATATAGTAGATTATTTGAAAGAGAAGCTGACAGAGTAGGATTTACTAATTTAATTAAAGCAGGTTATAACCCAAAATCTATGGGAGAAATGTTCGAAAATATGAATGATCTCAGAAGGCTTTCCGGCGAATTGCCTCCAGAGTTCTTATTAACTCACCCTCTTTCAACATCTAGGATTAATGATGCATTTAATGCAGCAGAAAGCCTTTCTGAGATTGGAACTAAGAAAAATTCACTTGAGTACTCTTTAATAAAGTCAAGATTGCAAATTTACTATGAAAAAATTCCAGAGAATGCATTAAGATCTTTTACTTTTGCATATGAAGATAATCCATCTGATGCAAATCTCTACGGTCTTTCATTAGCTAATAAGAATTTAGGTAACTTTAATTTGAGCATTAAGCAAATAAATAAATTAATAAAAAAGTATCCAAAAAATTTGTTTCTTAATACTTCAAAGGTTGAAATTTTGAAAGAGGCAAAAAAATATGATGAAGCTCTAATTTTAGCAGACAAGTTTCTAGAAATATCACCAAAAAACTTTCCATTATCAATAACAAAATCGAAACTTCTTCTTGAAATGGGTACTTATTTTAACTCTGAAGAGATTGTTAGAGATCAGATATTGAGAAGAAACTCTGATCCTGACCTATGGTTGCTGCTTTCAGAAATTCAAAAAACTAGTAAAAATATTATTGGGTATCATCAAAGTAGAGCTGAATATCTTCTTTTGCTAGGTCGAGATGAAGAAGCTTTAAATCAATTAGAATTTGCATTAAAACTCACTAAGAATAACTTTCAGGTTTCAGAGAGCATTATGACAAAAATTGTTCTTATTAAAGAAAGGATTAATATAACTAGAAATCTTTAAGTCGCTCATTTTTAGAAATCTTTAAGCCTGCTAAGGAAAGAACCCCAGCTATAGGAATTGCAATAAGTGGCATCGAACTAAATCCAATACTAAACAGCTTTCCAACCCCTATAAAACTACTTCCAGACAAATCACCAAGTCTTGATACAAATGTATCTATAAATACAGATGATTTATATCTATCGTTTTTTGCAAGTGTACTATAAACAGTTTCTCGTGTTGGCTTGTTAAGACCATATTCAAATAACCTTAAAGTAACTGTTGCTACTGCAACGATTGTAATTGAAGGCATAAATCCATATAAGATAAATACAATTATAAAAAGTAACCCATATGTCATTAATATTTTTTTAACACCAAAATATTTAATAGATAGGTTGGTTAAAAATAATTGCATGATTAAGGTCAGAGGAGTGACTATTTGTTCTAATAAACTAAAAAAAACGATTCTCTCTTCAGGATCTTGTGACCAGCCATCTATAATTGTTATTGCAGTCATCCAATGAACAGTCATTAACCCAGTCCATATCCATACATATATTGCTATAGATCTAATTTCTGCAACTTGGATAACATTCTTAATTCCATCAAAACCAGTTCCACCAACCTTTTTATCTTGTTGGTTAATATCATTTTTGGTTGTTAGATATCTTCCTGTAAGCATTGCTAGAAAAAGTAAAATGGTTGCTGATAAGCAAAAGAGCTCAAGACCAAAATCATTAAAAGACGATGCAAATCTTTTAGAAATCTCAGAACCAAAAAGAGCACCCAATGAGCCTCCAGCCATTATGACTCCATAAAAGCTTCTCGATTTAGCATTTCTATAAATATTTATTATCAGTACCCAAAAAATTGAAACTACAAAAAAAGAATAAATATTGCACCAAATATAAAAAATTCTTCCGAGCCAAATAGAACTTCCGAGATCAAGAACTCTCCATGAAAAAAGAAAAAATAGTAAATTAAAAATTAAAAATGAATAACAGTAGGTTATTATTTTTTTAAGATTCGATTTAGATGCAACCCATGCATAAACTGGGTTAGCCAAAAGCATGGCAAAGGCTCCAAATGCCAAAAGCAGAGGTAATTCGTCAACATTTGCTACAGCCATTTCATTTCGAACTGGTCGAAGAATATACCAAGAAGATAAGACTAAAAAGAAAAGAAAGCTTGCAAGCAATGAATCTCTTGTAAAAACCGAAGTAAATCTATTAAAAATAATTTTAAGATTTGTCATAATGCAATTATGCACTAAGAGTGGTGGGTCGCACAGGATTCGAACCTGTGACCAATTGGTTAAAAGCCAACTGCTCTACCAGCTGAGCTAGCGACCCACGGTTATGCATAAAAAAGTGTGATTATTCCATATTTTTCAATAACTGCAAGGCCAAAGATGAAGCAGTATCATTTGGGTATTCCCTAACAACAAAATTATATTTCTCTTTAGCTTTAATTAAGTCATTTTTCTTAAGAAAGATATCGCCTATTTTCTTGTGAGCCAGAGGAACTCTGTAGTGATTTGGATAAGATAAGATAAGTTCCATAAAATAATTTTGCGAAGCATCTAAATTATTTTGAATAATGGATATTTCAGCTAACCAAAAATAAGAAATTGCTTTTTTGTCATTATCATTAAAATTTTCTATGAAATAAGAAAAAAGAGAGAATGCTTTTTCCAAATCTTGATCTTCAAGGGCTTGCACAGCACCCTCAAATACATCTTCTTTGCTTTTAATATCTTCCATTCCCTTAAATCTAAGATTGCCATTAATTGGCAATGTATTAAGACTATCTTCCTCATCATTAATTACTGATTCATCTATGAGTTTTTTAATAAGGTAACTTTGGGATTCAACTTTATTTCTTAAGTCAGCAATTTCAACTTCAAGTTCTTGGATTTTTAAAAACAATATATCAGCAGGAAGAGTATCGCTATCTTCAGCCTGAACCGTAAAGACAGAAAAAATTAAAAAAAATAAAAATGAAGGTATAAAAAATATCTCTTTCATTTTTAGTTAATTTCTACTCTCCTATTTTTTGAATAGCTTGCTTCATCATTTCCTAGAGATAAGGGTCTCTCTTCTCCATAACTTTTAACAGTTACTCGTGATGACATTATTCCATTAAGCAAGAAATAATCTTTAACTGATTCTGCTCTTCTTTGACCGAGAGCTAAGTTATATTCTCTAGTACCCCTTTCGTCTGCATGACCGGCTAATGTAATTTCAATATCGATATTTGAATTCATAACTGATACAACACTTTTTAAGGTCTGGATTGATTTTGAAGTTAAATTGTAACTATCAAATTCAAAAAATACTGTTGCATTAGCAAATATAGCTTTAGTCTCATAGTCCAAATCCTGAACCTCTACAACAGATGCTTCAACTGTTTTAATACCACCATCATAAACTCTTTCTTCAGTAACATTCATACTTGAGCATGAAGATAAAAGTATTAGAAATGCAGATGCGCATAAAAAATTTTGAAAGCTCTTGTTATTTGTTTTTTTCATAAAATCTCCTGTTTATTACCTTAAAAACCCTGACCATGCAGGCTCTCTTACTTCACCTTTTTTTGCTGGAAGTCTAAATCTTGCACCGCTAAGAGTAAGCCCAGATAGCAAATTCTCGCCATTTTCAGTTACAGCATAGATTATCACATTACCGTTTGGAGAAATACTAGGAGACTCATCTAATTTGGACTCAGTTAATGGTCTAATGAAATTCTCATTAAAGTACTTCAATGCTATTTTGAAATCATCACTAGATCTGTGAACAAATATAATCCCATCACCATTCTTAAGATAAGATCCTTTTGCATTGTAATTTCCTTCAAATGTGATTCTTTGTGGCTTTGAATTAAATTTTCTCAGATTAATTTCGTATAACTGTGGTGAGCCAGATCTTCCAGAAGTAAACATGATACTAGATCCATCAGGAGACCATGAGGATTCAGTATCAATTGAATAGTGGTTGGTAAGTCTTGTTAGATTATTATTTTTTAAGTTAAGGATATATATTTCTGCATTGCCATCTTGGTACATTGTTAAAGAGAGAAAATTTCCATTTGGTGACCATGCTGGGGAACTTATCTGTTTAGAGTTCTGTATTGCAACCCTTCTATCTCCGTTTGCTATATTTTGAATATATACCTTTGCAATTCCTGTCTCAAATGAAACGTATGCTACTTCTTTTGAATCAGGTGACCATGCTGGTGAAATAATAGGCTCGAAGCTTTTTAAAAGTATTTGTTCATTGACTCCATCAGCATCAGCAACTATAAGCTGATAAAGAGATTCATTATTTTCTTTTAGTTCAGATACATATAATATTTTTGTTGAAGCCACGCCTTGTAAGCCAGTAATTTCTTCATAGATTCCATCACTTATATAGTGAGCTAATTGTTTTATTTTGTTTGGGATGCCTAAAACTTTTGATGTTCTTATTTTTTTCTTACTTAAGACACTGAAAATTTGATATGAGGCTGATAGATTAAACTCATTTTCTGACTCTAAAGATCCTATGACAATATAATCAATATTGAGCAACTTAAAATCATTAAAATTAATTTCTTCCTCGCTTTTAGGAGAAGATAGCAACTTATCTTTTTTTATAATCTTAAATTCCCCTGTCCTATTAAGATCATTGTTAACTATAGTATTTATTTGATTGGTAATTTCATCTTGACCATCAAAATCTAACAGAGCGATAACAAACGGATCATCTGATCCTTGGGTGATCTCCAAAACAAGCTCGGCAAAAATTAATTGTGGTACAAGAAATATTATTAGTATTTTTTTCATGAAGGATTAAAAGTTATAACTATTTTTTTAAAATTATCTGTATAAAGGTTGCTAGAAATTTTATTATAAAAATTAAATGATTCAACTCTGTAAACAGCTTTAATTGCTGAATTATCGAACCTAATGTTACCACTGCTTTTAATAAGATTTACAGAGACTATCCTTCCATTTTTATTAACAGCCAATCTCAGATCACAAATTAGCCCTTCTTGTATATTTTTAGGTTTTACCCAAGCCGATTCAATCATATTTATAATCATATTACTTATTTGATTGATTTCTTTCTCTTCACTTGATGCTATTACAGCTTTATCTATCTGAATTAGCTCATTTAGATTTATAAAGGTTTCATCTGAACCGATTTTCTCAATATCCTGACTCAACTCTATTATCTTATTATCTATAGTCTTATTAAATGTGTTTTTAATTATAGGTACTTCATTTACAGCGAGAGGCTCCTTTGTTTTAATTATTTCTTCTTCAAAAATAAGATTTACATCTACTGTTTTGCTAAGCACTGGACGGATTTGCTTTTCAGAATAAAAGAAATCCATTAAAAATAAAATAAGAGAAGCGTGTATTAAAAATGAAAAAAATGAAGCTATAAGATAATCAGATTTAATTTCCATAACCTGTGGTCACTATTCCTATTTTTGATATGCCTACGCTCTGAATTGCTGCCATAGCCTTGGCAACACTATCAAATGTTACATCTTTATCACTTTGAAATACCACTTCGATATCAGGATTCGCATCAAAAATGACCATGGATTTCCTTTTAAGCTCATCAATACTTATTGGAAGAGCTTCTTCTCCGAGATTTAAATAATATTTACCTGAGCTATCTATAGAGATTACTAATGGTTCATTCTGAACACTCATTTTTGTTGTATCTGTTTTAGGAAGATTAACTTCAATACCTTGAATAAGTAGTGGCGAAAGAACCATAAAAATAATTAGCAATACAAGCATGACATCAATGTATGGCACCACATTGATTTCAGCCTTAAGAGTTTTTTTCTTAGCTAACCTATAGATCATTTATTTTTTATAGATTGTTTATAAAAAATACTTGCAAGCTCTTCAGAAAATATTAAGGTCGATTGGCTCATGGTTTCAAGTTCAGAAGTGTATTTATTAAAAGCAATAACTGCTGGAATAGCAGCAAATAAACCCATTGCAGTTGCTACAAGGGCTTCAGAGATACCTGGCGCCACTGCATTTATAGTTGCTTGTGTTGCATCAGATAAGCCTTGAAATGAGGTCATAATGCCCCAAACAGTCCCTAAAAGACCTATATATGGGCTAACTGAACCAACGTTTGCAAGAAAAGGTAGGTGTTTATTCATCTCCTCTTCATCAGCTGCGATAGCAACTCTCATACATCTGTTTATTCCCTCTAAGTCTAACTCAGTTATGACCTCTTGAGGATTAAGCTGTTTAAATTCTTTGAAAGCACTTTGAAATACGCTCAGAGATCCATAAAGAGGAATATTCTCACTTTCAATTTCATCAAATAAAGTATTTAAATCTTCACCATTCCAAAATCTATTATGGAAACTTGAATTAATATCTTTGATTTTTTTATAAAAGTTATATCTCTCAACTATAACTATCCATGTTAATAGTGATGCAAGAAGTAAGAGCATCATTACAATTTTTACAACTACTCCGGCCTCAAGAAAGAGATTTAATACAGAAATGTCATTCATTTAATTTTCCTCGTTAAGTAACAATAGTAAATCATCAGGCAAGGGTTTAGGTTTTTTTGATTTAATGTTAATTAAGCATACCTCAACCAAGGCATTGCATAGCTCCCTTGAATCATTTAAATCAACTATTTGTTGATTAAATATTATGCGGGCATTGGATTTTTTTTCAATTAAAGACTTTACTGACAAAGCATCTCCAAGCCTACCTGGAGACAGAAAATTTGTTTCAATTCGTTTGACAACAAATGCAAGATTTTCGTCTCTTAGTTTTTTTTGAGAAATATTATTATATTCAAGAAATTCTGATCGGGCTCTTTCAAAAAATTTAATATAATTTGCATGATATATAAAGCCTTGGAAGTCTGTGTCCTCTACATATACTTTTAAATGTAAATCCTTAGGCTTGAAAGTTTTTTTCATGAAGCTCAATATCTTTTTGAAATAATTCCAGCAAGATTTGGATAAAATCAGGCCACAATAAATCAACTGTTACTAAAGTATTTTTAATTTCATTGTTTATCGATGAGGCCAAAATTCTTACTTTAATTGGCCTATTATTAAATTTATAAACTAATGCTGGTTTTAAATCCGCTCCTTTTGAGGATGCTAGGACTTGATCCCACCAATCAGGCCTTGGCTCAGCACCTGTTCCATATGCTTTGCATTCTATACACCAATTACCCAGCATAAGATCTGGGAGTTCTTTAGTTCTAGTTTGCTCAAGTATTCTTTTAACTGGATTTGTTAAATTAAGATCATTAATAAGCGCATTAGCTATTTGTCTCTCAAAAGTTGCGCCTTTATTTCTTGAGTTTATAGTCAATATTTACTCTTTTAATTCAAAATTATCAGGAAATTCTGCATTAGTATGGACTTCTTGCACATCATCAAGCTCATCCATAAAATCCATGATTTTTAGAACTTTTTCAGACATTTCTTGATCAATAGCTACTGATGTCTCTGCCCTCAAGGTAAGCTCTGCATTGATATTATCTATATTATTATTTTTTAATGATTCAAGCACATTACTTAAATTAGTACTTGAAGTAATAATTTCAAAATATTCTCCTTCATCGATAAGATCATCAGCACCAGACTCTAATACAATGTCCATCAACTCCTCTTCAGAAGTATCTTTTGAAATATGAATTATCCCAATTTTATTAAAAAGATATGATACAGACCCATCTGTACCAAGATTACCTCCAAATTTAGAAAAAGCATGACGCACATCAGAAACAGTTCTGTTTCTATTATCTGACATAGTTTCTACCAATATTGCAACACCACCTGGCCCATATCCTTCAAAGATAATTTCTTCTAATGCACCTGTTTCACCAGTACCAGAGCCTTTTTCTATAGCTCTTTTAATATTATCTTTTGGCATATTTGCTGCATTAGCCTTATCTAGGGCCAATCTTAATCTAGGATTGTCATCAGGGTCGGGCCCACCCTTTGCAGCAACAGTTATCTCTCTGATAACTTTAGTCCAAACCTTACCTCTCGATGCATCTTGACGAGCCTTTCTATGCTTAATGTTCGCCCATTTGGAATGTCCTGCCATATCTACTCTTCCTTGTGAGTACTTATAATTTTTAGTTCTTCTAGTTGAGAGCTATCAACTTTACTTGGAGCATCAGTTAATAAACAAGTTGCACTCTGTGTTTTAGGGAATGCAATTACATCTCTAATATTTGTAGTATCTGTTATAAGCATAACAATCCTATCAAGACCAAATGCTATTCCTCCATGAGGAGGACATCCTGATGAGAGAGCTTTTAATAAGAAACCAAACTTACTATCAGCTTCTTCTTCTGTAATATTTAATATATTGAATATTGTTTTTTGCATTTCAGTGTCAAAGACTCTTAAGGAGCCTCCTCCAATTTCATATCCATTTAGTACAACATCATATGCATGAGCTAGTGCAGTATCTGCTGATTCAGTCAACTCTTTAGTAGAACACTTTGGAAGAGTAAATGGATGATGAAGTGATGTAAGGTTGCCTTCACTGTTTCTTTCAAACATTGGGAAGTTTACAACCCAGCATGGAGACCATTTAGATGAATACATATCTAAATCATCACCTATTTTTTTAATTAAACTACTCATACTTAAATTTACAACAGAACTTTTACCTGCACCAAAGAATAGAAGATCATCATTTTGTAAATCTAATTCTGATACGATAGATTCTATAGTCTCACTTTTAAGAAACTTAAGAATTGGTGATTGCAAGCCATTTTCGATATCACTTTTATCATTGACCTTGATATACGCTAGCCCCTTAGCTCCCAGCTTTGAGACAAACTTAGTATATTCATCAATCTGTCCCCTTGATAGAGAATTACCACCTGGTATCTTTAGAGCAACAACCCTAGATTTATTATCTTTAGCAGGCTCAGAGAAGACTTTAAATTCTTCATTTTGAACTAATTCAGAAACCTCTACTAACTTTAAAGGTATTCTTAAGTCAGGTTTATCACATCCATAATCTCTCATAGAATCATGCCAATCTAAGATAGGAAATGTCTCTAATTCATCACCGCAAAACTTATGGACAAGCTCTTTCACCATATTTTCACCGATTTCCATAATATATTCTTGATCAACAAAAGAAGCCTCAATATCTATTTGAGTAAATTCTGGTTGACGATCTGCTCTAAGATCTTCATCTCTAAAACATCTAGCAACTTGATAATACTTATCTAAGCCCCCCATCATCAGTAACTGTTTAAATAACTGAGGAGACTGAGGCAAGGCAAAGAAATTACCAGATTGAACTCTACTTGGTAGAATAAAATCTCTTGCGCCCTCTGGCGTTGCTTTTGTTAAAATTGGCGTTTCAATTTCATGAAACTCATTGGAATCTAAATAGTTTCTTATTGTTGAACTTATTTTTGATCTTGTAACAATCCTATGATTCATCTCAGGTCTTCTTAAATCTAAAACCCTATTCTTTAAGCGAACATCTTCATTAACATCCTGATAATCATCAAGTGGAAAAACTGGAGTGGCTGCCTTACTTAGAATAACTATATTCTCAGCATTAATCTCTACTTCTCCAGTAGTCATATTTTTATTTACTGTCCCTTCAAGCCTTTGATTAACTTTACCTGATATCTTTACAACAAATTCATTTCTTAAAGTTTCTGCTATCTCGAATGACTTAGAATTATCGGGATTTATAACTGCCTGACAAATTCCCTTAATATCTCTAACATCTAAGAATATAACGCCACCATGATCACGTCTTTTATGTATCCAGCCACAAATTGTTATATCTTCATCAAGATTCTTGGATGTAATTTCTCCACAATAGTGAGATCTCATAATATTTCCTTATTTATTTAGTAATCTTATCTTGTTTAGACTCTTTCTTGGAGTCGGATGTTGAATTTTTTGATGATTTATCATCATTTGATGATAGATTTTTTTTATTTCCAGTTTTGAAATCAGTTTCATACCAACCACCGCCTTTCAATCTAAATGATGGAGCAGATACCATTTTCAATAAACTTTCTTTGTTGCATTTTGGGCATAAAGTTTTTGGTTCATCACTGAACTTCTGAATTATCTCAATTTCATGCTCACAATCTGAACATTTATAGTCATAAATCGGCATAAGTACTTAAAAAAAAGATAAAATTATAAACCATAAGGATTTATATAAAACAAATTAATAAAATGTTGTTATCAAAACTATTACTGCCAACACTTAAAGACGCACCTAAAGAAGCTGAGGTTATAAGCCATAAATTAATGCTCAGAGCTGGTTTGGTAAGAAAAGTTGCCTCAGGAATATACACATGGCTCCCATTGGGTCTAAAGGTACTTAGAAAAATTGAAAATATTGTAAGAGAGGAAATGGATGCATCTGGAGCACAAGAAGTTCTAATGCCAATGGTTCAGCCTAAAGAATTATGGAATGAAACAAATAGATGGGAAAAAATGGGTCCTGAGCTTTTAAGAATTAAAGACAGGCATGAAAGAGATTTCTGTTTAGGTCCAACACATGAGGAAGTTATAACTGATTTAATTAGAAACAATGTAAAGAGTTATAAAGAACTTCCACTAAATATATATCAAATTCAAACAAAATTTAGAGATGAAGTTAGACCAAGATATGGAGTAATGAGAGGAAGAGAATTTTTAATGAAAGATTCCTATAGTTTTAATATTGATGAGGCATGTCTTCAGTCTACTTATTTAACTATGCGAAATACCTATAAAAATATTCTTGAAAGAATTGGATTAGATTATAAGATTGTTGCAGCCGACTCTGGTGCTATTGGTGGAGATGCCTCTGAGGAATTCCATGTTCTTGCAGAAACTGGTGAAGATACAATTGCAATTAGTAGTGAATCTGAATTTGCAATCAATACTGAGCTTCTTTTAAAAGAAGGAGAGGATATTTCATCTCTAGAAGGTAAGCCTTCACCAGATGGTAAAGGCACTATCCAAATTAAAAAAGGGATCGAAGTTGGTCATATATTTAAATTAGGAAAAGTTTATGCCGAAGACATGAAAGCTAATGTACTAAATAATGAAGGCAAAGCTTCAACTCTTCATATGGGGTGTTATGGAGTTGGAGTCTCGAGATTAGTTGCTGCAGCTATTGAGCAAAATAATGATGACAAGGGAATCATATGGCCTCATAGTATTTCACCATTTGATATAAATATTATTGCAATTGGTTATGAAAAAGATCAACAAATTGCAGAAGCCTCATTAAAACTTTATAAGGATCTTCAAGAGATGGGATACGATGTTCTTCTTGATGACCGAAAAGATGGTTATGGGACTAAAATGAAAGATTCAGAACTGATAGGTGTGCCTCTAAATATTGTAATTGGTAAGCAATATATTGAAACAAATGAGGTTGAGTTGAAATCCAGGAGCGGAGATTCTTCTTTAAATGATATTTCTAATTTAAAAACAATATTAGATTTTTTTAAGTAGGTTAATCAATAGGAATTAATATCTTTGTTTCCATCTTGATTATTTTTAAAATATCTTTGAATAAGATAAGAAATAATAATTGAAATTATTCCCCACAGTACTAGTGCATAGGCCCAATTTTCAATTATGTTAAGTTCGAAATTATTTTGAAATTTATAAATTAATCCAACTATCAACGATGCCATGCCAACTGGCAAGAATATAACAAGAGAACCAAAAAAAACTTCAATTATCATTAAAACAATTCCAGAGATTAGCCAAATATCAGGATTTTCTAAAAGACTAATCATTACTAGTAGGCTTATCAGTTATTGATCCTAACAATAACTCTAGACTTCCAAGAGCTTTTGTTACATCAGATGGAACTACTAATGTTTTTGACTGGCCTGATGAAGCAATTGCAGTTAAACCATCAACTTGTCTTTTCATGATTTCATAATTTATAGCTGGCTGACCATCATCTTTAATAGCCTTTCCTACAACTCTAGTTTGTTCTGCATCAGCATCAGCTTTTATTTTGACAGCATAAGCCTCGGCATCAGCAGATACTTTAACAGCTTCAGCAACTTTGCGAGCCTCGTATAACTGTGCATCAGCATTTAGCTCTATACTTCTTTTATTACCCTCAGCTGTTGCAATCGTTGCCCTTCTTTCTCTTTCAGCATTTAACTGTTGTCTTTGTGATTCTTTTGTTTGCTCATCTACAAGAACATCAAGAATTTCTGTTCTTGTTACTTCAACACCCCAAATTTCTGCTGCCTTAACAAGTCGATCTTTGATTTCTGAATTCATTGACTCCCTGGATGATTGAAGATCATCGAGCTCTAATTGACCAGCAGCAGATCTGATTACAGAAATCGCTGTATTTTCAATTGCAAGATCAATATTTTTAATTCTATAAACAGATTTAGAAGCATCTAAAACTCTAAAAAATACTGTAGATACAAGTCCAACTTCTACGTTGTCTTTTGTGATTACAGATATTTGAAATTTAGGTAATTGTCTTTCAAGGATATCAACTTTATGAGCAACACTATCAACAAATGGAACAATTATTGATAATCCAGATTCCAGAGTTTTGGTATATTTACCAAAACGTTCAATCACATAAACTTTAGATTGAGGAACAACTTTAATTCCAAGATAAAGAACAGTAATTGTTAAGAAGAAAACAAAGAAAAGAAAAATTTGAAATGTTGAAATCATAATATTTATAATATGTAGTTTATTTAACTATATCAAAGATATAGAGTTGTACAAAAAATATAATACTAAGCATTTGTATATATTTTAGAGTCTTTCTATTATCGTGGCATTGGCAGTTCCACCACCTTCACATATAGCCTGAAGAGCATATTTACCCTCTCTTCTCTCTAGCTCATGTAACATGGTAGTCATTAGTTTGGCCCCTGTAGCGCCTAATGGATGTCCAAGCGCCATAGCTCCACCATTTACATTAAGCTTAGTCATATCAGCGTTTAGTTCTTTTGCCCATGCTAATGGAACTGGAGCAAATGCTTCATTTACTTCATAAAGATTCATATCATCAATAGATAGATTTGCTCTTGATAATACTTTATGAGATGCAGGTATTGGACCAGTAAGCATGAAAACAGGATCATCACCCACAACAGAAAGTGCAGTAATTTTTGCTCTTGGATCTGACTTGATTTTTTTTAAACCAGCATCATTACAAATCATAATTGCAGCTGCGCCATCAGTAATCTGACTAGCATTTCCTGCAGTAATAACCCCACCTTCTACAACAGTTTTAAGACCAGAAAGTGCATCTAAGGAGGCATCAAATCTAATACCTTCATCAGCTAAGACCAAATCAGTATCGTTATGCTCATTCTTACCAGCCAAAGGAAGTATTTCTAAATCAAAATATTTCATTTCAGTAGCGTGCTTAGCTTTTTGATGGCTTTCAAGTGCGAAGGCATCTAGTGCTTCTCTAGATAACTTCCATTTATCAGCAACCAATTCAGCTCCTGTAAATTGCGAGAAAAATATATCTGGATACCTTGCAGCTATTCCATCGGCATTGAAAGGAAATCCATGACCAGCATCAAAGCCATCTTTTACACTAGCACCGATTGGCACCATTGACATTGCTTCAACTCCTCCAGCAATCACAACATCTTGAGTACCAGACATAACTGCCTGTGCTGCAAAATGAATTGCTTGTTGAGATGAGCCACACTGTCTGTCTACGGTTGTTCCTGGAACTGATTCTGGAAGACTAGACGCTAAAACTGAATTTCTTGCGAGATTACCTGATTGAGCTCCTACTTGATCTACACAGCCAAAAATAACATCATCAATATCTTTAGGGTCAATGCCTGTTTGATAAACTAGTTCATCTAATACTTTGGCTCCTAAATCTGCAGGATGCCATCCACTTAGCTTTCCATTCTTTTTTCCACCAGCTGTTCTAACTGCTGATACTATGTATGCGTTTTGAGCCATAAAAAAATCCCTATTAAAAATTAATTAATAGGGATTAGTGTATCAACAAAAAACTACTTTGTAGATTTTGCTTTGCTTGCTATATATTCTTTACGTATTTCTTCAAGAAGATTTTCACGAATTTTTGCATTTTCTTTAAGGAATAATCCTGCCTTTGCTTTCCCTTGTCCAATGGTTTCACCATTCAATTTATAAAATGCTCCAGACTTTTCTATTAATCCTAATTTATTTCCATAGTCTAGTATTTCGCCCTCAGAATTTATTCCTTGGCCATACATTATTTGGAATTCAGCTTGTTTGAATGGAGGTGAAACTTTATTTTTAACAACTTTTACCCTTGTTTCGTTACCCATTATTTCATCTCCCTCTTTAACAGCACCAATCCTTCTAATGTCTAGTCTTACTGAAGAGTAAAATTTTAAAGCATTACCACCTGTAGTAGTCTCAGGACTTCCAAACATAACACCAATTTTCATTCTTATCTGGTTAATAAAAACAACAGTTGCTCCTGATCTTTGGATATTGCCAGTTATTTTTCTTAACGCTTGTGACATCAGTCTTGCCTGTAAACCTACATGATGATCGCCCATTTCACCTTCAATTTCTGCTCTTGGAACTAATGCAGCAACAGAATCAATGATAACTAAATCAACACTTTTTGATTTAACTAACATATCAGCAACCTCTAGTGCTTGCTCTCCTGTATCTGGTTGAGAAAGTAATAATTCATCGACATTAACACCTAACTTTTCTGCATACTGAGGATCGAGAGCATGTTCAGCATCTATAAATGCGCATGTTCCTCCATCTTTTTGGCATTGAGCAATTATCTGAAGTGTTAAAGTTGTCTTTCCAGAAGACTCAGGCCCATATATTTCAGTTACTCTTCCTTTTGGGATACCACCAATTCCAAGTGCAATATCTAACCCTACAGAACCAGTAGAAATAGATGGGATATCTAATATCTCCCTATCTCCCATTCTCATAACGGTGCCTTTACCGAAATGACTGTCGATATCCGCAAGTGTATCTTTTAGTGTTTTATTACCTACATCTTTTGATTTAGCCATCTTAATCTCCTTTACTGTATATTTATACAGTATATTACTATTTAAGAAATTTACAACTTTAAAGTATATTTTTTTCTTGTTTTATCTTAAAGTCTCCATTTGATAATACTTTATTTTGGATAAAATTATATGACCTTTGTTGTTACTGAAGCATGTATAAAATGCAAATATACTGATTGTGTCGAGGTGTGTCCTGTAGATTGTTTTTATGAAGGTCCTGATTTTCTTGTAATTCATCCAGATGAGTGTATTGACTGTGCTTTATGTGAGCCAGAATGTCCTATTGATGCAATTTTATCAGAAGATGAATTGCCAGAAGATCAGATTGAGTTTATTGAAATTAATGCTCGTCTTTCAGAAGTTTATGAAAATATTACAGAGGCAAAAGAGCCACTTCCAGAAGCTAAGAAATTTGAGACAGTAAAAAATAAAAGAGACTTAATAAATTTATAGAATATCCCATATTGGAAGTATGTTTATTCCACTAATTAAAATTAAAGCAGTAAAAAAAGTCATTACCTGTAATCTATATTTTTCAATTAGCTGATTTAAGAGCTTAGGCATAGTTAAAACTGATATTAAGCAACCCAAAGCAAAAGGGATTAAGACAGATAAATTTATAGTGCCAATAGATCCAATAACAATCTCATAAACACCAAAAGATAATAGTATTGCACTTCCAGAAATGCCTGGAAGTAAGAAGAATGAGAAAGCAACAAATCCCATAAATAAAATAAATGCTGATGACGGATCAATTGGCGATGAAGTGTATTTGCTTAAAAATATTCCAAAAACTAAACCAGAGACAAAGTTAATATTAAATTTAATACTCTCACCAAATTCCTTTTTTATTCTAAATCCTATTAAAAAAGCAACCATGCACATTAGAGCTCCAATAAAATATAAGAAGTATTCGGTATGAGCAGATAACAAGAAAAGTATTAGATTTGATGCAAGCAATACGCTTAGAAACATTGAAATAAAAAAAGGCAGAATTAAATCAAGAAAAAATACTTCGTTAAGCTTTTTAGGATTTAATGTTAGATTTGATAATTTTAAATTAGCTAAAAACAATATAAATTTATCATAAACATTAAATGCTATTGCTACTGTAGAGCCTGAAATGCCAGGTAAAAGCTCAGCAATACCAACAAAGAAACCAGCAATAACAAATCTTAATCTTTCACTCACGAGTCATTTCCATCCATTGATATTCCTGGCAGCATAGGAACAAATGCAACCTCATCATAAACATCCTCTGAAACCTCATCAGCGTATTTTGTGATTACATTAAGTTGTTGTGATTTAGAATTTCCAACCGGTATCACAATCTTTGAGTCCACATTAAGACACTCGATTAGGTCCTGAGGATATTGCCTTGGAGCTGCCGCACATATTACTCCATCATAGTTAATATCTTTATCCCAATCGATAAAACCATCTCCATGCTTAAAAAGCACATTATTAATTTTTAATTCACTTAGATTTTCTCTAGATTTTGTAACTAAAGGCTTTATTCTTTCCACAGCATATATTTGTTCACAGAAATATGAAAGGACTGCACTCTGATAACCACACCCTGAGCCCAGTTCCAAAACATTATCAAGAACTTTTCCACGAGACTTAGTATGAGAAATTAATAACTCTGTCATTCTTGCTACGATAAATGGTTGAGAGATAGTTTGCTTATAACCTATTGTTAAAGATCTATTTTCGTATGCTCTTGACCTTAAAGCCTCATCTAAAAATATATGCCTCGGAACCTGAGACATGGCATCAAGAACCCTAAAATCTTTTATGCCCATCTCAAGAAGCATTTCAATCATTTCTTCTCTGACCCTTCTAAAAGTAAATCCAGAATTATTCATTAAAATACTCTTTAAGATTCTCTCTTAAATTGCTTCTATCTAAACTATAGTCAAGAACAGATATTGAAATAAAACCATCCTTAACAGCCTCAGCATCTGTTAAATGCTCTTCCTGAATAGGCTCTCCGGATAAATTATATCTATATTTCTTAGTGTCATTTTCAGAATGTACTTCTATTGGTTTGGAGGGTATGCCTCTTTGAGCTAAAGCAGTAATTTTGATCCCATTACATTCATCCTCTGAAAGATCTGGAAAATTTACGTTAATAACTTTTCCAAGATATTCATTTGGAAGGTTTTTGACATCCTCTATAATTGAAACTGTTTTGTTAACAATAAAATCAATATTTTTAGTATCATAAGATGCAACAGACAATGCAATAGGTGGATATTTTAATTTTCTCCCGCCAACTGCAGCACCAACAGTTCCAGAATAAATAACGTCATTGCCAATATTTGCACCATGATTGATACCTGAGACAACCATATCAAATTCGAAATCTACCATTCCTAACAAGCCAAAATATGTACAATCTGCAGGAGTTCCATCCACTGCAAAAATTCTTTCTTCGATTCTAGTGATTTCGATTTCTTTAAGAAATGATATTGCTGCGCTCATACCACTACAATTTCCTTTAGGAGCTATCATCCACACATCATGATCTTGAGAAAGTCTTTTATAAAGACTTTGAATATTTGATGCTAAATAACCATCATCATTTGTTAATAATATTTTCATAATTTTTTTACTTAAGATTTACTAAGGATTGAACTGCAATAGCCCTATTTTTACCTATAATACCAATCTTTTCAGTTGTTGTAGCCTTTAAACCGATTTTTGATCTTGGTAGATCAAGGATGGATGATAAGCTTTGTATTATTGCTTCTCGATGAGGAGAAATTTTAGGAGATTCGCAAATAATAGTTGCATCTATGTTATAAATTTCTAAGTTAAGATCCTTGATTCTCTCTAGGCAAAAATTGATTATATTTTTACTATCTAATCCCTTGTTTTTTAAATCTTGATCAGAAAAAAATATTCCAATATCACCTAATGCTGAAGCGCCAAGAATTGAATCAGCAATTGAATGAAGAAGAACATCCCCATCTGAATGAGCTTCTATATCATAATCACACTCGAGAAAATAACCTCCAATCATAAAACCTTTACCTGGTTTATATGTATGAAGATCGAAACCAGTTCCCACTCTAGTAGAGAACTTTTGTAAAAGACTTATATCTTCTTTATGTGTTATTTTAATATTTGATGTCCTTCCTTTTATCCTAGATACAGCTAAATTCTGAGATTCTATAGCAAAAGATTCATCTGGGATGCTTATATCTTCTGATATCAATATTTCAAGTGCTTTTTTGAGCTTTTTAATATTTGAGATTTGTGGAGTCTGAATAAGATAATAATTAGATTTGTTTAATGTAGTATCTTCTTTTATATTCTTAATTGAATCGACAACTGGTATATAAAAGATTGAGCAATCTGAATCTGATCTTCTTATTTCTTCATATATATTAACTATATCCTCTTCGGTAACATTTGGCCTTGCAGCATCATGAGTTATTACAAAATTATGACTATTAACCTCTTCGTGACAAAGAGAATTATGAACTGACTCAGCTCGAGTATCTCCTCCATCGACAATAAGAACTTTAGGATGATCGATAAAGTTTTGTTTTTTTATCAATGAATCAGATTTTGAAATTGGAATAATAATTTTTGAAATTAAATTAGAATCTAAAAAGGGCTTAACAGCAGATTCAATAACAGTCATTCCATTTAAATGTTCGTATTGTTTTGGTTTGTCTGTTCCAAATCTTTGTCCGATTCCTGCTGCTGGGATTATCGCTAAAATTTTATTTTTCATCTTTTATACTTTTCTGATCTTCAAAAGAAATAAATTCTTCATCGGGGTATGACAAATTAAGTTTCTCTCTAGCAAAATTCTCAACATGTTCATTTGATACTTGTGCATTTTCTATTTCAAATTCTAAAATATCATTCTGTTTTTTTAAATCATCATTTTTTATGATTTGTTGATTTGTTTCGTTGAGAAGAATGGATCTTTGAGAGTAACTATTTTGACCAAAAAAAATACTATTAAATAAAATTACTATCATCAATACCAAAGATATTAGTAATAAATAAAAGATTCGAATCATTTGGATAGATTGAGATCTTCATTTTCCTCCTCAATCCAAAGAAGTCTATTGTATTTAGCCACTCTGTCTGATCTGCATGGTGCCCCAGTCTTTATTTGACCAGCGCCTAGTCCAACAGCAAGATCTGAAATAGTTGTATCCTCAGTTTCACCTGACCTGTGAGAAATAATTGATTTATAGTTATGCTTATTTGCAAGATGAATAGTTTCTATGGTTTCAGTTATAGAGCCAATTTGATTAAATTTAATTAGGATTGAATTAGCTAGATTTTCATCTATTCCATTTTTAAAGATTTTTTTATTTGTAACAAATAGATCATCACCAACTAGTTGGCATTTATGACCAATTTTTTTTGTTAAAATTTTCCAACCTTCATAGTCATTCTCATCCATACCATCTTCAATAGAAATTATTGGATATGTATCAACGAGTTTTTCAAGGTAATCTGTAAAATCTTCAGATCCAAGCGACCTACCCTCACCAGATAAACTATATTGCTTATTTTTATAGAATTCACTTGCAGCGCAGTCAAGAGCAATGAAAACATCTTTTCCTGGTATCAAGTTAGATTCTTCTATAGCTCTTAATATTAACTTAATAGCCTCCTCATTATTTTGTAAATTAGGAGCAAATCCGCCTTCATCGCCTACGGCAGTCGATAATTTTTCTTTTTTTAAGATAGATTTTAGATTCCAATATATTTCTGATGACCACCTCATAGCCTCTTTGAAGTTTATGGCTCCTTTTGGAATAATCATAAATTCTTGGATATCTATATTATTGTCAGCATGCTCTCCACCATTTAATATATTTAACATTGGCATGGGTAAATTGGGTTCAAGGGTTGAGCCTGTAATATCTTTGTATATATCTGCAAAATGTTTATGTAGTGGTATCTTTTTGTCTATGGCTGCTGCATGAGAGACTGCCAAAGAAACTGCAAGAATAGCATTAGCTCCTAATTTTGATTTATCATGAGTGCCATCTAGATCAATTAATTTTTGATCTATTAATTTCTGATCTCTTGGATCAAGTTTAACAATAAGAGGGCTAATAATATTGTTAATATTATCAACAGCTTTTTCAACTCCCTTACCCAAATATGGGCTCCCTCCATCTCTTAACTCTAGCGCTTCTTTAGCTCCTGTAGATGCTCCACTGGGAACCATTGCAGATGCTTCAACTCCGGAACCAAGAACAACATTACAAGAAATAGTCGGTAACCCTCTTGAGTCTAAAACCTGTATAGCTTTTATTGATTTAATCCAAGTCATAGTATTTATGAAATATCTAAAGCTTCTTGGTTCTTTATAAAATTATCAAGGTCTTTGATTTGTTTTAAGAATGGTCTAAGCATATCTAAACGTAATGCGCATGGACCATCACATTTAGCATTATCAGGATCTGGATGAGCTTCTAAAAATAATCCAGCAATACCTTGTGATATACCGGCTTTTGCCAAGCTGAGAAGATACTCCCTTCTTCCTCCTGCTGCATTACCTAAGCCTCCTGGAAGTTGAAGAGAATGTGTTACATCAAATATAGTTGGTTTATTTAGATTTTTAAGAATCTGGAAGTTTAAGGTGTCTACAATTAAATTATTGTAGCCAAATGAGTTGCCTCTCTCGCATAGTGTTATTTTATTATTTCCTGCTGATTCACATTTCTCTATAATATTTTTCATTTCAGGTGCGGATAAAAATTGAGGTTTTTTAAATTGCAGAATGGAAGAAGTTTTTGCAGCAGCTACAACCAAGTCAGTTTGACGAGCTAAAAATGCAGGTATTTGAACTACTTCACATATCTCGCTAACAGGCATAGCTTGATCTGGTTCATGAATATCAGTAACAGTTGATACATTAAACTCAGTAGATACTTCTTGTAATATTTTTAACCCTTCTTCTAGACCAGGACCTCTAAAAGAAGAAACTGAACTTCTATTAGCCTTATCAAAGGAACCTTTAAATATGTAATTAATACCAAGCTCATCTGAAATTAATTTGAATTGTTCTGCAACTTTCATTGCTAAATCTCTTGATTCAAGAACATTTACTCCACCCATTAATGTCATAGGTTTGTTGTTACCTATAGTGAAGTCTCTCAATTCTAAATCGTTCATAATTATTTAGTTATTGTACTCTTAATGTAGCTATTAAATATAGGATGTCCATCTCTAGGGTTAGAAGTAAACTCAGGATGGAACTGACATGCAAGGAACCATTTATGGTCACTAATTTCAATCATTTCTACAAGCTTGCCATCTTCTGATTTTCCGACAATATCCAACCCAGCACTTGATAGCTGATCTATATAATGAGGATTTACTTCATATCTATGCCTGTGTCTTTCAACAATTTCTTCATTTTTGTACATCTTGTATGCATTGGAGGATTTCTTTAATTTGCAAACTTGACCACCTAAGCGCATTGTTCCGCCCATATCTGAATTTTTATCTCTTTGCTCTTGCTTGCCAGATATATCATTCCATTCTGTAATTAAAGCAACAATGGGGTGCTTGGTTTTAGAATCAAATTCAGTACTATGAGCTCCCTTAAGTTTCAAAATATTTCTTGCATACTCAATAAGTGCAACTTGCATGCCTAAGCAAATTCCAAGATATGGTATTTTATTTTCACGGGCATATTTACATGCAAGTATCATCCCCTCAACACCCCTGTCTCCAAAACCACCAGGAACTAATACTGCATCACTTGAGGATAAGATTTTTTTCACATTTTTAGAAGTAATAGTCTCTGCTAAAACAAAATTTATATTAACTTTTGTTTTGTGTTTTATTCCAGCATGCTCAAGAGCCTCATTAATCGACTTGTATGAATCCTGAAGTTCAGTATATTTACCAACAAAAGCTACATTAACCTCTTTCTGAGGTTTCAAACTTGCCTTAACTACTCTCTTCCAATCTGATAATTTTGGCTCAGTAGTTTTAATTTTTAGCTTATTCAGTATTATTTGATCTACTTTTTGTTTATTTAGTAAAAGTGGGATTGAATAGACTGTCTCAACATCGTGCATTGAAATAACATTGTCTTGTTGAACCGAACAAAAGAGTGCTATTTTCTTTTTTTCATCTTTAGGTAATTCTTGTTCAGACCTACATATTAAGCAATCCGGGCTTATGCCTAATGCTCTTAACTCTTTAACAGAGTGTTGAGTTGGCTTTGTTTTTAGCTCACCTGAAGCTTTGATAAAAGGTACAAGAGTAAGATGTATGAACGCCCATGAAGAAGTAGGCATTTCTAAAGCCATTTGCCTAATAGCTTCTACAAATGGTTGACTTTCAATATCTCCGACAGTTCCACCAATTTCTACAATCGCTATGTCTTTGCCTTGACCGCCTTCTTTTATTCTTTTCTTAATTTCATTAGTAATATGAGGTATGACCTGAACGGTTCCTCCTAAATACTTACCTTTTCTTTCATTTCTAATTACTGTTTCGTAAACTTTTCCTGCAGTAAAATTATTTTTTTTTGAAGCTTCAAACCTAACAAATCTTTCATAGTGTCCAAGATCGAGATCTGTTTCTGTTCCATCATTAGTAACAAATACTTCACCATGCTGAAATGGGCTCATGGTTCCAGGATCAACATTTATATATGGATCGACCTTAATTAAAGAGACTGACAAGCCTCTTGATTCTAATAATGCTCCTAATGAAGCTGCAGCTATACCTTTTCCGAGTGATGATACCACTCCTCCAGTAATAAAAATGTACTTAGTATTTGCCATCAGATAAACGATTCATGATGGGATAACAGAATAACAGAATAACTAAATTAGTGAAATAATATTTACAAATTTAACAAATAAAACTATAAATTTTTATAAATTCTCTTAACTCTAGATTTAATTCTAATCATAAGATCATAAGAGATCAGATTGTTGGAAGAAGTAATATTATTTATCGATAAGTCAGGTGAAAAAAATTCACAATAATCTCCAATTTTGCATTCAGAAATATCTGTTACATCAACTGTACAGACATCCATACTAACTTTTCCAAAAATATTTGCCATATGACTATTAATCATCACCTGAGTCCCATCTTTAATATGATGAGGTAGTCCATCGGCATAGCCACAATAAATAGTTGCAATTTTCATTTCTTTTTCTGCTAGAGCTCGCCCATCATAACCAACTCTTTCTCCTTGCTGTATTTTTCTTATATTTATAATTGGCGATCGAAGTGTCATTGCAGTTTTTAACTCACTATTGCCAATATATCCTCCAAAAATACCTATACCAACTCTAACCCAATCAAATGATTTTTCTGGAAAATTTAAAATACATCCTGTATTAGCAATACTTCTTAAAATATCTGGATGTAATTTATTGCTTAATTTATCAAAGCGTTCGAATTGATTTTTATTGGATTGGTTATCTGGAACATTTGATGCTGATAAATGAGACATCAAAGTAAACTTCTTATCAGATAAAAAGGAATCATATATATCAAGGAACTCGTCTTCATCAAAACCTAACCTGTTCATTCCTGTGTTAATTTTAAACCATAGATTTGTAAACACATTATTTAACTTAATTATTTCAAATTGGTGCTTGTTGTGTATAACTAAATCTAAGGAATGCTCTTGAGCTTCTTTGAAATCTTCTTCTGAATACACACCTTGCATTAATAAAATTTTCTTTGAAGATATCTTTCTTATTTTTATTGCCTCCTCAAGCCTTACAACCCCATAACCATCGACAATATCATCAATGTCTCTGACTACATTTTGGAGGATATGACCATAAGAATCTGATTTTATAATTGCCATAAAATTTGATGAGTTTTTTATACAACTCTTGAGATATAAAATATTATCTCTAATTATTGAAGGTTCAATTAAGAGCTCAGATGTAGCTCTTGTCATTAGAAGTTGTTCGAGTAGTCATCGGAATACCCATCGTTCGCAAAATTTTCAAAACGGGTATATTCTTTGAGGAAAGTAAGATTAACAGTCCCAATAGGCCCATTTCTTTGCTTACCAATAATTATTTCAGCTTTATTCCCTTGATCAGAATCTTCGTTATAAACCTCATCTCTATAAATAAACAAGATTACGTCTGCATCTTGTTCGATAGCTCCTGAGTCTCGTAAATCTGCCATAATTGGTCTTTTATTTGGTCTTTGTTCAACTGCCCTATTTAACTGGGAAAGTGCTATAACAGGAACCTGTAACTCTTTTGCAAGAGATTTTAATGATCTTGAAATTTCAGATATTTGATTAACTCTATTTTCTGAGGATGTAGGAAGTTGCATAAGCTGAAGATAATCAACAACTATTAAAGATAGTCCATGCTCTTCTTGTCTGGCAAGTCTTCTTGCCTTGGCTCTTAATTCCATGGGTGACAATAAAGAACTATCATCTATCCATAGAGGTAAATTTTTTAATCTTTCACCCTCTTGTAGTAAAAGTTTTAGTTCATTATCTTTAAGCATTCCAGATCTAACATTTTGTTGATTTAATTTACTCATGCCTGATAGCATTCTTGTTGTTAATGACTCTCCAGGCATCTCTAAACTAAAAATTAAAACAGCTCCTTTGGTATCATTATCTACAAGAACATTTTCGGCCAAATTCATGGCTAAAGATGTTTTACCCATACTTGGTCTTCCCGCGACAACAATTAGATCTCCATTCTGAATACCTTGAAGCTTTGTATCTAAATCTTTAAAGCCAGTTGAGGAACCAATCAAGCCACCCTTCTTATTGGATAACTCATGAAGTCTATCCATGGTTTTTGGAATTAAAGATTTCATAGACTCCATGGTGTCTGTGTCTTGAGAAGACTCATCATTAAGAGCAAAAATCATACTTTCTGCTTTATCTAAAAGTGCCAAACCATCCTGGCCTTGAGGATTATTAATGAGTTCAGAAATTTCTGAGTTAGTTTTGATAAGCTTTCTAGTGATAGAACGTTGTCTGATTATTTCAGCATAAGCTTCTAAGTTAGCGGCTGATGGGGTTGATGTTGCCAACTCTATCAAATAATCTTTACCACCAACTTTGTTTAATGAGTTTTTGTTATCTAACTTTTCTGAAACTGTTAATGGATCTAGTGGCTTATTTTCTTCAATCAGTTCTGACATGGATTGAAAAATTATTTGATGATCTTTCCCATCAAAGTCATTATCTTTAATTACTTGAATAACCGTATCAAACCTATGTGTCTCAAGCATAAGACCACCTAAGACAGCTCTTTCTGCTTCTCTAGCTTGTTCGTTTTGATTTATTGATGAGTCAGACATGGAATATGATTTTTACATCATATTTTAAAATATACAACTACTCAGCTAATACTTTTACAGTAACTTCAGCTGAAACCTCTGGATGAACGCTAATAGTAATAGTATGTTCACCAGTTTCTTTGATAGGACCATCGGGTAACTGAACTTCACTTTTATCTATTTGAACATTATCATTAACAAAAGCTTCAGAAATTTCTCTCGTTCCAACAGAGCCATATAAAGCTCCCTCTTCTGTTACTGGAACAGCAATCTCACATACAGATCCTTCAATTTCTTCTGCTCTAGCCTGAGCTCTTGTTAGTTGATCTGCTGAGGCTGCAGCCAGCTCATCTTTTCTTGCCTCTACTTCAGCTATATTTTTACCACTAGCAAATGCTGCCTTTTTTTGTGGAATTAGGAAGTTTCTTGCATAGCCTGAATTAACTTCAACAACATCTCCAATCTCACCCAATCTTTGTATTTTATCTAATAATATAATTTTCATAATCTTACTGGTGCATGTCCGTATATGGTAAAAGTGCTAAAAATCTAGCAATCTTAATTGATTTAGTAACTTTTCTTTGATTTGCAGCAGAAACACCAGTTACTCGCGCTGGAATAATTTTTCCAGTCTCAGTAATAAATGGTCTTAAAGCATCAGTATTTTTATAATCAAAATTTTTGGGTAAATCATACTTACTCATATTACACTTCCCCTTTTTTGTTAGCTGAATCATCAGCTTTTATTTCTTTAGTTTCAACTTTTTCAACTTTAACATCATCATTTGCAGGCTCTGATTTCTTATTTTTGGATTCTATAAATAGACTTGAATCTTCATCAGAATGTTTTTTAACTACTAAAAATAAATGACGAATTATTGATTCGTTGTATTTAATTTTAGTTTCAATTTCAAGAAGCTTTGATGGATCACCTTCAAGATTAAAAATAATGTAGTGACCTTTGTTATGGTTGTTGATTGAATATGCTAATTGTCTTCTTCCAATATCTTCAGTCTTAACGATACTAAATGAGTTATCTTTTAATAACTTTTCAAAATCTTTTAAGAAATCATCAACTTTTGTTGAAAGGTTTGGATTTAAAATTATGACCGCTTCGTATTTATTCATTGTTTACCTTTTGGTTATAGATTTAAGCTTTAATTAGCCCAAACCAAGGAAAATGCATTCTAAAGCAATTAAATTTAGTTATCAATACTCACTTTTAACTATTTTTAAAAGTTTAGAAAGCCAGCTCTGGCCCTGTTCAGCAATAAGCCCATCACTCATTTGTTTGTGGCCATGATCAACAAGACCAATTGATGTCGCATATATTGGATTTTGCAGAATGCTTTCCATTCCAGAGAATTTATTAGGAATGCCTAATCTTACCGATGTCTGAAAGATTGACTCTGCTAATTCAACCACGCCCTCCATCTTTGAAGTTCCTCCAGTAAAAACTACCCCTGCAGAAATTTTATCTTCAAATCCATTTCTTGTGATTTCAGCTTTTACTAATTCAAAAAGTTCTGTATAACGAGGTTGAACAATATCAGCGAGAGATGATCTGGAAAGCTCTCTTGTTGGTCTCCCACCAACCCCAGGAACTTCTATACTTTCATCCTCTTTTGTAAATTCTGCTACAGCGCATCCGTGTTTTTGTTTAATTTCTTCGGCTTGTGGTGTAGGTGTTCTTAATGCTTGAGCAATATCACTTGTCACTTGATCACCTGCAATAGGAATAACTCCTGTAAAAACAATTGAGCCTGAGTTAAAAATTGCTATATCAGTTGTTCCTCCTCCAATATCAACCAAACATACACCTAATTCTTTTTCGTCTTCAGATAATATAGAGTGAGAACTTGCTAGCTGCTCAAGAACAAACCCATCTACAGACAAACCGCAATTTTTAATACATTTTTCGATATTTTTTATGGCGCTGTTGGCACAAGTAACTAAATGCACCTTCGCTTCCAGCCTTACTCCAGCCATCCCAAGAGGATCTAAGCTTACCTCTTGATTATCAATAACGTATTCTTGAGGTAAAACATGCAACACGTTTTGATCTGATGGTATTGATACTGCTTGAGCGGAATCAATAACCCTATCAATGTCGTAAGGTGTTACCTCTTTATCTTTTATGCCAACAGCACCCTGAGAATTTAAGCTCTTGATATGATTTCCTGCAATACCAACATATACAGAATTTATTCTTTCTTCAATCATAGACTGAGCTTGTTCAACTGCTTTTTTAATTGCATCAGTTGTAGCATCTATATTAACCACCACGCCTTTCTTTAATCCACTTGATGGATATGAGCCTAACGATATTATTTCTAGCTTATTAGATTCATTATACTTTCCAACAATGCAGACAACCTTTGATGTACCAATATCTAAGCCAACAACCATATTAGAATTTTTTGTATTATTAGCCATATTTTAGAGCTGCTCCATCTTTGTATCTAAGATCTATTATCTTAGGTATTTTTCTTTTATCGTACAAGTAATTTAATGTGTCTTTGATATTTTTAATCTTTTTAAAATCTAATTCTTTGCCAAGCTTTATTTCAGAACTATTTGTATTTACCAGCCAACCTCTAGTGTGATTGAAGTCAATAGAAATAAGTGCAAATTCAGTGTCCTCATATATTGAGAAAAGATTAAGCAATAACATGACATCGTTAAGATCTTTTATATCGCCATCAACATTTACCAAAGATGTGACTGTAGAATCAAATTGAAATTTTTTTAAGTTTTTATCAATATAGAAATTCTTATTAAGAATAAAAATTGGAGTTCTATTAGTTATAGAAATTTTAACTTCATTTTTAAATGGGAGAGATCGCATTGAATAGGAGGAAATCCAGTCTTGACTATCCAGCAATCTTCTTAGTTCTTTTTTAGAAGTTACCAAAGACAATCTTTTGTTAAAGTTCTTTTGGGAATCCAGTTGCATTCCAGATTCATAATTAATATCAACAATTAAATTGCTAGCATTTAAAAAAGTATTAAAACTGATAAAAAAATAGATTGTAAATAAGTATTTAAGAAACTGATGCATCGATTATTTTTTTAACAACTTCATTGTAACTCAAGCCCATAAACTCACCTGATTTTGGAACGCAGCTATGTGAAGTCATCCCAGGACTAGAATTCAATTCTAAAAAATAAAATTCTCCATCTTTGTCTTCTAGAATATCAACTCGGGCCCATCCGGTACATCCTAATGCTTGATAAGAATTTTTAGCAAAGTCTTTTATATTAGCCAGCCATTCATTGCCATATTTTGCTTCAACCAAGTCAGTATCATCAGATAAATATTTAGCTTCATAATCGTAAAAACTATTTTGAGTTTTGATCTCTAAAGGAGGTAAAACTGAATCTCCAATAATTGTTACAGTAAATTCTTTATGTTTAATGGCTTCTTCAAGAATAAATGGCCCATTTAGGTCTCTCAATTGTTCTAATGTTTTTCTATATTCATTTTCATTCTTAATCTCAAAAATATTAATGCTTGAACCATCCATTGAGGGTTTAATAAAAAAATGATCAAAAGGAATATCATCATAACTTCTATTAAAATTTAAAGAATTATTTATTTGAATTGAATCAGGTGTTTTTATTCCATTTTTCCTAATTAAATCTTTACTAATTGATTTATCCCAACTATATGAACAAGACTCTGAGTTAGATCCAGTAAAAGGCAACCCAATTGATTCAAGTTGTTTCTGCAAATTACCACTTTCGCCTTCTTCTCCATGAAGGGCTATAAAAATGAAGTCAAAATTAGTTAGATTATGTAAGCCATCAATATTATTTATATCAAACTTCTCACAGCAATAACCAAGATCTATGATTGCATTATAAACTCTTTTTCCGCTCTCAATTGATACCTCCCTTTCTGCAGAAGAGCCTCCATAAAGTACGGCAATTTTATTTATGCTTTCCATTCGCTTATTATTGAATTACAAACTGATGATACGCTTCCAGCACCCTGCGTAATTAAAATTTCGAAGTCATCTTTTCTTTTCATTATTAGATCATTTATATCATCATGATTTTTAACATAAGTAACATCCTTATGGCCTTGTTGCTTTAACGTTTCAACAATTGTTCTTGAATCAATTCCTTTTATAGGCTTCTCACTTGCAGCATAAATATCTAATAAAAATAAAGTGTCAACTTTTTTAAGAACTTTCACAAAGTCATCAAATAATTGCGCTGTTCTAGAAAATCTATGCGGCTGAAAAATCATCAAAGTTTTTCTATTTGGAAATTCTTCTTTGTATGCTTGGATTGTAGAAAGTACTTCAATGGGATGATGGCCATAATCATCGATAAGTATTTTAGATGAAGATTTTATGTTGATTTTGTGTTTTTCATACCTCCTTCCAACTCCGTTAAAGTCTGCTATTCCATTTTTAATAGCTTTAATAGGTATTCCTTCTTCCATCGAAACTGCAATTGCTGCTGCTGCATTGTAAACATTATGAATGCCTGGAAGCTGTATCTTAAATTTATGAACTTTTTTATTAATTACAATTTTAAAATGATGCCAACCTTTATCAAAGAAAGTATCCTGAATTTGATAATCAGCATGACTAGATTTGCCAAAAGAAATTTGCTTTCTTGAAATTCGCTTCGAAATTTTCTTTATATTTTTATCATCAATATTAATAATGAGATATCCATAAAATGGAACATTTTCAGAAAACCTTACAAACGAATTTAGAAGATTTTCAAAGTTGTTATCATAATGAACGAGGTGATCATCATCAATATTAGTTAAAACTGCTATATCAGGTTGTAAATGAATAAAAGATCCATCACTTTCATCTGCCTCAGCTATTAAATGCTTTCCTTCTCCAAGATCTGAGTTTTCATTAGTACTTAATACTTTACCTCCAACTACATATGTGGGACTTAGCATTGCAACAGTATATATTTTTGCAATCATGCTAGTTGTTGTTGTTTTTCCGTGACTTCCAGCGATAGCTATACTTTCATAACCTTTCATCAAGCTTCCTAGCATCTCAGCTCTTGGGATGATCGTTATGGAATTTTTTTTAGCTTCGATAATCTCAGGATTTTTTGCATCTATCGCTGATGAGACAACAATGAGATTTGCTTTTTTTATATTTGCCTGCTTATGTCCAATATAAACTTTCGCCCCACTCTTATTGAGTTTCTTTAATTCAGAGGTTTCAGCAAGATCTGATCCAGATATCTTGTATCCTTTTTTTAAAAGCACTCTAGCGATACCTATCATTCCAGATCCGCCGATTCCTATAAAATGAATGTGCTTAATTTTTTTAAAATTCATACTACTTATTTAAATATTCTATTATTTTTGAAAATATTAAAGATGCTGCATTTATATGCTCTAAACTCATACTATCTTTCCAATTATTATATGTTTTTTCACTAATAACCTTTGATAACTTGCTTTCCAAATCTTTTAGTCCATCTTTTTCATTATGAACTAAACCCATACCTATATCTTCAATATGCATAGCGTTATGCAGTTGATGATTATCAATCGATATTGGTAAAGGGATCATTAACATACCTTTTCCCATAGATGAAATTTCAGAGATACTTAAAGCACCAGATCTTGTGATAACAAAATCTGACCATTCAATTGCTGACTGAGGACTCTCGTAGAACTCCTTAACCTCTGCACTAATATCAGCCTCTAAATATGAATTTTTTACATCAGATAACTTACCAAAACCGCACTGATGTTTAATATTTATTTTTTTATTAACGCTCTTTAAAGCTTTTGGTATATTTGAATTAATATATTTAGCTCCCTGGCTTCCTCCAGTTACATAGATATTAATATTATTACGGCTATCATGATTTGGGATAGGCTTCTTAGAAAAATTATCTCTAATAGGATTTCCACTTAAAATACTATTTAGCGGGTTATTTTTTATGGGGAAGCCTAAAAAATTAAAAGCAGAATGCTTTGAAAGTAATTTATTTGCTGAGCCTTGAACAGAATTTTGTTCATGAGTAAAAATAGGTTTTTTCATAATTTTAAATGCTATTGCAGGAGGCACTGTTATAAATCCGCCAAAACCTATCATTGCATCTATCTTTTCTTTTCTTATTAAATTAATCACATTGATAATTCCCAAAGGTATAAGAAAAAGTAATTTAAATTTTGAAATTATATTCTTTCCTCTAAAACCATGCATTTTAATAATCTGATGATTGAAATCTTTTTCTCTTATGGCATTTAATTCTATTTTTTCTCCTGATCCTAGAAATACTACCTCATGACCACTTTTTTTAAATTCGTCAGCAACCGCTATTGCAGGAAAGATATGTCCTCCTGTTTTTGCTGCAGATACTAAGATTTTCATATACTTATATTAATTTGTTTTCGTTGTTAATCCTAAGAACTATAGCTATTAATGACATCATTATGATAATACTTGTACCGCCATAGCTTATAAATGGCAAGGTGAGACCTTTTGTAGGAAGAAGTCCTACATTTACCGCTATATTAAATAGTGCCTGAACTGCTATTAAAATAAAGATACCAAAGGAGGCATATCCTTGAAATAGTCTACCTTTTTTCAATGAATCTAAAGCTATTCTCAAAATACCAATAAATAAAACTACAAATAAAAATAATAGAAATAACCCCCCAACAACGCCTAACTCCTCAACAAGAATCGCAAAAATAAAATCTGTATGTGCCTCAGGAAGAAAAAAGTTTTTTTGGAAGCTGTTACCAATTCCAAGACCAAACCAACCACCTTGACCTATTCCTATCAAGGAATTTGAAAGCTGCCAACCTGCATTATTTACTACCTCAGGAGCAAAGGGATCTGTAAACGCCATAACGCGAGCAATTCTCCATGGAGAATTATATACAGCCAAATAACCCAGTACTGCAATTAAGAATGAAAGAAGACTAAACTGAAAAAAAGAAATTCCTGCATAAAAAAGAATTCCTACTACTAAAAAACATATTATTGCAGTTGATCCCAAGTCAGGCTGGCTCATTATTAATAAAGCTATAACAAATAAAAGGAAAAGGGGTTTTAAAAAACTTCTTAAAGAATCTATCTCAGACATACGTCTAACTGAATAACCAGATATATATAAAATTAAGCTGAATTTGCATATTTCTGAGGGTTGTATATTTATAGGGCCTACCCTTATCCATCTAGTACTTCCATTTACAGTGGTACCAATATCTGGTACAAAAAGTGCAAACAGAAGAATGATACTAATTAGCATAAAAATCCAATCTGATTTAAATAAAAAATCCGATGGGATTACAGAAAAAAATATCATTGCCATTAGACCAATAGAAATAAATAACATCTGTCTTGATGCAAAATGAAAAGGATTTCCATAATTTTCATCTGCAAAATAAATACTAGCAGATGAGACCATAATAATTCCTATCGACACTAAAGATATAAAAGGTATTAAAATAAATAAATTATTAGCTTTATGATTCATTAAGTAACTCATTTACAAGCGAATTGAACTTATCACCTCTTTCTTCAAAATTTTTATAATCATTCCCACTCGGATAACCAGGTGAGAATAAAATATTTGTGTTTATAGATAAGTCTTTAATAAATTCAAATGCTTCTTCTATGTTCTTAAAGATATGTTTGTTGGCATGAGATATACAATCTATTATTTCATTCTTATGAGCTCCAAAGACTATAATTCCCTTTGGCCCACTTATATGTAGACTTTTAAATTGTTCTTTTTTAGGATCTCCGCATAACATTAGATAATATCCGTTAATTCCAAATTTATGATTTGCTTTTTCCACTGCATATTTTAACGAACTTGAATTTGTAGATTTAGAGTCATTAATAATTGAATTTGCTATTTCTTCGAATCGAAATGGCAAATCTTTAAGCTCAATAGTCTTAGCATTGTTTCCTGTAATCCATTGATATAATTTAAAAGGATCATCCTCAAAACAGGTATTCTTTGATGAAAGTAATTTATGCTTTGCTTTTTTATAAGCATCAAAAGTTTCATGATAATCTAGATGGTCCGGAGTAATTTTTAGTAAAATACCAAAATCTAATTTTGGCTCCTTAGCTTTATCAAGTTGAAAGCTGGAAAGTTCAATAATTGAATACTTACAACCATTGTTGATATTATCCAGCATTGGTTCTCCAATATTTCCAATCAGATTGGTTTTAGTAAATTTTTGAAAAATTTGATGAAGATGATAGCAAGTTGTACTTTTTCTATTTGTGCCAGTAATGCCAATCTTGATAGATGTATCCTCTTTAAGAAAAATATCTAAATCAGTAAGAACTTCTGTTGAAGATTTTAGTAGTTTAAATGTCTCTCTTTTAACACCAGGACTGCAATATATTGTTTTATAGGATTTAAGTTCTGAAATTTTTAAATCAATATTTTCATCATAAATATCATATTCAATATTTTGTTTTTTTAAATATCTTTCAAAAGATTTTCCTGTGATGCCATAGCCATATATCAGGGACTTCATTAATAATTTTATCTAAGCTTTAAGGTTGCTAATGCGATCAAAATTAATACAAGAGTAACAATCCAAAAACGTACAATAATTTTTGGTTCAGGCCAGCCTTTAAGTTCATAATGATGATGGATAGGCGCCATTAAAAAAACTCTTTTTCCACGTGTTTTAAATGATATGACCTGAATTGCAACACTCAAAGTTTCAATAACAAATACGCCAGCCATAATTGCGAAAACAAGTTCATGTCTAAGTATGATTGCTAATATTCCCAGTATAGCTCCTAAGGTCAGAGAGCCTATATCACCCATAAAGATTTGTGCTGGATATGTGTTATACCAAAGGAAACCAATACCTGATCCAATTAATGCACCACAAAAAACTATTAATTCGCCTGAAAGTTTTAAATGAGGCAAGTATAGATAATCTGCTATTATTTGATTTCCCATACTGTATGCAATTAACCCAAGGGCTCCTGCAATAAGTACTGAAGGTAAAATAGCTAAACCGTCTAAACCGTCTGTAAGATTGACAGCATTTGAAGACCCCACGAGAACAAACATTCCAGTAAAAATAAATATAAATGGGCTCATTGGAATCAATAAATCTTTAAAAAATGGAACGATAAAGGATGTTTCTGGAACAGTTTCTGCTGAATAAAATAAATATGCTACCGATATAAATGAACAAGCCATTTGTAAAAGAATTTTTTGCTTAGAGGATAGACCATCAGAGCTTTTTTTCTTTATTTTTATAAGGTCATCCATAAACCCAATCATTGCAAAAGAAATTGTTACAAATAAAACTACCCATATATATCTATTACTTAAATCAGCCCATAATAAAGTTGAGATAACCAATGATGACAAAATAAGGAGACCTCCCATGGTTGGGGTACCAGTTTTTTTATAATGAGATTCTGGTCCCTGAGTTCGAACATGTTGCTCAAACTGCATAGACTTTAAAAGTTTGATAATAAATGGGCCCATTAATATAGAAATCATAAGTGCTGTTACTGCACCGCCTAGTGTTCTAACAGTGAGGTACCTTAGAACATCAAACCCAGGATCATAATCAACCAATACAGTTCCTAAATATTCAAACATTTATAAATTTCTCCATTTGCATACCTCTAGAGCCCTTTAAAAGTACAGTATCTTTTGATGATATGTTCTTTTTTAAGAATATTTTTAGTTCATTTTCGTTACTAAAATATACCCCGCTTTTTCCAAATTCTTCTACAGCATATTTTGTTAAATTACCAAAACCAATCAAAATATCTATTTTCTTTTGCAATGCATAACTCCCAATATTTTTATGCATATATTTTCTCATTCTACCTAATTCCAGCATATCTCCTAAAATTAATATTTTTCTTTTTTTTGAATTTGCTAAAAGGTCTATTGATTTCATTACCGAATCTGGATTCGCATTATACGAATCATCAATTAATACTGAATTATTAATCCAACTAATTTGATCTTGTCTACCAGTTAGCTTGATATTACTAATATTTTTTAAAATAGTTTGTTCTGGCATTTTTAAAAAAAATAATACCGCATAGGTAGCTAATATATTTTTAACGTTATGCTCTCCAGCAAGACTAGAGTTAATTTTTTGCTCTATCCCAAATACTGAAGATAAAATTGTAAAAGAGGTATTTTTTATATTATATTTTATATCTGATGCATAAAAATCTGCATTTTTATTCAAGCCAAAAGTCACAATAGAGATATCATCCCGCATACCTTTCCACTGCCTTAGATGTTTTTTATTTTCAGAAGGTATTACCAAGCATCCATTCTTTTTAATATTATGAACAATCTCTGATTTAACCTTAAAAACTCCACTTATATTTTTGAGATTTTCAAGATGAGATTTACCAATATTTGTAATAACACCAACATGCGGTTTTAGAAAGGAGCTTAGATAATGTATGTCACCAAAGTTTGATGCACCCATCTCCATTACTAAGCTTGTAGAACTCCTTTTTGCATTTATTATGCTTAAAGGCATTCCTATTTCATTATTAAAATTTTTAATGGTGCTTGAGCTTCCTTTAATACACTGAGAGATAAAGCTGGTAGTTGAAGTTTTTCCATTACTTCCAGTTATCCCAACTACTTCACCTTTATAACTATTGATTATATTTTTTGATATTTTTTTTAATGCTCTTATTGAATTTGGTACATATACAATACTTTTGTCTTTTGAATCCTTAAATTTTCTTCTATCTGTTATTACAATTGATGCTCCCTTCTTTATTGCTGTAAAGATATGATCATTTCCATCAAAGTTATTGCCTTTAATAGCTATAAATAAAGAGCCTTTTCTTAAAGTTCGTGTATCTGTAGAAATACTTTTAATAGGTACATTTTTTTTAATCTCTACACACAGAAATTTCGAGAGATCATTTGAGTTATTTATAAATTTCATTCACTACCTCATGATCACTAAAAAAAATTGTTTTGCCAGATATCTCTTGTGTCTCTTCATGCCCTTTCCCAAGAATAACCAAACAATCATCTTTCTCTATAAGAAGGCTGCTTCCATGAATGATTGCCTCTCTTCTATCCTCTATAGGGATAACTCTCTCCTGATCATTTCCTTCCATAGCATCATAAAATATTGAATTAAAATTCTCACTTCTTGAATTATCAGAAGTAAAAATAACTTCACTGGCATTATTTATAGCAGCTTTCATCATTTTTGGTCTTTTTAATTTATCTCTATCACCACCACATCCAAAAACAACAACAATCTTTGCAAAATAATTTTTTATTGATGAGAGAAATAATTCCAAGCCTTCAGCATTGTGAGCAAAATCTATTATTACATTAGCAGATATATTTTTAATTAATTCGGTTCTTCCTTTAGGTAGGTCTAAGTAATCAAGTTCATTAGTATGCATATGCGAGAAATCAGAGAAGCCTATTGAGCATATTCCAAATACTAAATTTTCAATATTAAATTCGGGGAATAATTCACATGAAAATTTATATGTATAACATGATGAGGGAAAATATCCGATCGGAGGATTATTTATTGTGATGCTAAACAATGATTTATCTGTTTCGCTAGAAAATATCTCATAATAAATATCAGCTGATTTATTTTCCTTACTTATTGTTGTTAAAGGATACTTTGCTGCCCTAATGTAATCATAATTATCCTTATATGCGATGAGATTATCGTTTATGAGCATCAATGGACTAGATGGATTAAATATTTGAAATTTTATATCGGTATATTCTTTTAAATTACTATGGTAATCAAGATGATCTGTTCCAATGTTAAGAAGAGCTGCAGAGTTATATAAAGAAATGGCTTTCAATCTTTTTTGAGATAATGCATGTGAAGAAATTTCTATACAAACTGATACAGAATCATGAAAGTTATAAAAGCTAAAAATTTCAAAAAACTCAAAAATATCTGGTGTTGTTTTCGATGAAATGCTTTTATTTAAAACTTCATTATTATATTTTGTTCCTAAAGTTCCAATATATAGCGAATCATAGCCGCTTTTTACTAGCATCTGATGGGTTAAATAAGCAGTAGAAGTTTTCCCATTTGTTCCTGTAAATGCAAAGTAATTATTTTTACTCTGCATATCATGAAGTTTATAAAACTCTTCCAAGAATATGAAAACTTTATTTTTATTTGTCAGAGCATCAAAATTACATAAATCATCTACAAAAATAATATTTTTTTTATTAGATAGGTAGCTTGAATCATTGTGAATAACTAATGATGCGCCTAAGTCAATTGCATGTGAAATGTATTTACTGCCGTGGGTATTTATCCCATCAAGGGCAAAAAAAATAAATCCATCCTTAACCTTATGGGAGCAATTAGTCACTCCATTGATATTTATTTCTTTTGGAAAATTAATTCCCAATATATTTTCTAAGTTAC
This sequence comes from uncultured SAR86 cluster bacterium, assembly GCA_905478035.1. GTDB lineage: Bacteria > Pseudomonadota > Gammaproteobacteria > Magnimaribacterales > D2472 > SCGC-AAA076-P13. The sequence continues at coordinate 24,778 of CAJQGX010000039.1, read as the reverse complement.
TCATCTTCAATATACCCAAGATAGTTAAGAGAGCTATCAGCTATTTTTTTAAATAATGGCGCTGCAACCATTCCTCCCGAATATGCATTTAAACCAGGCTCTTCAATTGAAACAAAAATTGTTAATGACTTATTAGAAAGAGGTGCTATTCCAACAAATGAGGCTCTATAAGAATCATCAGCATATCCTTTGCCATAAGATGTTTTATGAACTGTTCCGGTTTTGCCACCCTCAGTATATCCTCTAATATCTGCCATTTTTCCTGTTCCTATGCTAACAACATTCTTTAGAGCTTCTAAGGTATGTTTAGCAGAATCCGCGGAAATAATTCTACTTTTTGTTACTTCATCATTTTTTAGTAATTTAAAATCTTTATAAATTCCTTTATTTGCAAATACTGAATATGCAGAAGCGATTTGAAATGGGCTAATTGTTAAACCATATCCATAACCTAAACTTGCTAATTCTTTATCAGATATTTTTTCTTTAATGTTCATTATCCCAAATGCAGCGGATGGAAAGTTTATTGAGATCGGCTTACTAAATCCAAAGTCATAGTAAGCAGTTTTTAATTCATCATACCCAAGCATAAGAGCAATTTTTGATGCCCCGACTTGACTTGAAAAAGCAATGATCTCTTTAGGACTAAGTTTTTCATAACTTTTATAATCACTAATTATCTTATCATTTAATTTAAGCCTTCTTGGAATCTCTATAGGCTGGTCAGGATCAAAAATATTATTATTTATTGCAGATGAGAGTAGGACTGGTTTAAGCACTGAACCCAACTCATATGCATCTATAAGAGCCCTATTCTTCTGAATAACTCTACCTGGATCATTTGGGTTGTATGAGGGATAACTAGCAATAGCAAGCACTTCTCCGCTAAAGTTATCAAGGACAATAGCACTTCCTGCCTTTGCTTTATTTTCTTTAATTGCCTCTACAAGATACTTGTAAGCATAAAATTGAATTGTTGAATCAATAGTTAGAACTATATCTATCCCTTGAATTGCTTTATCAACTTCTATCGGTTTAGAGATAATTTTTTGTTTAGCATTTTTATGGAATTTTTCTTTACCATTCTTTCCAGAAAGCACTGAGTCATAACTTTTTTCAAGCCCTTCTTGAGCCCTGTCTTTTCCATAAAACCCGATAAGAGGTGCTATTTGATCTCCTAAGGGGTAATGTCTGCTATGTCTGATTTCTACTTCAAGTTTATTATTTTTAAGCTCTTCAATAATTAATTGTTCATTTCTTGATAGTCCTTTTTTAATTAGAGTTTTTTTTGGGAATGATTCATCAATCTTTAGATTACTGTCCAAAGAAATAAGATCTTTTATTAAAATAAATTTTGCTTTATCTAGGTCTTTAAGTGCATAAAGATCATAATTAATTATAGAAACAGCTAATGGAAAATTATTCCTATCATAAATAGTTCCTCTTACTGGGTTTATATTTCTATATTTAATATATTTTTTTTTGCCTTCATTTTTTAAAAAGATACTATCATCTATTTGCAGGGATATAATTTTGTAAGCGATTGCAGCAATAGATAAGCTAAAAAAGATACATACTAAGATAAATCGCCAATTGATAATGCTAATTTTCTTCATTCGTATTTGTAATATTTATTTTTTTTGCTCTCTTCTTAATCATACCGAGCTCTTCTTTAGCAATTTTTTCAATACTTGCTGGCGAATTGTTAGTATTGAATTGAGTAATTAACTTAAGATTTGTATCTTTAAAGTTTTCATATTCTTTTCTTAAATTTTCTTGGTTTGAGTGCAATCTACTTATTTCAAAAGATAGCTTTATCTGCTCCAAAGATAAAAAGCATAAGAAGAATAATAATAGTAATAAAATGATATTATTTGATTTAGTCACTATATTTTTTTAAAAACTCTCATAATTGCACTTCTTGAGCGCTTATTTAAAGCGATCTCATTATCTGTGGGTCTAATTTTTTTCGCTATGCACTCAAAATCTTTTTCTTCAATAGTATTTAATGGAATGTCTTTAGGAAAATTTCTGATACTTGGTTTAAAAAATTCTTTTACTATATTGTCCTCTAGCGAATGAAAGGAAATTACAACAATAATACCGTTCTTTACAAGAATGTTGCTTGCTTGATCTAAAGATTGTTTTAGTTCATCTAATTCATTATTGATATGTATTCTAAATGCTTGAAAAGACTTAGTAGCAGGATGTATTTTTTTTCTTTTTTCTGGATATATGTCTTCAATAATATTTGCTAATTGTATGGTAGATTTTATTTCATTTTTTGATCTATGATCTAGGATATTTCTTGAAATAATTTTTGCATGCTTTTCATCCCCATATTCATATAAGACATCCATTATTTCTTTTTGAGATGCTTTCTTAATCCATAAAGATAAAGGCTCACCTTTTGTGGTATTAAACCTCATATCTAAAGGGCCATCATGAAGGAAGCTAAATCCCCTATCACCTTCATCAAAATGAGTAGAACAGGTTCCTAAATCATAAAGAATTCCATCGATACTTTCCTTAGGAAAGGTATCTTCTAATTTATTAAATGAATTGTGAACGGCATTAAAATTCTTATTTGTAATGAGTGATGCATGATTAAAAGCCTCTAAGTCTTTATCAAATGAGGTAAGATGCGCATTGATATCTATCTTGCTTAATATGGCTTGAGTATGTCCACCTCTTCCATATGTACAGTCTACATATTTGCCATCTTTTTTTTGGATGAGAAAATCTAAAGACTCTTCCAGTAATACTGGAAAGTGAAGCATATCAATCTACTTGTTTTCTCATAAAAGTTGGCACATCAAGGAAATCAATTTCCGCTGCAGACGATGTGCCCCCTTTCTGATCAATATCATCCTTTCTTAATCCTACTGGATTTAGCTGAATAGATGGTTGGTTATCAATAACTAAAGTTGGCGCTCTTTGATCAACACCTGTTGCTACTATTGTTACAAGCAAATCATCATCTACAGTTTCATCATAAACCAGACCATAAATAATATTTGCATCTTCATGAACTATTTCTTCAACAATATCAGCTACTTCTGTTTGGTCGCCTAGTGTAGGTTTTGCGGCTGTTATATTAACTAAAACACCTCTTGCATTTTTAAGGTTGATGTCTTCTAGAAGCTCGCTTTTGACTGCTTGGGTAGCTGCTGCTTCTGCTCTATTTTTGCCGCTTGCTCTGCCAGTTCCCATCATAGCAATGCCTTTTTCTGACATAACTGTTTTTACATCTGCAAAGTCAACATTGATATGACCTTTTTTCATAATAATATCTGATATACCTTGAACAGCACCCTTTAATACATCATCTGCTTTTGCAAAAGCATCTTGCATTGCTGTATCTTCACCAAGAATTTCATAAAGTTTCTGATTAGGAATTGTTACAAGACTATCAACTTCTTCAACTAATGCAGCTAGTCCTTTCTCAGCTGCTGACATCCTCTTTTTTCCTTCAAATTTAAATGGCTTAGTTACTACTGCTACAGTTAATGCACCCATATCTTTAGCAATTGATGCTACTACTGGAGCTGCACCTGTCCCGGTACCACCACCCATTCCAGCTGTTATAAATATCATATCTGCGCCGACAAGAAGCTCTTCAATTGCAGCTCTATCACTTTCTGCTGCTTTTCTACCCACATCAGGATTTGCGCCAGCGCCGAGACCTTTTGTAAGACCATTACCAAGTTTTAATGTAATGGCGCCATTTGCCTCTGATAGCGCTTGTGTATCTGTATTAGCACAAATAAAATCGACGCCCTCAATATTATGATTAATCATATGAATGACTGCATTTCCTCCTGCTCCACCAACCCCTACAACTTTTATTTTTGCATTTTCAACTGCTTGACCAATTACTTCAAAATTCATCACATATCCCCTGTTAAAATGACATTGATTTAATACTCTCTGGAAGTACTACATCTAAAATTTCTGTAGACAAAGGGCCGCCCATTTGTCTCTTATCCCAATTATTAATATTCCATACCTCAAATTTATCGCCCATCCCAATAATACAAATCTGTTTTTGATCTGCTATATCAGCATATTTTCGTAATTCTAGTGGAATTAATGCCAGCATTCTTCCTGCAAGATCTATATCAATTACATGCGCATTTCCTAGAATAGTCCATTGAAGACTTCTAACTATAGGATCTAAACCCTGCAGTGACTGAAGTTTTGATGAAATTTTATTCCATTCTGATTCGGGATAAATTTTTAGAGACGGATATTGTGGGTCTTTTGTTACTACAATTTTTGTTTCATTATTTTCAACTAAATTTGAACGATATTTAGCTGGAATAGCTAATCTACCTTTAGAGTCCAATGAAACTGTATTTAAACCATACATTGTCAAAATATATAGATTTTTTACACACTTTGCAACACATTTACACACTTTTTAGCACTGTTAACATAAAGTATGTATATTATGAGTTGGTCTATAAGCCGGATTCTGTAAATGATGATCATCTATCTAGGTATTATGTTGCCATAATACTCATGCAACCTACCCAAATCCTAAGCGAGCAACTTAAAAGGATTTCTATTTGGTCTTGCTTCGGACTGGGGTTTACAATGCCTTACTTGTCTCCAACTAAGCGGTAGGCTCTTACCCTACCATTTCACCCTTACCAATTAAAATTGGCGGTATACTTTCTGTTGCACTTTCCGTAGACTCACGCCTCCCAGGCGTTACCTGGCGTCCTGCTCTATGAAGTCCGGACTTTCCTCTAGTAAACTAGCGATCACCCGACCAACTCAATTACATTATAAATTGTTAATCTAATAGTTGCTTGTAAATGTCTCTTTTATTTTCTTTAGTTAAAAGTGAAATAAGTTTAGCTGCATCTTTCGCTGGTAAAAATTTTAAGAAAGATTCTTTAATTTTTTTATCAATTATAAAATTTGGTTTATCAAGTGAGGAGCTTTCAATAACAATCACAAACTCTCCCTTAAGAACAACTCTTCCATCTTTTAATCTTTGCAATACATTTTCTATAGACCCTCTCTCTATAGTTTCATGAAGTTTTGTCATTTCTCTGCATAAAGCAATCTTATTTTTTGAAGAATACTCATCTCGAATTACTTGCAATGTATCTTCAATTCTTTTTGCAGATTCAAATAGGATTACTGTATTTCTTTCATGTCTTAATAAATTAAAAAAATCTTTTTTTTGACTCTTTTTTCTTGGCACAAAACCAAGAAAAGAAAAACTAGATGTAGATAACCCAGACATCACTAATGCGCTTATTACAGATGATGGGCCTGGTATAAGCGAGAAAGAAATATTTTGTTCAATGCACTGTTGGACTAAATAATATCCAGGATCTGATATTGAAGGCGTTCCAGCATCTGAGACTAATATAATTTTATTATTTTTATTTAATAACTTTATAATTTCTTGGCTAACAAGCTCTTCATTATGCTCATGTAAGGTTCTGCATTTCTTTTCAATTTTTAAGAAATTTAAAAGCTTATTAGTAACTCTTGTATCCTCTGCATAAATATAATCTGCATCTTTAAGAGCATCTATAGCTCTAAGTGATATATCATTAAGGTTACCGATTGGTGTTGATAAAAGATTTAACATAATAATAATTATAAAAGTGACGAGACCTAGCTTAACATTTATTTTACTTACCTTAATTCTTGCTCTATCAGGATGTACATCTATTCCAACTTCAAGTAAAACAAATAATATTGATATCCATGAGCCTTCTTACATTCATGCAATGGTCAATGATAATGAAAATATTTCAAATGAGCTTAGAAGTGAAATTTTATTACATCTTGAAGAATTATTTCAATATAAAAAAAATGATCCTGAATTTTATAGAAAAATTAATGAGTATATAAATAGTGGTTATATTAAAAAAAAATTTATTTCTCAAACTCAGCAGGCAATTTTCAATAATAAAAAAATTTCGGATATACAGCTCATAGATAAGAGTTATAAAACAAGCAAGCAAAACAAAGAATATATTGTTGAATCTATTCTAAAAAATGATGTCAAATTTAATATAGGTTTTAATAATCCGGATGGCGATGAAATAGATAACAATCTTCTTGATTCAAATTTACTATATTTTTGTAATAGTTATATTCGAGATCAGGCAAACATGATCGAAAATTCTATATTTAAATCCTCCGATTCTGTAGATGTTTTAGTTGTTTATACAAAATCATTTGAAGATTATGCCAATAACTTAAAACAAGCATTTCCTGATGCTAAGTTTTCTTTAATTAATGATTTAAATCATGAAAAACATTCTCAAGATATTTTAGGTATTGATAAGAGCCTTGCAAGGAAAAATAAAATTCAAAATTTAGATCAAAATATTCAAATAGAACATACCCCAAGAGAAAGAAAGGATTTTAAAAAAGTATACTTTTTAATGGATTATTCTTCTGGTAAATCTATTGTTCCAATATTTAGGAGTTATTTGATAAATAATGATTTTTATTCTTCCAGTGAAATTTTATTAGGTGCAATTAATACTAAGCAGCTAGGAGATTTTAATGATTTACTCTTACCTTCTCCGAAATATTTTTTTAAAAAAATTATCAACAATCCAACAATAGAATCATTTCATAATGAAATTAAAAGAGGCTTAATTGATGACTTATTATTAGTAGAAAAATTGAAGTCAGCCAATATTTCAGACGCTTATGTATTGCTTAATTCAGGCGCTATAAATTATAAGAGAAATGAATGCATTCAAAGAGAGCTAGTATTTTGGAGAGTAGATCAAGAAAATATATCTACTCTTCTTTAAGATCTCTTTCTAAAGAAGACAGGCTGTCTAAAAAACCAGGTCTCTTAAATATTTCTTTTTGATAGTCTATCAGTGGTTTAAGATGCCTATTAACTGGAAGCCTTATTCCTATTGAAGGCAGCCTCCAAAGAATTGGTGCAAAACAGCAATCAACAAGGGTAAATTCATCACTCATAAAATATTTAAACTCTTTAAAGGTTGGAGCTATTGATGAGATTTCATGAAGTAATTCTTCTCTAAGTTTAATTAATTCTTTTTCTGGAAGTTCACCAGCTATCAAAGTATCAACTATAGGACACCACTCTCTGTCAATTCTTAACATTAAAGTTCTGCTGTTTGCTCTTGCAACTGGATAAACAGGAAGTAGTGGTGGATGAGGAAATCTTTCATCTAAGTATTCCATCATTACAGATGGATCGTGGATTGCTAAGTCTCTGTCAACCAATATCGGTAATTTATGATAAGGGCTTATTGACAAAATATCTTCAGGTGTTTCTTCAGGCTTAGATTCTTTGATCTCAGCAGTAATATCCTTTTCTGCAAGAACTATTCTCACTCTTTGACTGTAATGATCGTCTCTATCTGAATATAAAATCATAATTTTTCCCTATTTTTTTAATGATAGTCTTTGTGATATTCCCTATATAAAAGAGCTGATAATGCTGTGAATATTAAAAAATAAAAAATAACATACCAGCCAATTCTTTCCCTTGTTGCTTTTGCCGGTTCACCTACATAAACAAGAAAATTTGTTAAATCGTAAATAACATTATTAAATTCATCTTTAGTTAGAGTGCCTGTACCTTTTTCAACTTCCAGAAATCCACATTTCTCTTTTGTAAGAGTATTACCTAAATCATCCCGCTTTTCACCACCATTGCTAGCTAGTATGGGAATATTTTTACATATAAGTTTCTGATTTCCTTGAAGAGCTGCAAGAACATTTGGCATTGCTGTACCTGGATAAACTAGATTATTTACCCCATATTGTTTTGATGAATCTTCGTAATAAGTTCTTAGATAAGAATATAACCAGTCATCTCCTCTAACCCTGCTCACTAAGGTTAGATCAGGCGGTGCAACACCAAACCACTGAGCTGATTCTTCATCAACCATAGCTCCAGTCATAAGATCTCCAGCTTTAATACTTTTATCAAATATTAGATTATCAAAAAAGATATCTTCAGGAATTTGGAGATCTTTTGCTACTCTACCCCACCTTGAATATTGAAGAGAGTGACACCCATAACAATAATTTAGAAACGTTGATGCTCCTCTTTGCAATGATTCCATATCATTAAGAGAATATTTAAATTTATCGCATTCACCATAATCTTTACATGGCCCGCCTTCTGCAGAATATAGATAATTTATAGAAAATACTAATGAGAAAAATGTAAAAAACTTAATTATTTTTATGTTCATTATATTTTTTTGATTCATAGTCGTTCTGGAACTTTCTTGGTTATTTCATACTTTGTATAAACTGGCATTAGAATGAAAAAAGCGAAATAAATAACAGTACATATAACACTCATTGTCTTTCTGACTTCAGTAACACCTACAGTGCCAAGGTAACCAAGTGTTAAAAAACTTATACCGAATAAAGCTATAGCTACTTTTGAATAAACTCCTTTGTATCTAATTGATGCCGCTTTACTATTATCAAGCCAAGGTACAACAAATAAAATAGCTACTGCTGAACCCATTACAATCAAGCCACCTAACTTATCAGGAACAGCTCTGAGCATTGCATAATATGGAGAATAGTACCAAACGGGTGCTATATGTTCTGGTGTGACTAATGGATTAGCTTCTTCGAAATTAGCCATTTCGATAAAATAGCCTCCGCCTTCTGGAAAAAAGAACATTATAATTGCAAAAACCGTCATAAATACGCCAATACCTACAAGAGCATTAAGGACTTTGTAAGGAAAAAATGGAACACTATCAAGCGGAACTCCATCTTCATCTAGATGCGCTTCTATGTCTACTCCCTCAGGATTTCCAGCACCAACCTCATGCAAGGCAACAAGATGAAGAAATACAAGAGCAATTAAGACTAAAGGTAATGCAACAACATGAAGTGCAAAAAACCTTGATACTGTTATTCCAGATATGTAATAGTCTCCTCGTACCCATAGTTCAAGTGACTCTCCAATATAGGGAATTGCACCAAATAAAGAAATAATTACCTGAGCACCCCAGTAAGACATCTGCCCATATGGCAAAACGTAGCCTAAAAACCCTTCTGCCATCATAGCTAGATAAATAGCACATCCAAAAACCCAGACCAACTCTTTTGGTTTTTGATAGGAGCCATATAACAGTCCTCTAAACATATGCAAATAAACAACTGCAAAAAACATTGAAGCACCAGTTGTATGCATATATCTAATAACCCACCCATAATCAACATCTCGCATAATGTATTCTATTGACGAGAATGCCTGCTCTTCAGTATTTGAGTATGGCATTATTAGCCAAATACCCGAAACAATTTGAATAATAAGAACTACTGATGCCAATGCTCCGAATAGATACCAAAAATTAACTTTAGATGGAACGGGATGTTTTGAAAGATGTCTCTCAAAAGTATTTACTATTGGAAGCCTACTATTAAACCACCCAAACATTTTTCCGAACATACTATTCATTTAAGCCATTCCTCCATCTTCGCCTATTGTTAAAATGTTGCCATCAAAATAATGAGGAGGAACAGGAAGATTTGTTGGAGCTGGAACTCCTTTAAAAACTCTTCCAACCATGTCAAACATTGAACCGTGACAGGGACAAAAGAAACCTCCAGACCATGTTGCATCCCATGGCTTGGGTTCTACTTCGGGATGATATTTTGGTGAACATCCAAGATGAGTACAAACACCAGCAATGACAGTATATTCACTACTTTTAGATCTTGTGTTATTTAAACCTCTATATGGCTCATCTATAGCTTCTGAATTAGGATCAGAAAGCTTTGGTAAGGTTTCTTGAAGACCAGCAAGACTTTCTTTTGTTTGTCTAATGATGAATACCGGTTGCTTTCTCCATGCGACTTGAATCTGTTGTCCGTATTGCATTTTTGAAACATCAATCTTTACAGATGCTCCCGCTGCTTTTGCTCTAGCACTTGGATTCCAGGCTGCTATAAATGGTGTTGCTGCAAAAGGAACTCCAGATAGCCCTACTGCGCTTGTTAAGCCAATAAGCACTTTCCTTCTTGTATTGTCTTTTTCTTGCATTAATCCTTTTTTCTTGTTTATTGTGTACTAAAAAACAGGCAGATTATACCACTAATTCTTATATAGAAATTTGAAAGAATTAACGTTTTGAGAACTGTTTACTTTTTCTAGCTTTTACTAAGCCAGGTTTCTTTCTTTCGACTTTTCTAGGGTCTCGAGTCAATAAACCAGCCTTCTTAAGCTGAGGTCTTAATTCCTCATCAAATGCTATTAGAGCTCTTGAAATTCCATGTCTAATTGCACCAGCTTGACCAAAGCTACCGCCACCCTTGACTTTAATATTAATATCAAGTTTACCCTCAAGTTCTGTCATTTCGATAGGTTGCATGACTAGCATTTGAGCTACTTTCCTTCCAAAGTAAACATCTAATTTTTTATCATTAACAGTTATATTACCCTTTCCAGATGATAGATAAATTCTGGCAGAAGATGTCTTTCTTCTTCCAGTTGCGTAATGAATTTCTGATGTCATATTTTTGGATTCCACTCTATTGGTTGTTGTGATTCATGGTCATGATCAGGACCACTAAATACTTTAAGTTTTTTAATCATTGATTTTCCTAGCTTATTTTTTGGAAGCATACCTTTAACAGCTTCCTCTATAATTCTTTCAGGATGCTTTTCATTCATTTCTCTAAAGGTTTTAGTTTTTAAGCCGCCTGGATATAGAGAATGGGTGTAGTATTTCTTATCATTAAATTTTTCACCAGTGACCTTAATTTTTTCAGCATTAATTACAACAACATAATCTCCGCCATCTGTATGAGGTGTAAAAGTTGGCTTATCTTTACCCCTGATTCTATCAGCTATTTTCGTAGCAACTCTTCCTAGAATTTTGTCAGATGCATCAATAACAAACCATTGTCTGTCTACATTTTCTTTTTTTAGTGCGAATGTTTTCATAGTCATATTTTTGTAAGATGCGAATATTAATGTTTTGAAGATAAATTAGCAATATTTATAAGCATTATTTTTTATTTTTTAGCAGATTCTAAATATTCAATAGTTTGCATTTCTTTGAGTCTGCTAGCGCATCTATTCCATAGAAGAGATAATTTTGATCCTTTATATAATCTATTAATAGATTCTGATTGAATAAAAAACTTAACTTTAATATTTTCTCTGTAAGCTATATCAATAAAAGAAATAAATCTTCTAATAATATCTGCATGATCGTCATCATATTCATTAAAGTCATTTATAAACACCCACTCAAAATTATTACAAATTTCAATAAAATCTTTTGAACCGGTTGGCTGTCCAAAAAAATTTGCGTATGAGATCCATAAAAAATTTTTTGAGTAAGCTTTACATTTAAATTCTCGAGAGTTAATTAAAAAACTATCATAATGAATTGCTTCATCGCTAAAATTAGCTTTTAAAAAAATTTCTATACTTTTATCAGTCATTGGAGACATAGCTTTTGATTGATCTTTATTGAATTGATGAATATTACGCATTCGATAATCAATCAGTCCTTTAAGCTCATAGATGATTAAGTTATTTTTTAGAGATTCCATGGATTTAATAAACTTTTGACGCTGAAGTCCATCCTTGTATAAATCATCTGGATGAGCATTTGATGTAATATAAAGCTGAACCCCTTTCTTGGTTAGTTGATTTAATAAATTTCCAATTATCATGGCATCTGCAACATCCTCAACTTGAAATTCATCAATAAAAATTATCTCATAGTTGCTGTAATAGTTTTTTGCAATAGTATCTATGGGATTTTTAATGCTTGAGAGATCTTTCAGTTTTTTATGAATATCATTCATAAGATCAATGTAGTGATAAGAGTATGATTTTTTTATAGATTGCTTCATGAATGATCGTAGAATTGCAGTTTTGCCTCTTCCAACATCACCCCATACATATGCACCTCTTATTTTATTACTCTTTAAGAGATTATTAAAAATACCATTCTCAGCTTTTTGGCTTTTAACTAAACTTTCAATAAGGTTGAGTTGGTCCGTATCGGGTTGAATGTCTTGGATTTTTAGATCATCAATGATATTTTGGATCATATTATTATGAATTATTTAAAAGGGATAAAGATACGTTATTTGGTCTTAATTGGATTAGCATCTATAGTTACATCGATTTATATATCTCATGATAACAATAAATTTGTTAAAGCTACTGAAAAATCTATTTCTTCAGTAGTCATAGTTGCTTCTTACAACAATAATTTGTATTCCCCTGCACCTATCTCTATTGGTTCAGGTGTTATATTTTCTAATGATGGATATATAGTTACAAATTTCCATGTTGTCTCTAAAGGAAGGGTTATAAAAGTTAGGCTTGCAAATGGAAAAGAGAATATAGCTAAGATTATTGGCTTTGATATTAATTCTGATATTGCAGTTTTGAAAATATCATCTGAAGATTCTCTTAGCCCTATTAATATAGCAGATAGCTCTCATATTAAAACTGGCGATAAAGTTCTTGCTATCGGCAATCCATACGGAATAGGAATTTCAGTATCAAGCGGAATCATAAGTGCAACAGGAAGAGAGTATGGAAATCCATACTTAGAGCTTATACAAACCGATGCAGCAATTAACCCTGGTAATTCTGGTGGAGCATTAATAAATGAAGAAGGTAATCTGATAGGTATTAATACTAAAATTTTTTCAAAAACCGGGGCATATCAAGGGCTAGGTTTCGCTATACCGTCTAATAACATTGCTGAGATAACATCTGAAATAATCCAATATGGAAAAGTGAGGTCTGCATGGATTGGGAATTTTAGAGTTGGGGATGTGAGGATAAATTTAAACAATCAGTTACTAAATGGTCTAAGAATAATTGAGATAGATAAATTCGGTCCGCTTTATGAAAGCGGGGTTAGAGCAACTGATATTATAATTGAGATTAATGAAGCTTCTAGTTCATGGAAGAATCTAACTGAATCTTTAAAATCTCTTACATTTAATGAAATTATCAAGCTAAAAATTCTTAGCTCTAATGGTCAGGTTAGACTTGTTTCAATTTCGTCTGATGAAATTGAAAAATTTAACTAGGGAGTCTTAGTATTTCAGCACCTAAATAATTAAGCTTCTCTTCTATTCGCTCATATCCTCTATCAATATGATAGATTCTACTAACTGTAGTTTGTCCAGAAGCACAAAGACCTGCCAAAATCAAGCTAGCTGATGCTCTCAAATCCGTTGCCATTACTTCAGCACCATACAAACTTTTAACGCCTTTAATTATTGCTTGATTGCCATTGATTTCAATATCACAACCCATCCTATTTAATTCTTGGATATGCATAAATCTATTCTCAAAAACAGTTTCATAAATATTTGATGTGCCATTGGCAATGGCATTCATCACTGAGAATTGAGCTTGCATATCTGTAGGGAATTCAGGAAATGGAGCAGTAGTTATATCAACTGGTTTTAATTCTTTGTTTTCCATTGATAATGCAATCGAACTATCAGTTGTTGATATAGTTGCTCCACACTCTTCAAGCTTTTGAATAACCTTTGTTAGTCTTTCCGGATTAATACCATCTACAAGAACGTTACCGTGAGTAACAGCAGCTGCTACTAAATATGTTCCAGCCTCAATTCTATCAGCAGGAATACTAAAAGATGTCCCTTTAAGATTTGCAACACCATTTATTATGATTTCATCTGTTCCAGCTCCTTGGACATCTGCTCCCATAGCATTAAGTAAATTAGCTAAATCTAAAATTTCAGGCTCTTTTGCTACATTTGTCAGATGTGTGGTCCCCTTGGCTAAGGTTGCAGCCATCATTATATTTTCAGTACCTGTAACAGTAATGCCATCAAATTTAATTTTTGTACCTATAAGCTCATCTGCAGTTGCTTCAATATAACCATTTCTTAAAACAATCTTTGCTCCAAGCTGCTCCAGTGCATCAAGATGAAAATTGACTGGTCTTGACCCAATTGCACATCCACCAGGTAAAGCAATTCTAGCTTTGCCATATTTTGCAACAAGTGGTCCTAAAACCAATATTGATGCTCTCATAGTCTTAACTAGCTCATATCTTGCTTCAGTATCCTGAAGATTATTAGATGAAATATTAAAATCCATATTCTCATTAAGAACAATTTCTGCACCCATTGATCCTAATAATTCAAACATAGTAGTAATATCTTGAAGATAAGGTAGATTTTTAAGAATCACATTTTCTGAGGATAGAATTGTTGCAGATATCATTGGCAAGGCAGCGTTCTTAGCGCCTGCGCATTTAATTGTTCCATTCAGTGAATTTCCACCTTTAATTAAAAGTTTTTCCATGTTTAACCTATTCTTGTTTCCAAACTTAACGCATGGAGAGATCCAGACTCAAACTTTTCTTTTAATGGGTTTAAAACTAATTTATGTTGCTCTATAAGAGAAAGGTTTTTAAAAACTGGTGAAATAACAACTAACTTTAAATTACAAGTCTCACCAATAAATGAGCATTGAGCATCGGGTATTTGCTTAAGAATGATATCTTGAATTAAATTTTTATCCACTTATTCCTGCATCCCCAGCATCTGAAACCCAGTCTTCAATTGTTTTTTCAATACTGTCTTTATTTTTTAATGCCAATGCTTGGAACTGATTTTTAAATGTTAGTCCTAGATTGACCCCATTCACAATAATATTAATAATCATCCATGAGCCATCTTTATTCTTTCTTAATTTATATGATATTGGATATTTACTGCTGCCTGTATTCAGTATTTGTTTTACTTCTATACTTTTTTTATCAGAAAAATCTTTTATATTAGGAAAAATAGTTTCTATATTTTGATTTTCCCATTGTGCAAGTGTTTCTGCGTATGTATCAAGAAGGGAATCACGAAATATTTCTACAAATTCAATTCGTTGTTCCGGCGATGCATTAATATAATGCTTTCTGCCCATCACTCCAGCAGCAACCCTTCTGAAATCTATCATTGGTTCAAAAATCTCTTTTATTTTATTTTCATATGCTAGTCTATCTTGTAAAAATAGATTTTTATTTTCTATAAGGACAACCACCATTTTTTGAGCATTTTCATCAATAAATACATATGGATCTTCTTGGGATTGAAGGTTACTTGATAACAAAGAAAATAATAATAAAGATAAAAAATTTTTACGTGCTTTTAACATTGGTCTATTATACCAGTTAGATACAAATAAAAATTGAGCAAATGATCGAAAATATATGAAAAAATTTAACTACATAGCCTCAGCCAAAAGAACTTTCAAGATCGAATCCGATGCTATTAAAAGCTTATCTTCACAGCTTGATAATAATTTTGAACATTTGTGTGATGAGATTCGTCTTAGTGATGGTAAGTTTATAATTATGGGTGTTGGAAAGTCAGGTCATATTGGACAAAAGATATCTGCTACTCTTTCAAGCACTGGTACTGGGTCTATTTTTATTCACCCCACTGAGGCTGCTCATGGAGATATGGGACTTATAGAAAAAAAAGATATTGTTCTGTTAATATCAAATTCAGGTGAAACAGATGAGATCATTAATATTATTCCGTCCCTAAAAAGACTTTCATATAAATTATCATCCTTAACAGGTAAGAAAAACTCAACAATTTCCAAGTCTTCTGATATTCCTATTGTTTTAAATACCAAAAATGAGGCATGTCCATTAGACCTAGCGCCAACTACATCAACCACATCTGCTCTAGCATTTGGCGATGCTTTGGCTATAGCCCTTCTAGAATCTAAGGGATTTACAAAAAATGACTTTGCAAGCTCGCATCCTGCTGGAAAATTAGGCAAGAAACTTATTACTCAAGTGCAGCACATTATGCATAAAGATGATGCTATTCCATTAGTGGAAAAAAATACTTTGCTATCTAATGCCCTTATAGAAATAACTGAAAAAGGACTTGGAATTACTTTAGTAAAGGACAAGTCTAAAATAATTGGCATTTTTACTGATGGTGATTTAAGAAGATGTTTAAATCAAAAAGTAGATATTAATACCACGAAAATTAAAGATGTTATGACCAAAAAATTTAGAACAATTGATGGATCTTCGCTCGCAATAGATGCTGCAGAAATTATGGAAAAAAATAAAATTTTTACCCTAGTAGTAATGAATGGAACAAAGAATATTGGTGTACTTTCAATGCATGATTTAATTCAAGCTAGGATTTTATAAATTGTATTACAGTAAACTATTTTTTATCTGCGCTATATTTTTTAACTCGGTTATATATTCTGAATCATATATTGAAAATCTAGAGATTGATGCTACATCTATAGTTATTTCACCTAAAGATAATCAAATTATATTTTCAAATAATGTAATATTAGATACAGGTAAATTAGTCCTTAAGTCAGATAGTGCTATATACAATGAATTAGATAAAACAATGACTTTAGAAGGACTGCCCTCTTCAATAAGCTCATTAGATAGTTCGAAAACATTTAATGGCAATGCTAGCAAAATAATTTTCTTTAATAACAGCAAAGTTCAATTAATTGGGTCTGCGGTAATGAACTATGACAATATTAATATCTCATCTAATTCTATTATTTTTAATCCTGAAAATGGAAAAATGAGCTCTAGCAAATAGCTTGATATTAAAATGCTAAATTTAAAAAAAGTTTCTAAGTCCATAAAAGATAAAATTATTGTTAATGAAATTAGCTTCGAAATTAATAAAGGATCTATAAATGGTTTATTGGGTCCAAATGGAGCAGGAAAAACTACTACATTCTATTTGATAGCTGGACTTATACCACTTGAATCTGGAGAAATTATTTTTAATAATTTAGATGTCTCTCATCTTCCAATGCATAAAAGGTCTAATATGGGTATTAAATATTTACCTCAAGAGCCTTCAATCTTCCAAGAATTAACTGTTTATGAAAACCTTTATGGGCTTGCAGAAATATCCTTTAAAGACAAAAATAATATTGATAAGTTTATGAATCAATCAATTGAAGAATTTAGTCTTAAAGAAATTCTAAACCACAAAGGAAGGCAGCTATCAGGTGGCCAACGTAGGAAAGTGGAAATAGCGAGAACACTAGCCGCCTCTCCAAAGATAATACTTTTGGATGAGCCTTTTGCTGGAATAGATCCTATTGCTATAGATGAAATAAAAAAAGTTTTAAAAAATTTAAAAGATAAGGGTATTGCTATTCTTATTACTGACCATAATGTAAGAGAGGCTCTAGATATTTGTGATAATGCAATTGTTATAAATAATGGTCAGGTTATTGCGAAGGGAATAAGTGAAGAACTAATTAAGGATGAATTAGTTAAAAAAGTCTATCTTGGTAATATGTATAGTTAGAAAATGGCTATATCCTTAATTAAAGAATTTAAGCAAAAACAAAAGGTCTCATTGACACCATTGCTGAAAAAATCAATTGATTTGCTTCAATTATCAAGATATGAACTAATTCAAAAGATTGATAATGAAATACAAACAAATCCTTTTGTTGAAAAAGAGGATTTTGAAGAATTCGATTTTAAGACCAGCGCTGATGAATTTAATTTTGAAATATCTGCATCTGAAAGCCTTAGAGAGAGACTTATTAAACAAGTTGATGATCTTGGTCTTGATACAAATAAAATAGCAATAGCCCAAATTATAATTGATAGCTTAGACGAATCTGGTCAACTGCATGATGATATAGATGAGCTTGAATCTCTAATGAACTTCAAATTTCATTTTCATGAAATTGAAAGTGTTTTAAAGGATATCATTCACAACCTTGAGCCAGCTGGAATTGGCTATAGAAACTTTAAAGAATGTATAAAAATTCAAATATCGAAAAAAAAATTACCTCAAAAAATCAGGATTATTGCAGATAAAATTCTACTTCAAAATAAATCTGATGATCTTGAGGGTATTAGAAGTGAGCTAATTTTATCTGGCTATAAAAAAAGTGAAATTGATAAGGCAATACAAGAAATTAAATCATGTGATCTGAGCCCAGGACTGAACTATGAGAAAACTAATTTTGTCATACCGGACATAAAGATAAGATTAGAAAACAGTAAATTATTGACAGACTTTGTAACTGATAATTTTCCAAAAATAAATATTGATGAAGACCTGCTTAAAAAAGTAAGTGAAGAATTAAAAAAAACTCCAAATAAACAACTAACTGAGAAAATTCAAGATGCACGATGGCTTGTTTCATCAGTAAAGAAAAGAAATGACACTGTTTTTAAGGTCGGAGAATTAATTTGTAAAAAACAAATATCATTTTTTGGTGAAAATCCATTAAAAATAAACCCGTTGTCAAATAAAGAGCTAGCTGAAGAATTAGGGCTTCATCCATCAACAATTTCTAGAATTTTAAGATCAAAATACATAGATACCCCGAAAGGTGTAATGCTTTTAAAATCGTTATTAGTATCATCTGTCTCTAAAACAAGAAGTGTAACCCCACTTCAACTTATGCAGCTTATTGAAAATATAGTTGAAGAGGAAAAGCATCCTAAAAGTGATAATAGAATTGCAATTGAATTAAATAAGAGAGGGTTTAATTTAGCTAGAAGAACTATTACTAAGTATAGAAAAAAGCTTAATTTACCTTCATCCAGGAATCGATAAATTTTTTTTAGTTAATGTAGAATTGGTATATGGATAATTCAGATATTCTAGAGAATTTAAATATTATTTTAGATAAATTTTCAGAGCTATCACCGAATGAAATAAGACGCCTACTTAATAAAATGTCTTCTTCTGAGATAGCCCATGTGCTTGAATCATCTCCTCCCAAACAAAGACAACTTTTATTTTCTCTTTTAAAAATAAATGAAGAAGGAGATGTTCTTTCAGATCTTGGCGAAGAGATTCAACAAGATCTTATTTCAAATATTTCTAATGATGAGCTAGCTGAGGCTGTAAAAGAATTAGAACCCGACGAAGTTGTTGATATTCTCCAGAATCTTCCAGAAGATAGAATGAAAAATATTTTATCTAAAATGTCTCTAAGAGATAGAAAAAGGATCGAATTAGGTCTTACTTTTCCAGATGATACAGCTGGTGGCCTCTTAAATACTGATGTTATTAGTGTTAGGCCTAGCCATACTATAGAAGTAGTTATTAACTACCTGAGGGATCAAGATGAGCTACCTCAAAACACAGATAAAATTTTTGTAGTCTCAAAAAATGATAAATATGTTGGTGAACTTTCTATAAGTAAAATTATTACAAGCAAGCTTTCATTAACAGTTAGAGAAGTTATGGAGACTGACGTATTGCCAATACTTGTTGAACAAGAAGACAAAGAAGTTGCCACTTTATTTGAAAGAAATGACTTAATTTCTTCAGCTGTGGTTGATGCATCAGGTAAGCTTATTGGCAGAATAACGATTGATGATGTTGTTGATGTGATAAGAGAAGATGCTGACCAAAACTTTTTGGGTATGGCAGGTGTTGCTGAAGATACATTCGCACCTCCTGGCAGAGCTGCAAAAAGTAGAGTTTTTTGGTTAAGTATGAATCTAATAACTGCATTCATAGCGTCCATGACAATAAATATATTTAAAGATACTCTTGATCAAATTGTTTATTTAGCAATATTGATGCCTATAGTTGCAAGTATGGGCGGTGTTGCTGCAACACAAACTCTAACCATAGTTCTTAGGGGGTTAACTTTAGAGCAAATTAGTTCTTCAAACCTAAGATGGCTTCTAAAAAGAGAGTTAGCTGTGTCTATTTTAAATGGTATAGTTTTGTCTGTTCTTGTAGGAGCTGCGACCTATGTTTGGTTCAATGAAATCATACTATCAATCCTAATTTCTTGCGCTTTGATTATTAATCTTATTAGCTCAGTTATGGCCGGTGTTTTTGTTCCTCTTATATTAAGGCATTTCAAACAAGATCCTGCAATTGCAGGGAGTGTGGTTGTAACTACTGTGACAGATGTTGTAGGATTTTTATCATTTCTAGGACTTGCAACAATCTTCTTAATTTAATCTAATTAAATTAGGGTCATCTACAGTCCCTTTCATCTTAAAATTAATTGTTGACGCATCTTCTATTGCATCCTCAAAAATATTTTCTAGCACTACTCCGCCTGCAAGAGCTGGCATACCTCCAAAAATAGCTGCATACCATGGAATATTTTCTGAGATTTTTAATCTCATTGATAAATCCAAATTTAGGTTACTGAGTTCACCCTTACTGTTTTTTAAAATTTCGCCATTCCATCTCATGCTCGCTTCGGTGGTTTCAATTTTGATTGGCGCACTAATTAATGCTCTTTTCTTACCTATGATAATATTACCATCGGCCCTATTAATAAAAAGCTTGTTATCTTGAGATTCCTCAACACCATCGACTATAGCGTTTAAATTTAATATTTTTAATGCCCTTAATAGAGTAGAGTCTGGAATTTCTCTATTAATATTTAAATCTTTAACTAAAAAATTAAGTCGTCCCTCCAAATTTGTTAGAGAACTTAAGCTATTCCATTGTATATTTAAATCTGTTTCAAGAAGGTTAAAATCATAATTCAATATATTATTAAAATAACCAGAGGAATTATCTATTTTATATGCGCCCCTGAGCTTATATAAATCACTAACATTGTTATAACTTATATACGCTTTTTCATTTTTTATATTTGGGCTAATTTTTAGTCTTTGACTATCAATTTTAATATTATCTATTGTGAGAATATTTTTATTTTTTAAAAGATAAAAATCTATATCCTGGAATAACTCATCTTCAGTTTGTATATCTTTTCCAATAAACCTTAGACTAATGGTACTCAAATCAGAAGCAAGATTACTTTGTGCAATATCCAAACCTTTGAAATTAAACTTAGTTTTATTGAGATTAATTTTAATAAAATTAGTTTTATCAATATTTATATTTCCATTTAAATCATTTCCAGAAAGAATGGCTGCTATTTCTTCATTAAAAAAAATATCGATGGATTGATTAAGATATAAATTATTAAGGAAATTAAACTCTTGTGCTTTAATTCTAATTTGCTTGATTGATGATTCTTCCTCGATATCTGATTGAGCATATAAAATATTGTCTAAATTTAATTCTTTAAGATCTAAAAATATATAAAAACCATCTTTAAATTCTTTTAATTGAATTTCTGAATTAAAGACGTCGCCAAATGCAAAAAAACCATTATTATTTTTATCAACAAATGAATGAAACTTTTTATTTTTAATTAAATATGATGCTTGCGACATATCCTCAATTGAAATTGAGGTTTCAAGTATTTCATTAATTGGTTTTTTTAAATCATCTAGGCTTGATTTAAAAATCGTATTGGTAAAATCGGTATATAACTCCATTGATGTTTGTTTTTGTTTTATTGTCATTATTATTTTAAAAAATTCATTTCCAATAGGGGCTAAATACTGATTCGATGGAATTATGTTTGACATATCTATTAACAAATTTGATCTTATTCTAAGATTATCTTTTTGACTGTATGAAATGGTTCCATTGATATTCTGATCTGGAATCGACGCACTAAAAAGGCCATGAATTGATTTATCTATTCCTGAATAAAGATTTGCAGTTATGCCATCAGTTTTAAAGCCTGACTCATTTTCAAGCATAGAATTATTGAAATAAAATTTATCAAACCTTTCAGATTTATTGGTCGTAAAGTTGAAAATACCTTTTGTTTTTAAATTAAGATTGATCTTACTATCTTTAAAAGAGGACAAATCAAATAAATTGTTTTTTTCTAGAAAATATTCATCAAAAAAATGATCACTAGAATAATATATGTTATCTAATCTGCTATCTAAAAATACATTAATTTTTGAGTATGGATATGAATTAATAAAACCATTAGCAAATAAAATTTTTGAATTTAAATTATTGATTACGATCTCAAAATATTCTGATGAGATTTGTAAATTTTGATTATTTATTTTTAAATTATTACCTTTTATAAAGATTGATTCAGATGTTTTATTAGATTTTGTATTTTTACTTTGAAAAGAGTCTATCTCTAATAAAGAGAGATTGAAATATCCACTTGATAATGAAGAAATAATATTAATTCCAAATTTTATATTTGGTATTGATATTATTTCGTCTTGATTCAAATTAAAAATTTGAATCTTTTCAAAACTAAATTCAGGTTTTAAAAAAGAATGGTTTGAGCTTACTGATTGAATTTCTAATGAGTAATCTAAGATAAAAAATGTATCAAGTATTTTAGTTACTGTGCTTGGTCTATATATTAATAAGGAATAACTAATAAGCGATAACGAAATAAAAAAACAAATCAAATAAAGCAAATATAAGGATAATTTTTTAATTAATTTCATAATAAAATCTACTATCTTCTAGATCCAGACTTTAAAAAATTAAATTTCGGAATTGCCAATAGCACAAAAAATACACTATTAAAAACAAAACTTATGAATAGCTCTAAATAAGAAAAGTTATCTATATTTATAAATAGATTTTTAAAGCCTATAAAAAATAAGGAAGAAGCACTAAAAAATAAACAAACTTGAAAATATGAAAAAAGCCTAAAAGTATTTGAATAGCTATTGACCAAGTAAGACATTAAGCAAAAAAGTATAGCATTTAGGCCGATTGGTGAATCTGAAATAATGTCAACATATAAACCTATTGAGAAAGCAAAGATGGGACCTGAATTAGATCTAGATTTATAAATAATATAGCTAAATATTAAGAAAGTTATTGGCAGATTTATATAAGCATTTATCAATATTGGTGCGATAAGAGATTCAAAGTAATCAGCTATGAATAATAATAATAATGTTTTAAAGAGGCTTATATTACTCATGAGCGATCCAACACTCCAAATATGTTTTCTTGAAGGGGACTAGAAATAAGATCGATTTCAAATTCAATAAGAACCTCATCAATTCTATTAATTTGGCTTACATGACCAATTAATATTCCTCTTGGATATATGCCTCCCAAACCAGAAGAATAAAAACTTTGACCTTGTATTATTTCAACTGGCCAAATTAAAGAACTATAGGTACAAGAAATTTTACCTGGAAGACCACTACCCCTTGCATTGCAAAAATATTCTCCAGACTCTACCGGAAGAACATGAGTTGTATCACTTAATAAAAGCACCTCTTGCAAACCCTTATCATAAATAATTTGACCAATAATACCTGAGCTATTTATAACTGAATTTCCAACAAAATTATTATTTGGTTTATTTAATATCTCTATAAATAACCTATGTTGATTGCAACAAAAATAAAGCTGTGTATCAAAAGATTTTGTTTTTGCGAGATAGAAAATGTTTGTTATTTGATTTTTTTTAAGGAAAGTCTTTATTAAATTGTCATCTGCAAAAAATTTAGAGTCTGAAGAAATAATGAAATTTGATAAATAGCTTTCATCTAATTCTAATTTTAGTTTTTTATTTTCTTTTATAAGCTTTGACTTGTCTGTAAGTAAATTGTAAATATTTAACAACGGGTCTATTGAAATTGTTTTTAATACATAAGATGAGGATATAGCAAAAGACTTATATGAATTTTTTATTCCTTCAAAACTTTTATATGTAATATCTAGATAAAGTAAGAGTGCTGAAAGGGCAATAAAAATAAAAGATAAAGTTTTAGAGCCACTAGTGGGTGCTACCCTCGACATGATTTTTACTCAGAAGAGAGAAGATCTATATTATATTTATCCATTATCTCAAGGGCTTGACCACCCCCTCTTGCAACACAAGTTAAAGGATCTTCTGCAACAATAACAGGAATGCCTGTTGAGCTAGAAATAAGTTTATCTAAATCTCTCATTAAAGCGCCACCGCCAGTTAAAACTATACCCCTTTCAGCTATATCAGCAGCCAGCTCAGGCGGAGAAAGCTCAAGAGCATTTCTTATAGCTCTCACTATCCCATACAAAGGATCTTTCATAGCATCAAATATTTGGTCACTGTTTATAGTAAAGGTTTCAGGTATGCCTTCTGCTAAATTTCTTCCAGTTATAGACATTTCAAGCTTTTCAGACTCAGGAGTAGCGCAGCCAATAGTATATTTTATTTTTTCTGCAGTTGACTCACCAATGACACAGCCATAGTTTCTTCTAATCCATGATGTAATTGATTCATCCATCTTGTCGCCACCAATTTTTACTGATTCAGCATATACAACTCCATTTAAGGATAATATTGCAATTTCTGATGTGCCACCTCCAATATCTACAACCATGTTTCCACTGGCTTCTTCAACTGGTAATCCTGCTCCTATAGCTGCTGCCATAGGCTCTTCTATCAACTTAACATCTCTAGCTCCTGCACCAAGTACAGACTCTCTAATTGCTCTTCTTTCTACTTGAGTAGATCTACAAGGAACACAAACTAATACTCTTGGACTTGGTTTTATAAATCTTTGTTCATGCACTTTAGCAATAAAATGTTGAAGCATTTTTTCTGTAACCTGGAAATCAGCTATAACGCCTTCAGACAAAGGACGGATTGCTTTTATATTTCCTGGAGTTCTTCCAAGCATTTTTTTAGCTTCTGAACCTACTGCAACAACAGTCTTTTGACCTCTTGCTTCTCTAATTGCCACGACGGAGGGTTCATCAAGAACAATACCAACATCTTTGGTATAAATAAGAGTATTTGCAGTTCCTAGATCTATTGATAAATCATTAGAAAAATATCCTCTAATTGTCTTAAAAATGTTGAATTCCACGGTAATCCTTAAAAAATATGTAATTAATAGTTTAGTTGGGTTAATATCCCCATCTATTTATAATAATATCCTATATATGGACAAGAAAACAGTTA
>CAJQGX010000038.1 GCA_905478035.1 uncultured SAR86 cluster bacterium | reverse complement strand
AAATTGGCATCCCGTAGGGGAGTCGAACCCCTGTTGCCGAGATGAAAACCCGGTGTCCTAGGCCTCTAGACGAACGGGACTAGATGCGAAGCGTATTATATGGAATCGAGAGCAATTAGCAAAGGGAAAAATATTATTTTATCTTCTTATTTATGGCTGCAAGAAACCCTCTAAGAAAGCTAGCTTCCATTTCATCAGGATGAAGTCTACTAAACATTCTTTTGATCCTAGATATAATCTTTTTTGGGTTGTCTGGGTGAATAACATCTATGTTAACTGCCGTCTCAATAAAATGATCAATTAGCATTTGTAGGTTCTCAGAATCTACCTCTGGATAGTCATGCCAGTCTCTTGCTTCAGTATCATGCGATGCCTTAAAAATTTCATAGCAAAGGATCTGAGTTGACATTGCTAAGTTTAGGACTGGATATTCAGGGTTCGCCGGTATCTCTATATGGGTATTGGCTAACTGGAGTTCTTCATTAGTAAGACCCCTATCCTCTCTTCCAAATAATATAGACACGCCCTTCTCATTACTAGATTGATTGCAAATGATTGATGCCGCCTCTTCTGAATTTACTGTTGGCCATTGGATAGTTCTATTTCTTGAAGAGGTTGCATAAACATAGGTGCTGTCTTGAATGGCCTCCTCTATGGAAGAAAAGACAGTTGCATTATCAAGGACGTCGGTTGCATTACCAGAAAGAGCATTAGCCTCACCTGATGGGAACTTCCTTGGATTAACCAAAGATAGTCTTGAGAGACCCATTGTTTTCATTGCCCTTGCTACGGAGCCAATGTTACCTGGATGTGATGTTTCCACTAAAACAATATTAATTAAATTACTTTGTAATCTCATATGCCTATTATCTCCATTTCCATTACAATAGCGACATGTCTATACCAGCTTTATTAAATGTGAACCAACTTGCAGCCCGAAAAGGAGCTCATGAGCTAGAATTTTCTGTAAAAAAAGTTCACAGCCTTGATGCATCCAAAGGTGGTCCTGAGGGATATCTCAAAGCAATAAAAAGAAGAGTTGAGGAAATGGTTATAGAAGAAATTAGAAGGTTCTATCCTGAAGATAACTTCTTTGGAACTGAAACAGGATCTGAGGTAAATAATTCAAATATTACCTGGCTTTTAAAAGCCATCGATGGCGAGACAAACTTTATAAACGGCTATCCACATTTTTCAATATCATTATGTTCAATGATTGATTCTGTTCCAACAACAGCAGTCATAATTGATCCTATAAGAAGAGAAGAGTTTTCAGCATCAAAAGGGTCAGGATCTGATTTAAATAATGGAAAGATTAGAGTTAGTAAGCAAAGTGGCTTAGATGACTCAATACTCACTTATTCGACTTCAAAAGAAGTCAGTAAGGATTATGTTTATGACTTTGACCAAACCTATAAGGAGCTAGCAAACCAGAATCTTGCAATAAGAAATTCAGGCTCTATAGCCTTAGATCTAGCTTACATAGCTACAGGCAGAATTGATGGGATGTGGGCTCATAATGTAAGACTTTGGGATGTTGCAGCTGGACTGCTTATCGCTCAAGAATCAGGAGCGCTGATTAGTAACTTTAATGGTGATCCAAAATATCTAGATGGTGATCACTTTGTTTGTTCAGCTCCAAAGGTATATAAGTCTATCTTAAAATCAGTAAAGCCTTACTTTAAAGCTTAAAGAATATCATCGAAGTCAGCGCCTTCAGGCTCTGGTACTGCTAAGTCCTCTTGAGTAAGAGTTAATGACATTAGCATATTTGCAACAACATAGATTGATGAGTAGGTTCCAACTAAAACACCTAAGATTAATGCAAGACTGAATCCCTTGATCATCTCTCCACCAAAAATAAATAAAGCAAAAAGTACAAGCAAAGTTGTTAATGATGTAACAACAGTTCTACCTAAAGTTTGGTTTAAAGATAAATCTATCATGTCTTGTGAACCTAGCTCTCTCTGAGTTCTAAAGTTCTCTCTAATTCTGTCTGATACTACTATCGTATCGTTTAATGAATAACCAATTACGGCCAGAAGTGCTGCTAGAACGGTTAGATCAAAGTCCCAGCCAAATACAGAAAAGAGTCCCAATATTATTACCACATCATGACCTAGAGCAGAAACTGCACCCAATGCAAATTTATATTGGAATCTGAAAGCGACATAGAAAAGAATCATAAATAAAGCAACTAACATTCCGAGACCACCCTGATCTCTTAGCTCTGCACCAACCTGCGGTCCAACAAATTCAACTCTTTTGAGTTCACCTTTAAACCCATTGGACTCAAGAATATTAAAAATATTTTCTCCAATAGAGCTATTACCATTCTGGTCTGCAACCTTAATTAAGACATCAAGATTAGTTCCAAAATTAACTACTTGGGAGTCGTCATATCCATTATCTATTAATGTATTTCTAATTGTTTCAAGTTCTACTGGTGTTTCGTATGTGACCTCTACTAATGTACCGCCACTGAAATCTAATCCCAAACTTAGTCCTCTAAAGGACAAGGAAAGAATTGAAACAGCAAATAAAGCAACCGATGCCATAGCAGCAATTTTTCTGTATTTCATGAATTGGAATCTAATATCCATTATATTTTTAATTCCTTAATATTCTTATTTCCATAAATTAAATTAACCATTGCTCTTGTACACATGATGGCTGTGAACATTGACGTAACAATTCCAATTGAAAGTGTTATTGCAAAACCTTTTACAGGACCAGTCCCAATAATATAAAGAATTAAGGCTGCAATAAGCGTTGTTACATTCGCATCAAAAATAGTTACGAAGGCTCTTGAGAATCCATCATGAATGGCCGACTGCGGATCTTTTTCTTTGAGCTCCTCTCTGATACGAGCAAAAATAAGAACGTTGGCATCAACAGCCATACCAACGGTAAGAACAATACCTGCTATTCCCGGTAATGTTAGTGTTGCTCCTAACAAAGACATGATTCCAGTTATAAGAACTAAATTTAAAAATAAAGATACATTCGCAGCAATACCAAAAACTCTATAGTAAAGAGTCATAAATATTACAACCAAAGCAAAGCCAATCATTATTGATCTCATTCCAAGTTCAATATTTTCTTTACCCAGGCTTGGTCCAACAGTCCTTTCTTCAACAAATTTCATTGGCGCAGCTAATGCTCCAGCTCTTAGTAACAGCGCAAGCTCACTGGCCTCTTGAGGGTTACCTACCCCAGTTATTCTGAAGCTAGTTCCAAGAACAGCCTGAATAGTTGCTAGGCTAATTATGTTTTTTTCAATATAGGTTGTTTGTTCAATAATGTTATTGCCATTCTCATCTGTTACAAGCTCTGATTTACTTTTTTGCTCTACAAACAAAACTGCTAGTTTTCTACCAATATTTCCAGATGTAGCTTTTTGCATGGCTCTTCCACCCTGCATATCTAAAGTTATATTTACTTGAGAAAAACCACTTTCATCAAAGCCAGTATTGGCATTGGTTACTCTGTCACCAGATACAACTACAGCTTTTTCTAAAAATGCCGTTGCATAATCATTGTCTTTAAAATTAAATTCTTCTTTTCGGAGAGGTGAAGTTCTAGAGTTTGCCTCTAGCCTAAACTCAAGGTTTGCTGTTTTTCCAATTATTTTCTTTGCAGCAGTAGGATCTTGAACTCCTGGAAGCTGAACTACGATTCTTGTTGCGCCTTGCCTTTGAACGATAGGCTCAGATACTCCAAGCTCATTCACTCGATTTCTAAGAGTTGTTAAATTCTGACCAACTGCATAATCTCTAATCTCTCTAAGTGCTACATCCGAGTACTCTAAAATTAAGGTATTCGAACTTGGTCTTTCAGTAATAATATATTGAAGTCCAGTTAAGCCAGGACTATCGTTTCTATATTTTTTAAGGGCTTTGTTATAACTATCCTGATCTCTAAATTTAAAATGCAAAGCAAGATCTTTAATAGATGAATCACTGAAGGCGATCCTATCTTCCTTGAATGTTTTCCTATAAGTGTCTAAGAGAAGTTCTAACCTGCCTTGTTTAGCAGTATCGATATCAACCTCTAGTAAAAAGTGAACACCACCAGATAGATCAAGCCCTAGCTTTACTGGTTTTCCACCCAAATCTTTCAACCAGTCTGGGGTCGTTGGTTCTAAATTTAAGGCGATAATAACTCTGTCTAGAAGAGTGTTCTGAAGTATTGTTTTTGAATCAAGTTGTTGATCTAAGGTAGAAAATTTAATAACAATTTTGTTATCTCTTAAAAATATTTCTTCATACCCAGATCCATTTTTTTCTAATATAGTTACCAGCTCATTCATTAAAGGCTGGTCAGCAGACTTACCAGAATCCGTGTAGGCCACTTGAATAGATGGCTGTGTAGGATAGAGGTTTGGTAGCGCATAAGTGAAGCCCAACACTACTACACATAGTATTAAAAGATATTGGGTTATTGAAAACTTATTCACTATATTGTCTTAGATAGAATCTATGGTTCCTTTAGGTAGAATATTCGCTATTGCGGTTTTCTGAAGTTTGATAACTGTTCCGGATGAAATTTCAATTGATACATAAAGGTCTTTGACTTCTATTACTTTGCCAAGTATTCCGCCTGCTCCAATAATTTCAGTACCCTTCTCTACTTGAGAAACCATATCTGCAATTTCTTTATTTCTTTTATTTTGCGGTCTAATAATCATGAAATACATGAGTACAAATAAGAATCCCACAAATATTAATGGTGATAATACTGACGGTTGTGCTGTTTCCATATTCTATATCCTAGTTGGGCCCTTCGGGCATTTCTAAATTTCGCATATTATAGAAGTCTTTTACAAAGTTCGCGAATAAATTCTTCTCAATAGACTCTCTAATATTTCTCATAAGGGACTGATAATAGTAAATATTATGGTAGCTAGACAAAATAGCACCAAGCATTTCATTGGTTCTATCAAGATGATTTAAATAAGCTCTTGAGTAATCTTTACAAACTTTACAATCGCAGTTCTCATCTACAGCATCTTCGCTCATCTTATAAGGAGCATTTCTAATATTAACTACTCCTGTGGATGTGATTAGCTG
>CAJQGX010000037.1 GCA_905478035.1 uncultured SAR86 cluster bacterium | reverse complement strand
AATGATATTACTGGAAGGCCTGAAATTGATTCCTTTGGTGATCATAGAATTGCAATGAGTTTTTTGATTGCAAGCCTTAGATCTGAAAATGGAATTTTTGTAAAGGATTGTAAAAATATACTTACCTCTTTCCCAAATTTTCTTGAGACCATGAATAAATTAGGATTAGAAGTCAATGAAACTTAATATTGTAACTATAGATGGACCTTCAGCATCTGGCAAAGGCTCTTTGTCCAAAAACATAGCTAAACATTTAGATTTTAATATTCTTGATAGCGGTCTTCTTTACAGAGTTTATGCTTATTTATTTAGCATTAGTGGTAATCACGAAGAAATAAAAAAACTCATAAGCGAGCAAATAACATTTATTTCTGATCAGGATGGTATAAATGTTTTTAAAGATAATAATAATATTACCCATGAACTTAGAACTGAAAAAACAGCAAAAACAGCTTCGCAAATAAGCGCACTAGACATTACCAGAAAAAATTTACTAAACATTCAAAGAGATTTTTATTCTGGGAAGGGACTTGTCGCAGATGGAAGAGATATGGGGACAGTAGTCTTTCCAGATGCAAGACTGAAAATATTTCTTGAAGCATCTGCAGAAGTGAGAGCAAAAAGAAGATATTTAGAGTTGCAGAATCGTGGACAAGAAGTTAATATGCCCGATCTGATTGCAGACATTGAGAGCAGAGATTTTAAGGACAGAACAAGAACTATATCCCCATTGATTCCTGCAGAAGATTCGATAGTAATTGATTCTTCAGAAATGTCACTTGAAGAAGTACTGAGTTTTACTAAAAAGCTCACAAAAAAGGAATTTAATAAATGACAGAATCATTTGCAGCTTTACTAGATGAAAGTTTAAGCACATTAGATATGCAACCAGGATCGATAGTATCTGGAGTTGTATTAGACGTAGACAATGACTGGGTAACAGTTCATGTAGGATTAAAATCAGAAGGAGTAGTATCTCTTGATGAATTTAGAAATAACGAAGGCGAGGTAAGTATCGTCGTTGGCGATGAGGTAGAAGTTGCTCTAGAGGCCGTTGAAGACGGTTATGGAGAAACAAGAATTTCAAGAGAAAAGGCAAGAAAAATCTCAACTTGGAAAATGCTTGAAGAGGCACTAGAAACAGGAGAGTTTGTTACTGGTAAAATTCATAATAGAGTTAAAGGTGGATTCGCAGTAGAGGTAGAGGTTGTTAAAGCATTCTTACCTGGATCGTTAGTTGATGTGAGACCTTTAAAAGAGGCCCCAGACATTGAAAATACAGTACAGGAGTTCAAAGTAATCAAACTTGATTACAAAAGAAATAATGTTGTTCTATCAAGAAAAGCTGTTTTAGAAAAAAATAATTCAGCTGTTAAAGTTGAGTTACTCAAAAATCTAGAAGAAGGCCAAATTGTTAGAGGTGTTGTTAAAAACATCACTGATTACGGCGCTTTCGTAGACTTAGGTGGACTTGATGGTTTACTTCACATTACAGATATATCCTGGTCAAGAGTTACAAATCCAGCTGAATTCTTGAGTCTTGGCGATGAGATTGACGTTAAGATTTTAAGTTTTGATAAAGAAAAACTTAGAGTTTCTTTAGGATTAAAACAAATTCAGAATGATCCATGGGAAAATGTTGAAAGTAATTATGCTGTCGGTGGTGTTTATGAGGCTTCAGTTTCAAACATAACTGACTATGGCTGTTTTGCTCAATTAGAAGAAGGAATAGAAGGCCTTATTCATCTATCAGAGCTTGATTGGACTAGCAAAAATATTCATCCTTCAAAAGTTGTAGAGATGGAGCAAAAGATTAAAGTTATGATTCTTGAAATTGATCATGATAAAAGAAGAATATCTTTAGGTCTTAAGCAGACTAAAGCTAATCCTTGGACAGAATTCTCTAATAAATATGGTATCGGCGATAAAGTTGATGGGCATATTAAATCAATAACAGATTTTGGAATCTTTGTTGGCTTAGAGGGTGATATCGATGGGTTGATTCACCTTTCTGATATTTCTGATGATGATGATCCAAAAGACGCATTAGAAGAATACAAAAAAGGCGATAAATTAGAGTGTATAGTTTTTGCAGTCGACGCAGAAAGAGAAAGAATTTCATTAAAGTTGAGTGAATAGTAATAAGCAACAAACTTATAACCGTTCAGATATTGAATCAGCTTTAACTAAAGAATTTCCTCACCTCACTAAATCACAAATTTCATTAGCAATAGATTCTATTTTAGAGTCTATTGTTGATGCTGTTGCGTTCGATGATAAAGTTGAAATTAGAGGTTTTGGTACTTTTTCAAAAAAATATATCCGACCTAGGAAGTTTATCAACCCTAAAACAAAAGAAGTCTCCTATCTTGGAGAGACCGCTACAATGCATTTCAAGCCTTCTAAATCATTAGTAGATAAGTAGCTAATAGTTTAAAATTCAACAATTATGTCTAAAAATATTATCGTAGCTGTTGATGAGTATCATCTAGATGCTTTTAAAAATA
>CAJQGX010000036.1 GCA_905478035.1 uncultured SAR86 cluster bacterium | reverse complement strand
AACAATTTTATTTAATTTCTTTGCCATTACTATTTAACCTTCCTATCTTTTAAGTAATAAGGCAAGTATATTAAATAACAAACTAAAACTGCTAGAAGCCATATATCGATCATATGAAATGGCTCTGGCCTCATAAAAGATGTTACATTATCTCCAATAGGCTTTTCTACAATAAACCAATAATTGGCTGGAGGTCCCAGCAGATAGTTTACTCCATACATTATGAACAATAGGATTGTTGCAAAACCTAGTGCCCTTGCAACATCTTTTAAATATGGCCTTTGATTATCGATGACCATTGCATACGAAACACCCAAAATAATAGCAGTGTGGCCAATTTGGTTTTGTATATAACCTACGTCGGGGAAGCCATATCCGGTATCTGGAGTTAGTATAGACATACCGGCTCCTGCTATTCCAAAGAAAAATGCAAAGATAAAAAAATCTCTTTTCTTTGTAAGCAAATAAATCAGGATAGAAAAAGAAGAAAAATCACATAAATGTAGTGGCAAGCCTAATTTCCATTCATCTAAATACCCTTCTCTATAAAGATCCATGCATTGATTAACCAAGATGATTGCAATAATGAAATAAGCTAAATTAGATTGAGTAAGAGGAGGTGAGTTTTTAAAGAACTTTGGAATGTATATTATGGAGGCAACACATATAAGTACAATTAAAATATGAGAGAAGCTCAACAAATTTAATTCATTCAAAACACAAACTCTTTAAAATAAATTAATACTTAAGGGCTTTCCGGCAATGATCCATAGTCTAGATCTTCGTAAGGATTCTGGATTCCAATAGCATCAGGATGGACGACGGATATATCAATATCACTTCCAATGTCTCCTACTATAAATCCTGTTGCTGTGTTTCTTGGTGAAATATAAATTGTTGCAAACCTTCCTGCTTTTGCATAGACAAGAGTTACCTCTTCTCCTACTTTAGAAGAAATTAACTGCCATCCAGTTGAAAGGGTCTCTGTGCCATAAAAAATTAGGTTCTCAGCAGGGCTATAGCCTGAAGTCATAATGATCCTTCCTGAAATGGACTCTCCTGTGCCAAGTAAAACTGTTGGTGCTTTTACAATGTCAGCATCTGAGGGCAAAGGCAGATCCTCAAGAAGATAGGCAATAACTTTTCTTTGGTTTGCCTGATACTCATCTGTGATGAGCGCGCAACCTGAAAAAATAATAAGAATAAAAAAGACAGAGAATAAATTTTTTGTTTTCATGTATTAATTATTGCACTTTTTAACAATATTTTCATTAATCTATTTTAGATTTTTTATGTCAAGTAAACTTGACAATTATAAAATTTATGAATATATTGATTCTACATAAATCATTAAATATATATGGCAAAAATTACTTTCAAAGGGTCGTGGATCAACATTAGCTCTCTAAATAAAGAAGACAAAAAAAATTATCTTATGTCGGTGGGAATGTTTTTTTTGGGAGCTGTTTTCTGGGGTTTGCATCTAAATACTGTAGATGGAATTTTTGGCCCTCCTGTATTTGAGAATACAGATACCTCTGTTTCATTTGCAGTTATTAGAGCAATGATTATTATCTGCTGGATTATTGCTGTTATTTATTCAAAGAGGTTCTTAAAAACTCAAGACGAACTAATGCACAGATATTATCTAACTACTATGGCTGCTGGTGGTGCAGGCTTTATTTCTGTAGGAATGTTATTTTCAATAATTGATCCTTATATCGATTTAACGATTGGGTTTTATGGTTATTTTTTAGCATTTGCAATTGGAACTGTTGTTGGTGGCTACTTGTTTGACAAAAAATATCTCAGCGATGGAGAATAAGTTAAAAGAACTGCGGATGCAGGGCAAGGTTAGCCAGAGTGCTCTTGCTGATGCTTTGTCTGTTAGTAGACAAACAATAAACTCAATTGAGAATGGGAAATTTGACCCATCTTTAACACTTGCTATGAAATTAACACGCTTCTTTAAAGTATCTCTTGATGAAATATTTATATATAAAGATTAGTTAGATATAAACACTTCCAAATTTATTATCTATAAAATCATCCCAAGAAATAGATTCTTGTTTAATAAATCCTTTATCTTTTATTTTGCCATCTATGTACATCTCTAAGACGCTACAAACTCCTGAGGCAGTGGTAAGCTGAATTGCACTAAATTTTTCATCTCCATATATTTTTTTTAGATAGGTTTTTTCTTGAAGAATGCCATCTATCTCACCAATAACTTTAACAAAAAATACTATTACATCATTTGTAGTTCTTGGAACTTCTTTATCAAAAAGCTTTTCTAAAATATCTTTATTTTTCTTTAAATGCAGATCATTAAATAAAAATTTCATATGATTGAGATGTCCTGGATATCTAATAGTTTTATAAGAGAGGTTGTCTACCTTGTGTTCATATGTCTCACACATAGTTGCGCAACCGCCGCTTGTGTTAAACGCTTCATATGCTTCACCTTCTATCGTCAATTTTTCTGCGCCTTCGAGTGGCATAACTTTAATTGACTTGCCCTCATAAATTGCGTCTGCCTCATTGCAATATTCATTAATCAAGCCATTTGTAGACCAGCTTAAGTAGTAACTCATTTCATTATTAGTAAATCTTGGTAATGCTCCTACCCTCATCATTACTTCGTTTACTTTATCGAATTGACTCATCATTCCTGCAGCACAAATATTAATTGCACCTGGGGCAAGGCCGCATTGGGGCATCATGACGCTTGATGAATTAATACTTCTTATGAATTCTGTTGTTTCCACATCTTCGGTTAAGTCAAAGTAACCAATACCCATTTCTGCAGCAATTGTTCCGATATTTTTATTTATTGCAAAAGGACCTGCTGAGATGACAGCATCCATGCCTTTAAGAAAATCTCTAACCTGATCTATGTCACGAGCATCGAGACCTTCGGTAATATCGCCATGCTTGATTTCATAGTCATCTTTAAGGAGTTGTTTAATCGCCCAACCAATATTGCCTTTACCAATTATTGCTATTTTAGCTTTCATCAAATTCTACCCCCTGAGCCAAGGGAAGCTCTTTTCCATAATTAACTGTAGCTGTAACCCTTCTCATGTAGGCCTTCCAAGAATCCGAACCAGACTCCCTTCCACCCCCTGTATCTTTCTCTCCTCCAAATGCGCCACCTATTTCAGCTCCACTGGTACCAATATTTACATTCGCTATTCCGCAGTCACTTCCTTCAGAACTTAAAAATAATTCTGACTCTCTCATATCGTTTGTAAAGATTGAACTACTTAAACCCTGCTTCACATTGTTTTGCATTTGAATGGCATCACTAAGATCTGAAAACTTCTTCACATAAAGAATTGGGGCGAAAGTTTCATTTAACATTTCTTCTTCTATTTTTGAAACCTCAACAATTGCAGGCATTACATAAAACTCTTTTGGATTTCCTACATCCAGTCTTTGGCCACCATGAACAGTTACCTCTTTATTATTAAGAGATGATATGACTTTTTGCATATCCTCATAGCTTCTTTCGGAAATTAATGGTCCTAGTTGAGATGATTTATCAGAAGGATCGCCAATTTTTAGAGTGGCATAATATGCATGAAGCTTTTGCATGAAAACGTCATAGATATCCTCATGAACAAATGCTCTCCTTAAGCTTGTGCATCTTTGGCCAGTTGTTCCACAAGCCGAGAATGTGACACCTTTCACCGTTAGGTCTAAATCAGCAGTAGTACAGATTATTGCTGCATTATTACCACCAAGCTCCAGTAGAGTTCTGCCTAGTCTTGCTGATACTAAAGGAGCAAGCTCTTTACCCATTTGAGTGCTACCTGTTGCAGATATTAGAGGTATATTAGAATCTTGACAAAGAGCTACTGCCTCTTCATTCCCACCTTTCAAAATCAAGACAAGGTCTTTATGCTCTCCGGCAACTTTATCCCAAGCATTCTTAAGGGCATCTGCACATCCATTTGAATGAGGACTAGGTTTCCAAATAATGCTATTACCACATACAGAAGCCAGGCAGAAATTCCATGCGAATACTGCCATAGGAAAGTTAAAAGCTGTAATACATCCAATGACACCAATGGGTTGCCATAATTCTTGAAGCCTATGATCAGGTCTTTCACTTGGCATAGTAAGACCATATAGCTGTCTACTTAGGCCTGTAGCAAAGTCGCACATATCAATTGCTTCTTGAACCTCTCCCTCAGCCTCAGTGACGATTTTTCTTGCCTCTGCAGTAATGACCTTTGCAAGATCAGCTTTTTGGATTCTTAATTCATTTCCAAATTGCCTAATAATCTCTCCTCTTTGAGGGGCTGGAACCTGTCTCCATTTTTCAGCAGCGTTCTTTGAAGCTGCAACTAAAACATCATGATTATTAAGCGCCATATACATTCTCCCGAGATAGCCTTATAACTTGATAAACTGCAAATATTCCAAAAATAACAACATAGGCCATATAAAAACTTTGCACTAAAGGGTCTTCGATAGAATCAACAAATGGGTCGCTAGGTGGAAGTCTTTGTAAAACTTCAGCAGTGGTAGGAAGCATGCTAAAAAAAACAGTTCCGGTAAGAGCTAATTGCTTTAAATAAATATTCAAGAAACCAAAAATATTAAATCTTTCCAAGCCTAATGCAAAAAGTACTGCAAGAATGGTTATAACAGATAGCCAATGTGCAGTATTAAATGAACCAGTTGCCCCATATAAAAGAAAGGATGATGCGCATGTTATAACTGTGCTTAACAAATAAAACTTTGCAAGTTTGCTATCCATAAAAATAAACCTGTCTCTTATTAAGAGATACAGACCAGCAACTATAGCAGCGATACCAAGGATAGTATGGAACCATCCAATATAAGAAATTCCACCAAACATATTAATTCCCCCTAATATTATTATTTTACTCTATTTATCTTGATAGGTAGTCGAGTAAAAGTTGTATCTTTTTTTTACCACCAAAATAAGCAATCTCTGCATCATCGAAACCATTTAAGCTTTCAATCAAACATTGCCTCTGTTGAGGGTAATCATGAACTAAATGAAGTGGCTGAAAAAAAACGTTAATAGTAAACAATGAATATTCTTTATGAAATCGACAAAGAGTTTCTTTCTCAGTTCTAATAAACCATTCTGATGGGTGACTCTCAGGCAATTGCTCTTCCTTGAGATAAAACCTATTTGTATCCCCATGAATTAACCAATTTTGTCGTGCAAAAGGCCTAAGGATCGGCGCTTGTCTTATAAAAGTTGAAATCCTGTCACCAATTTTTTCATTCAGTGTTGTGACAGGTTTATGGATTTCTGTAAGTGGCTTACCTATTTTAGATTGAACATCCCAGTAGCTAGGTGAGCATACGCTAGCAGCTAAAAGATCTTGTTCTCCATTGGATCTAATTAAACAAAGATCATCTTGAATAAGCAGACTCATGTCAGCGATTAGATCAGGATAGTTTCTTTTATCCACCATAAAGTGCTTATTAAGAATACTTTGTGCATCTAGTGAATCTCTGGTTACAGCAACAACATCATTGTAATTATCGCTTAAAAGTTGTTTTTTATGATTAAAGAGATCTTGACCAATCTGTCGATTAAGCCAGTCTTTTTGAGATATTGGTCTTAGTCCAAGCCTATACTTCTGCTTTCCATCACCCCATGGGGGATTGTGCCAAAAAGATAAATCATTATCTTTGTTCAAGTTATTTTGCTTGTTTTTGTGTGTCAGGAGATCTAAATATTGGCCAAAATAATTGGGTTAAAGCAGAAACTTCCGATAAGTTTTCTACTCCCACTTCTTTTGGGTATTTCCTAGTTATTCTTGCGGTACCGAATAGAATATCCCAAAAAAATAAAAGATTCCCATAATTCCCTTTGTAATGTGTATTCTCATCACTTAGATGTTTGCCATGATGCATCCAATGAGTTGATGGTGTTGATATGGTTCTTTCTAGGATCCACATAATAGGACTCATCCATTTTATTTCATACAGTTTCTTATCCCATCTTAAATCAGTATGAGCTCCATAAATAACGGCTTGCTTTATTACAATATAAACTGCATATACCCATCCTGATCCCAAATAAAAAAGTGCACCTGCGAACCATAATCCAGGCATTAACAAATAATACAAAAGAGCATTTCTGTATACGACTCTAATTGATAAATACTCAGGGTCATGATGTGCCCTATGTAAGTTATATAGAACAGGTACGTTATGACAAGTTCTATGCCACCAGTATTGAGTTAAGTCATCAAAGATTAGAAGGAGTCCAAATATAGCAAAAAACCCCCAATCAGAAATCAGACCCTTGCTGGTTGGGAAGAAAGTCTCAGTCAAGGCATAACCAAAACCAAACACCAATGGAAGTGCTAAAAAATTTAATTGGAAGAAGCCAAATAACTCAACTACACCATCTTTAGTTCGTTGATTGTGTTTACTAAAAAAATTTGTGAATATGATCTCTAAAGCCACAAGACTAAAGAATAGCGTCAATATTACTATTTGATATAGTTCCATAAGGTTTAAAAAATTTTATGTTTTCCCTGAAGTATTTCTAAATACATCTTATGGTCGCCGATAAAACTCCATAATGGGTATTTAAATGTTGCTGGTTTGTTGTGCTCTACAAAAAAATGCGCAACCCATGCAAATCCGTATCCAGATAATAGTGAATAAAGCAGAAACATAAACTCAAAAGTCATGAAAAACCTTACATAAAAATATATTGCTATTGTTGTTCCAATAAAGTGAAGAAGCTTTGTGTACTTATTATCATGTTCGCTTAAATAATAAGGGTAAAAGTCTTTAAAATTAGTGTATCTTTCCATTAAGTAATTCCCCCGAATTTGGTATTAAGATACCTCCATTTAGCCAAAGAAACAAATTTTTTTATGGTCCTTGAGCCAAAATTTATTTTCTTGGAGGCATTCCTTTAACTCGTTGAAGCAAGGTCGTTGTTCCGGCTCTTCTATTTTCTGAAAGAGTTTGGTACTCAGGATCATTCCACCAATTGTCAGCATCTTCCTCTGATGGAAAAGAAAAAAGAATTACTCGCCCTTTAACGCTGGGTTCTGGTCCCTCTAAAACTAATGGGCTGTCATCATAAGTTATGAAGTCTCCATTATGTTTCTTTAACAGAGGAAAGAACCCTTTCTCATAAACACGATACTTTTCTGGATCATGAATATTCAAATTCACTAC
Organism: uncultured SAR86 cluster bacterium; assembly: GCA_905478035.1. Lineage (GTDB taxonomy): Bacteria > Pseudomonadota > Gammaproteobacteria > Magnimaribacterales > D2472 > SCGC-AAA076-P13. The sequence continues at coordinate 15,533 of CAJQGX010000036.1, read as the reverse complement.
CAAATATACTTTTGTATCGCTCAATTTTATTTAGGAGCGGCTTCAGGCTGATAGTCGTAATATCCATCAAGTGGAATCATCATATGCACATAAGGTGTTCCTTTGAACATCACATATGGAGCCCCGGTTGTATAGTCTGTTGACTGATTGTCCATTGAAGAAGGATCTTTTGGCATCAACATTAGATGAGCTCCAGATTCAATAAAATGTTTATGTCCCATATCTTTTTGGCCATCGGTATAAGGCTTGAAATTATCTACGCCAAGATCTCCATGCAACATCCAAATCCATCCATCTGATTCAAGTTCAGGATTAGTATTTGATTTATATGCATTCGCCCAAGCAACCGCATTTTTATCTGAGCATGCTGCTGCAGCTCCATGAGGAGTTTTGAAACCGCCTTTAGGCATTGGCATAAATGGTTCACATCTCCATCCATTTGTTCCTTCTCTTAAAACCTTTCCTGATATACCAATAACTGTTGCATGATCTCCAATAAAGCTGGGCGCAGCTGATGTATAGGCATTAATTTCCCATTCTTTTGAATTACCCATATCGTGATGGCCATGTTCGCCTTTCTCATGATGCCCTGCAGATATTTGAAATGCTGAGAATAGACACAATACTATTAATGATTTATTTTTCATTTTTTCTCCCTAATTATTACTCTCTTGAGTATATATTCATGAAAAACTAAAATAAAGTATGCAAAAAATATCTAAATTTTTAACATTATTAGTTTTTACAGTTATATTTATTGAGGATGTTCATGCTCATGAACAAGAGATTTATGGAAAAGGCCTCCCAAGAGACATAGACTTGATTCCTCAAGAAGCGGACTACCCTGAATGGAAAACCTCGTCCTTTAACTCTGTTGATCCAAAGAGAATGAAGGAAGTTGTTGAGGATCTTTCAAATATTGCTATTGAAAGTAAGCAGAGAACTCAATACTGGGGAAGGCTCCCTGGAACTCCTGAAGATAAAAAAACTATTACCTACATAGAATCAAAATTTAGAAATCTTGGTTATAAAATTACAAAAAAGAAAGTTTCTATAGATAGAGACTGGCGCCCATCCTCATGGGCCCTTGGGTATGATTTTGAAAATAAATCAGTCAAGATACACTCTGCATTTCCTACTGGAGAAAATGCAAAACATACTAATAGCATGATAAAAGCAGAGTTAGTTTGGGTTGGCTTAGGCTCTGAGGCAGACTTCATAGGGAAGGATGTAAAAGGGAAAGCAGTCTTAATATATAGTTTTTTTGTTCCAGGGGGGCGAAGCCATTCAGCTAGCAGTCGTGCTAAATTATTTTATGCCAATCGGTTAGCTTCATTAAAAGGAGCTGCACTGATAATTAATATTATGGGTGTCCCAGGTGATGGAGTATTTGCAGGAGCTGCATTTCATAGCACTAACGGCAACCCAACAAAATCTTTAAACTCACCAGTAATTACTATTAGCCAAGATGAAGGTTTTCTTCTAAGAGATCGCCTTGTACAAGAGAGAATTTTTATAGACTTTGAGATGCAAATTGATGTCATAGAAAATTTAGAAACTACATATATGATGGCTTCACTTGATGGTGTTTCTAAAGAAGAAATATTTATAGGTGCGCATACTGATGGTTTTTTTCAAGGAGCCATGGATAATGCTAGCGGCATAGCAGTCGGCCTTGAAATGGCTAAATACTTCTCAGATCAAAAAAAATCAGAAAGGCCAAGATCTATTACATTCTTCTTTTACCCCGATCATCATCATGGAGAATATAGTGTTCGCGAAGTTGAAGATTCTTATAACTGGGATAATGTTGCGTCGGTAATAACTCTAGAGCACCCTAGCCAATCTCAGCTTTATTGGTTTAATGAGGATCTAATGGTATCGAATTCAATAGGTTCATTTAGATGGAATGTTAACGGGAGCGAAGACCTCAAAAAAATATTTAAATCTAGACTAAGAGAAAATGGCGTTTCTATTTATAGCCTCATGACAGATAAACCAAAACTAACAGACAGAGCCCCTGGATTCCATATTATTGACCACGTTATATATCATACAACTTTTGATATGCCTGAATTGGTTCCGGCTGAAGGAATGAAAAGATCTACAAAGGCATTCTTAGGCATGATTGAAGATATCAATAATCTAAGTCTCGAAGAACTGCGTTAAATTAATTTATTAAACGCTTTGCTTCTATTTCTTGAATAACTTGCTCAGTTTGTTTTATAGCCAGACCTATATATGTTTCAGGGTCTAGAACTAGATCCAGTTCATCTTCTGAAAAATATTTTGTTGTTGTTGGGTTAAGAATTATTGCTTCCTTAAGACTGATATTGTTTTTTAGGGCTTCGCTCGCGACCTTATGCATCAAATCATTTGCAGTATTTTTACCTATTTTCTTTGCTAATTCAAAAGTAACTCTTTGAGACAAAATTAGGCCATTTGTAATATCTAAATTGCTCCGCATCTTGTCTTTATTAATCTCAAGATTGCTAAGAAGTTCTTTAGCTCTCTTAAGCATTTTTTCAGCATTTATAGATATCTCAGATATTTGTGTATCGCTTTTTGTTCCATCTCTTTCAAAGCTATTTATCATGTCATCAAGTATTACTTCTGCCTGTCTTGGTATTACTCTTGAATATTCAATTAACTTCCCAGGACCTCTAGGATTTTTTTTCTGTGGCATCGTGCTACTGCCTACAGCTCCTATACCAAGATTCTCAAGCGTCTCACCAAATTCTGTCATTTGTAATAAAGTAAGCTCATCACCAATTCGACCAAAAGACTTAGAAATAATTGCCAACATTGCAGCATATTCTGCAAATACATCTCTAATACCATGCCAATCAGCTACAGATGGCTTGGCAAGTCCTAACTCTTTCATCATCATTGCTTCAGTTTCAATCCCATTTTCCCCTAGACCCAAGTATGTTCCAACAGCACCTTTAAGAATCCCAGATTCATTTACTTTTGCTTTAATGTGTTCAAGGCGTTCTATGTTTCTCCTATTTTCTGCAAGCCATGTGCTTGTTTTTTTTCCAAAAGTAATAGGAAGTGCATGCTGCCCAAGGGTCCTACCTGCCATATAGGTCTCAATATTATCTTTTGTTAACTTTAATAAAAGGATTTCGATATCAAGAAGATCTTCAGAGAGAAGTTCTAATGACCTTTTAACTTGAAGCACCAAAAGAGTATCGTATATATCAACTGTTGTTGCGCCAAAATGTAAATACTCCTCAGCGCCATTATCTAGTGATTTCTTCCAAATATTAAGACGAGCTACAAGTCTATGTTTAACAACAGCGTATTCTTTTGAAACCTGATTTGAAGGCATGTATTTCGTATTGGCTTTTATGGTAATTTCTTTAGCCGCCCACTCAGGAATAATCCCTTGTGAGGCTTGTGCTCTAGCTAGAGCGGCCTCAATATCCATAATCATTTGATTTGAGTAATTAGTCTTAAATACTTCTGAAACTGTTTCTACGTTTTCTGCCTCTATTACAGAGGCTACTATGAGCATTAAAAAATATATTTTTTTCATAATTTATTCTAACTTAGTGATTTCTTTAATAATACTAGATTCTAAAAAGTGCTTAGAAGCACATTTTCTATATGGCTCTGCCCCAAAAGCTGGATTGCCAACTAAAATTAACTTGGGTTCATTGGTTTCAAAAACCCAAGTAGTGCCTGTCTCCTTAGATCTAAATATATATGTTGAGATAAGTTGAATGGAAGTCAATTCTTCTTTTTCTTCTTTTATATCTAAAGATGTTTCTATCTCTAAAGATGATTCAAAAATTCTATCAATATAATGAACATATATTTCATCATTCATCATTCCACAATTAATGTAGTCTGAAATATTTTTTGGATAGAGCTTTTTTTTAAGCTGTCCAGTTGTTGAGTTCTTTGATTCTATCTCAAAATCTAAGCTGTCTATCTGAAGAATCTTAATCCACAAATTATCTAGACTAGTATTTATATAGAATTGATTTTCAATTTTATCTTCTTCTAAAGGTGGACTATATATATTTTCTTTAGGCCTCTCTTGGCATGAAAATAAAAAAATGGTACTAATAAATATTAATACCTTCTGCATTATTGTTGAATACTTTCAGCGATTGCCCTAAACATAGCCACATTTGCAGCTTTTGAATATTCTTTCTCCGCAGTATATCTGTGGTTTGAAGAGGTTTTAGCCACAACAACATTCGTCAGAGGGTCAATATAAATATATTGATTGTAAACTCCTGAAGCTGTGTAGTCTGTGTCTGGAAATCCTGGAACCCACCATTGAAGACCATATCCCCAAGGACTAGAAGACATGTCATGCTCTCCAGGTTTTAGGTGAGGGCCATCAGTATTATGCGATGCCTTTACCCATTCTGAGGGGACAACTTGTTCGCCCATCCAGTTTCCATTATTAAGATATAACTGTCCAAATTTTGCATAATCTCTGAGGGTCGCATTTAGGCCTCCCAATGCCATCTCAATTCCAAGATTATCTGTAATGTAATAAGCTCCATGCTCCATGCCAATTTTATTCCAAATTTTTTCATATAAATAATCTTGCACAGACATTGCAGTAACTTCTGCAAGCAAAAAGCCAAGCACCTGAGTATCAATACTTACATAGTGGTGATAAGTACCTGGAGTTTTTTCTCTCTCTAAAGTTTTTGCAAAATCCCTAAAAGATGAGCCCCTTGCCACCGCTCTACCAAAGATATTAATATCTGAATTAGGGTCAGCATAGTCCTCATTAAATTTAACACCCGAAGACATCTGAAGAATGTCTTTAATTCGAACTCCTTCATACCCTGTTCCATTAAAGTCTGGCAAATACTTTGTTACTGGATCTTCTATACTATCTATTAAACCATCACCAACGGCTATACCTATAAGCGCAGATAGAAAAGATTTTGAGACTGAGAAAGCTATATGCTTGGACTCAGATGAGTTTCCATTCCAGTAATTCTCATAGAGCATATCTCCGTTATGCAAAACAATAAGTCCGTCTGTTTTAAAATGCTCTAGGCCTTCTTGAAGATTCCTCTCTTCTCCATCAAAAAAATATGTTTCTGGTAGCTCGTAATCTCTTTTATTAAAAAGATATGCTTCTTCTGCTGCAGGGATCGGATCAGACACAGTAAAAATTTTATCAATATTGATAAAGTTACTTGCTATAGAGTCTTCGTCATACAGATTTGCTAAATTGTATAGTCGAATAGCCTTAGGGCCATAAATAAATCCAGCTATGGTTACTATTAAGACTAAAAGAGATAATAAAATTTTATTCATAGCAGTAAAGTTACCATAAATATGATTACTTTTTTTGAAAGAGTGCTATATCTTTTGAGACAGCTTCATAGTGCCAGTTTTTTTGTTCTGCAATTACTTTAAAAGTTGCATCAGAATAAAAACATACATGGGTAGGGTCTCTTCTGTAGTACCAAGAATCAAAGGCATCATCTGTAGTTAAAGTATTTGTCATTATGCCAAGCCAGCCATTTTTTTTTAAAAGCTTATTCATGGTTTCAAGCTCTTTCGCTGGTTCGAAGAAATGTTCTGCAGTTTCTGTACAAGTAATAAAATCATATTGTTTTAAAAAGATGTTTTTGTCTGGGAAGAAAAAAGGATCATACAGATCTATATCAAATCCGTCTCCGGTAAGCATGTCTGCGAGGGCTGGCCCATGACCGCAGCCAAAATCAAGACCTTTAGCTTTCGGAGATAATTTTTTCTTTAGCGGCTCAGATAATCTTGATAAAAAGTCTCTATAACCTTTATCCTCTATAACGTTCTCATGCTCTAAATATCTCTCTTTTTCTATTTCTTTATTTATGTAATGCTTCTTGTCTAAAAATTTTGCATTGCAAGTCGAGCAATGCCAATATTGCTTGCCGTCTGAGGTAGAGAAGTCCTTAATAAGATTGCTCTTACAAACAATGCATTCGTTCATATATTATTTTAAGCAGAAACGGCGCGACTAATTTCTTTCTTGAGCCTAGCTCTGAAAGCATGATCGTCTACAGTGATTGTATGTCTAGGAGTATCGATTTGCTTTACATCAGGATTTGCTAATTCTTTTTCTATTGATTGTTGAAGTGGTTTCTTGGGCTCCCAATTTCCACAAAGATGTTGAGCTGCTAACTTAGACTGAAGTTCAGCTCCGGGCCAAATGCACCCTAAGGGTTGAAATAAACCAATAAAGTATAAATTTTTTATATCTGCAGGAATCATTCTATGAAGAAGCGGAACCTTGCCTTGCTCATAGTTAATTAAGCTTTTATCAAAAAAATCATGTTTTATTTTATAGCCAGTACAAGCGATGATTACATCGAATTCTTCACTCTTTCCATCTTTAAAGAATACTGTGTTTCCCTCGTACCTTTCTATTTCTACATGAGGCGAAACTTTCCCATGTCTAACTGCATAATAAAGCTCAGAATTTACAGTTGGATGGGTTCCAAATAAATTCTGCTCTGGTTTTTGCAAACCTATGTCTTCATTTTTTCCTTGAAAAATTTCTAACATCATTTTTGTGAAAGGCTCTCTTAGAAAGGCTGGCATCCATCGATTTTTCAGAGCATACATGTCTACTGGCAGTCCATACATAAACTTTGGGATGAGATAGTAACCTCTTCTCCAGCTTATAGAGGTTGATTTAGATACACGTGCTGTTTCTACAGCGACGTCACATGCGGAGTTTCCTCCTCCAATAACCAAAATGCGTTTATCTGCATATGGCTCAGCTGATTTGAATTCATGAGAATGTATAAAGTCGCCGGAGAAGTTGCCAGGATAATCTGGGTATCTAGGCTTATGATGATGTCCGTTGCAAACAACCAATGCATCATATTCATCTATGTTTTTTTCTTCTGAATCGAGCTTTTTCCACTCAACCTGCCATTTATCCCCTTCAATTTTTTTACAATTAGTTACAAGGGTTCCAAACTGAATTAGCTTTCTAATATCAAAATGATCAGTATATGCATTAAAGTAATTTAATAATTCTTTATGGGAAGGATAATCTGATGCTGATTCAGGCAAAGGGAAGTCTTCATAAAAAGAAGTATATTTTGAGCTTATGATATGAGTTGTTTCAAAAACACTTGAATGCCCAGATGGATCATTGTATCTCCAATTCCCTCCAACCCCTTGGCATCTTTCAAAAGCTACAACTTCAAAGCCTTGATCTGCAAAATTTTTAATTGCAGTGATTCCAGATGGTCCTGCCCCAATAACAGCAACTTTTTTCATAAATTAATTTTTTGTATTTACCTTTGTCATATAATCTAACATAAAATAAAACGAACTTTCGATAAAATCTAACGAACTCCAAGTTATAAATGCCTAAGAAGAAGATATTAAATGATGAGAACTCTTTTGATGAAACTCTTGATCAAATCCTTGAATTATTAGAATCAGATGACCAGCAGTTTATATACTTAACTGGTGCAGCAGGAACTGGTAAAACAACTTTAATAGAGAGAGTTGTAGACGAATGCAGCTTAAGAAAGATTGTTGTAGCTCCAACTGGCGTAGCTGCCTTGAATATTGGCGGAAGTACGATTAATTCTGCTTTCAGAATAGGTTTTGATACTTTCCCGGTCATCCAAGAATCTAATGATCCAAGGTTTAAAAAATTATTAAAAAAACTTGAGTTACTAATTATTGATGAAATCTCAATGGTTAGAGCTCCAATGCTAGATGCTATATCCGAAACACTTCAGTTGCATCGAAATTCTCAAGAGCCATTCGGCGGAATTCATGTATTGGCTTGTGGTGATTTATTCCAGCTTCCCCCTGTTGTAAAAGATCATGAAGTAAATATGATTGATGAGAAATATGAATCTGTTTATTTCTTTAGTTCCAAAAGTTATAAAGAAATTGAGAAGCCTTCATTCTTTGAATTAACATATTCTTTTAGACAAAGTGAAGATGAAAGATTCTATTCTTTACTAAATAACATCAGACTAGGAAATGATCTTAGTGACACTATCAATAGCATTAATAGAGCTTGCTATAACCCAGAATTCACCAATGAATCTTCTATGATTATTACCACTCGGAAATACAGAGCTGAACAAATTAATGAAGAGATGCTTAATTTAATTGAAGGTCCTGCTACTGCGGCTCAGTCTGAAGAGTATGGAGAAATAAATGAGAATGACTTGCCAGCGCCAAGAACTTTGCGAATTAAAAAGGATGCAAAAGTTATGTTTATAAAAAATGATAGTGATGGCAGATGGGTTAATGGGACGGTTGGTGTAGTGACCAATTGCTCAGATAAAAAAAGGAAATTCCTAAGAGTTCAGGTTGGAGATGAAGTTTTTAAAGTTAAAAGAGAAGAGTGGAATAAAATAAAGTACGTGTATGACGAATATAATGATGAAATGCAAGAGGAGGTTGTATCATCATTTAAACAATTTCCATTAAAACTTGGATGGGCGGTTACCATTCATAAGGCTCAAGGACTTACTCTTGAAAGCTGTTCAATTGATCTTGGCCAAGGTGCATTCGCAACAGGCCAAACCTATGTTGCATTAAGTAGATGCAAAACACTTAATTCACTTAATTTATTTCAAGAGCTTCAAGTAAGAGATGCCCTGGTAGACGGTGCCATTAAAGATTTTCACTCTGAGAATTTTAGCTAAAGTTTTTTAAGGCGCCTTATATAAACCACTCCCAAGAGCATGGTCATTAGGAGCCCATGCAATTTCCCTTTTGGTGATTTTGAAATAAGTTTCCAATACAAAAGGCACTCAATAAGATGGACTACAAATAAAAGAATCAAAGCGTATAGTAAATAATCAAACATTTTTATATGACGGCTTTGATTCCATCTATAGATATCAGCATACCTTGATGAATTGCATCAGCAAAAATTTCAGGATCAATTTCTGTGGTCCAATCAAGCTGACAAGTAACTTCATCAATACTTGTAATTTTCATTGTTGCTAGATGGTGTTGCAGTGGTGTTCTAGTTTCTATTGCAGAGTATTGTAATGTCATGGTTTCATTGTCCAATAAAAGTATTTTCTCTTTAACAGACCCCATTCCTTCCATTTCAAAAACCCTACAGTCACCTTCTAAAGTAATTTTTTCAATTGTTGGAACCCAGTCACAACGAGAAACATCTGACAATATAGTCCATAGATGAGATGAGGAACACTCAAGATTAATCTTTTCATTTATTGTTTTCATAAGATCAATCTTAACATTTTCATATTGCTATCATGCTACTATTATTTCTTATAGGGGGTTACAAATGACAAAACCAAGTGCAAGTAAGCCATTGGCTGGAATAGAGGTAATAGAATTATCTAATATGATTACTTGCTCTCTTGCTGCAATGACAATGGCAGCACAAGGAGCAGAAGTTATTAAAGTCGAGCCACCAGCTATGGGAGACAAGATGCGCCCCCTTGGTACTCAAAAAAATGGTGTTTCAGGCTTCTTTCATAACTGCAATAGGGGAAAAAGATCCTTGGCTATAGATCTTAAATCAGAGGCCGGGGTGGAGGCTGTAAAAAAACTCATTGCTAGGGCTGACGTTTTACTTCACAACTACCGACCTGGTGTTATGGATAGAATTGGTCTTGGTTCAGATGTTCTTAGAGAGATTAACCCAAAATTAATTTATGTAGCTGTGAGCGGCTTTGGAACAGAGGGTCCAATGGCTGACTTTCCTGCATTTGATCATGTAATCCAAGGATTGACAGGTTTTACGGATCTACAGTCTTCAGAAGAAGATTCTTTTGACCATATTAGAACCTTTATATGTGACAAGGTTACTGCATACACAGTTTGCCAAGCTGCTACAGCAGCTCTATTGGCAAGAGCAACAACCAACGAAGGTCAACATATAGACATATCCATGCTTCATGCATGCATTTCTTTTATGTGGCCCGATGGAATGATGCATAGAACATTAAAAGATGACGATAAGTTTGAGATGTCGCCTGGGTCAGATTATTTCCAAACTATAAATTATTCGGATGGAGGTGTTGCTGTTGCTCCATTAGCTGATAGTCACTGGGAAGCTCTTCTGCCAATGGTTGGATATCCTGAGTTAATCGGCACTCCTTTATATGCGTCTATTGGTTCGCGAATGACTAATATGAAGCAAGTGGTAGAAGTATTAAAAAATCCACGAGTTGATATTGGTGTTGAGAAGGCATTAGAAATTCTTGTAGCAGCCGATGTTCCTTGTTCTCCATGTTTGAAACGTGATGATCTTGAAAACAGTGAGCAAATAAAAGCAATCGGAGCGCTTGAAACTTATGTAACAAAGGCTATGGGCAAGCTTACTGCTCCGACTCCTCCTGTATTATTTGAAGGCAAATCTACCTCTCAGGCTGAGGCAAGCCCTCTTCTTGGAGAACACAGCAAAACAATATTAAAAGAAATTGGATGGTCTGAAGAGGCTATTGATGACCTAGTTAATTCCGGGGATGTAAAAATAACGAGTATTTAAAGTTATTTAAAAGACTTGAATAAAGTTTTAATATTAGATCCTAGGCTTGGATTAGCTTGAAAACTTTTAGGAGCATCTGATGGCTTATTCCATTCCTGGGCAGATTCTGTGAAAAAATTAGAATCTATTTTCAGCCAACTTGAGTCATTTAGCGTTCCGGCCTTTATATAAAAAATATGTGGAATCTCTTTTGCATAGCTGAGAATGCCGGAACCACAATTTTCACAAAACCCCCTCCTAATATGTGACCCTTTAGAACCCTTAACTTCAAAGTATTTTAATTCCCCATGAAGATTTACATGTTTTTTTGGAACAATGATTATTGTGGCCTTGCCAGATCCAGTAGCTCTTTGACAGTCTCTACAATGACAGTGATGTGCTGAAATTATTTTGGATTGATCAAAGGAATAAGATATCTTTTCGCATTGGCATCTGCCATGTTGGCTTGATTGCATCTAGGCAGCTAAAGGTTTTCTAAATAATAGTGTCATTCTGTCACTTTCGCCTATAGCCTCATATTTGTCTTTGTCTATATCTTTTAATCTAAAGTTTGGTGGCAAAGTCCATACACCCTTGGGATGGTCTGTTGAATCCTTTGGGTTAGCATTAATTTCAGATTTTGAAACCAACTCAAAGCCATGTTTCCTAGCTATTTTTATTGCATGCTGTTCAGTAACATAACCACTCTTCTTCATAGTCTCCATTGATGAGCCTGGTTTTGCTCTATGCTCAACCACTCCAAATAGTCCACCTGGCTTGAGAGCCTTGAAACTATTTGAAAAGATTCTATCCATATCTGGTCCCAGCCAGTTATGAAGATTTCTAAAAGTTAAAACAGCATCTACGCTATCGGGCTCAGATAGATTTGAAAATAGATTAACAATTTCCACATCTTTGAACATGTCATTTTCTTTCATCTTTTTCTCAAAACTTGCTCTGCTTCTTTTGAAGTATGCTCTATCTGAATTAGGATCAAAGTGAGCCGCTATCAACCCTCCAGGCTTGTGAATATAGTTAGCAAGAATTTCGGTATACCAACCACCTCCAGGAGATAACTCTACAACTTTCATATTTGGCTTAATGCTGAAAAAACTTAGTGTCTCATATGGATGCCTTTCAGCATCCCTTGCTACATATTTTGGAGTCCTTTCTTTACTGTTTATAGCCCCTTCTAGATCATGAGAAGAAACTGTTGGGATAAAGAAAAAAAGTAAGAAAAGCGATGTTATTTTTTTTATATTCATAGATTGATAATACTATAAGTTACGTGTCTAGGGCTTGAATCTAATTATTTTTATTTAAGGTGCTCAATAATTAAAGTCGGGACATTGCAAGCATGAGAATTAACAGTTGCTACAAGAGTGTTTTCTTTTATACCTTCTTTGACTGGAGTTACATCAATACCTTCAGACACAAGTCTGTTATGAGTTTCCTTTATATCATCAACTTCCCATGCCAAACCCCAAAGCCTATCATTGGGCTCTTTTTCGTCTTTTTTTTCTATTACTTCAATAGTTGTTTTATTCAATCTAAAAAATAACATCCTACTTTTCCAGTGCTCTATAACTTTGTCTAAAGCCAGCCTAATTCCAAAAACATCTTTATAAACCTTGATGAATCCATCTGCATCATTTGTATTTATTACAAGATGATCAAGCTTTTTAATTGAAGTGGGTTTGAAGGTTTCTTGGAGTGGTAGGCTGCCTTCTGTATGTTCAATAATAAAAGAAAATAATCCCCTTGTTAGCTCTGGGGGCAAGAAAAGGTTCTTCCATTTCCTTACTTGATTATCCTTAGAGTTGATTCCTTCGCCTTCTGTATATTCATTTACTGTAAATCCTTTTTCTTGGATAAGGCTTGAGGCGTTATGAATGTTATTAGTGCCAAAGACTACTCCAATAAGGCCTTCTCCACTTTCTTCTAAATAGTAATTAACAAGCGCTGCCCCGAGCCCATCTCCAGTTGCAGCCAAAAGCTCAAAATAAGTATTGTTGAAGTTAAATAACGAATTGCTGGTACCTAGCTCTTTGTGCTCACCTCTCCATACCGGAGGCTCGCCAAAGATCTTGGTATAGTTCTTTTCAGCTTCATCTAAGTCCTTAACAGCAATAATTAGATGGTCTAGGGTTTCAATCATTTATAAACCGATATCTCCCAAACTCTTAACAAGATTTTTATCTTCCAGTGCCTCTAGGCAATCCAAAGAGCTAAGATTATCTTTAAGCTGTTCAATATTCGAAGCTCCCAATATGACAGTCGACACATTCTGATTTAACAAACACCATGCGATAGCCAGTTTCGAAGGGCTAAGATTATAGTCTTCGGCTATCTTTATATATGAGGCAACTCTTTTCATTCTGTCCTGCCCCCTATCTGAATCGATCATGCCTTTTTTCAGCCACTCGTAACCTTCTAACGATGCTCTAGAGCCATCCGGTATTCCTTTTAAGTATTTTCCAGTCAGAGCGCCTGATGCCAAAGGAGACCATGTTGTTGTACCCATCATATGCTCTTTGAATATAGGATCGTATTCGACTTCGAATCTTTTTCTGTCTAATAAATTGTATTGGGGCTGTTCCATGGTGGGTGGTGTCAAATTATTCTCAGCTGCAAATTTATAGGCCTTATCTATTTCCTGAGCGGTCCATTCTGAAGTTCCCCAATACAGTATTTTTCCTTGAGTTATTAGGTTATGCATTGCCCATACCGTTTCTCCAATAGGTGTTTCTGGGTCTGCTCTATGACAAAAATATAAATCTAAATAATCAACTTGAAGTCTTTGAAGAGCTTGATGGCATGCCTCGGTAACATGCTTTCTGCTTAATCCCATCTGCGTTGGCGTTGGGTTGTCATGAGAACCAAAAAAAACTTTTGATGATACACAATATGAGTCTCTTGATTTATCTAAGCTTTTAAGGGCTTGGCCCATAACAACCTCAGACATTCCTCTTTCATATCCCTCGGCATTATCAAAAAAATTTACTCCGGCATCCAAGCATGTCCCAAACATTTGTTCTGCAAGTTTTGAATCTACTTGTTTGTTAAAAGTTACCCATGAGCCAAAAGATAATTCTGATAATTTCAATCCTGATTTACCTAATTTTCTATATTTCATTTGTTTTCCTGGTTATATTTATGAACGCTATTTTTTATAGGAGGTTCTTTAACATGAGAATTAATATTACTACTGAAGCTATCCATACAACAGATCGAATTGGCTGAGGCTCATTACCCTCTCCTTCAGATTCTTTATTCTTCTTACCAACACCTGATACATAAATCACTAAAAATAATACTCTAGCTATAAGCCAGTACATTGCCAATGCTGTATTTGCTTCAGCGCTAAGGACTATTGATAAAATAGCTACTGTTAAAAAAATAGGTAGTGATTCGCCTAGGTTTCTGAATGCTTTTCTAGCCCTTTTAGAATTATTACTTCCTGATTTTAAGAAATTTGGAAGCATTAACTGAACCAAATATAGACAAGCCGTCCATGCAATTAAATTAATCATGATTTTCCCCTATATAGTTTTGAAACTTAGACTACTCTAACCTGAATAATTAAATAGTGAAATAGTCTAAGTGATTGGGAGATTATCTTGAAGAAAAGAGAGCATATTCCCACCCATTACTTTTCGAATTTCAGTTTCACTTAAACCAAGCTCTAATAGCTCATGGGTGATTGCTTCAAGTTCAGAAATATCAAATCCAGGTGTTATGGTCCCATCGAAATCTGATCCTAGAGAAACATGATCTGCTCCAATAAGACCTATGCCAAATTTAATAGCTTCAGCTACTGACCTCGGTGTGTTGTCACATACAGCGGCATCCCAAAAACCTACTGCAATAAGCCCACCCTTTTTTGCTATTTCAACCATGAGGCTATCACTAATATTTCTAGGTGATTCACAATGTCCATTAAAGCCTGTGTGACTTATAACAAGAGGCTGTGTTGAAATATCTAAGACATCTTTTACAACATTTTCAGAAGAATGAGATACATCGATAATGATATTTAATCTCATCATTTCATTGATTGCCTCTATACCAAATTCAGTTAAGCCATCTCCGCTTGTCCCATGAAGGGAGCCGCCTAATTTATTATCAAAAAAATGTTGGAGGCTCATCATGCGGAAACCATTTCTATATAGGCGTTTTATATTTTTTAAATTTCCATCTAGGGCATGCGATCCTTCTGTGCCCAAAAGACCACCTACTAATGTTGAGTTGCTACTTCTTTTAAGTAAAAAGATTCCCAGGTCTTGCTGTGATTCTATAAGCATAAAATTCTCAGGATTATCTAGCTCAAGATTTTTGATTTTGTCTGCTTGGAACATAGCTCTCTCAAATAAACTTGTCCAAGTCTTGATAGGCCATCTTTGAGCTATTGCCAAAGCAGTTATATTGTCGTTTGTGCTGGTTTTATTGCTTTCATAATTTTGACCAGAAGGAGACTTGGTTACAGTAGTAAACATTTGAAGTGCTACATTGCCTTTTTGCATTCTAGGTATATCTACATGCCCATAGTCATATATTTTTTTTAGGTCTCTGTTCCAAAGTGCGCTATCGGCATGCCAGTCACCAATTATTAACGTATTGTGTAATGCTTTAGCACTATCAGAAACTTCATAAGGAGCATGATCAGAAACAGGATTCATGTTTCTATCTATCATCGGCGGAATAAGCAAAAGAGCAGAAATTAATACTATGATTACGAAGATGCTTTTTTTATAAAGCTTGTTTCGATTTATTGAAATTAACAATTATTAACTTCCTTTAAATAAATAATTAAAAGGACATTCATATTCTCATCTTACGTGTTTATAAGAAAATAAAAAACATTTTTAATATGTAACCTTTACTTCCCATTTAAAAATGATAAGTTTGCGTTACATTTTTAGATAAATTAAATATTTTAAGGAGATTTTATGGAAGGATTAGCAACAGTGGGATTAGTATTTGGTACGCTTGGATTGGTTGCTTTTGTTCGTTTAGGAAAACTAATAAAGACCTTAAAAGAACAAGGGATTCTTGAGGAAGATTATAAAAACTA
>CAJQGX010000035.1 GCA_905478035.1 uncultured SAR86 cluster bacterium | reverse complement strand
TGCCCATAACAGACAAGTTTTTCAATAGGTATCATTTCATTTTTAGCTGATATGTTTGTTGTAAATGATGAGATTGCAAATGCTAATACAAAAAATGAAAAGCTTTTTACCATATTGTTTATGTTTAATTTATACATAATTGAGTACCTTTGTTTGAATATAAATATTAATACTGATTAAATGATATCATTAAATTTATGTAAAGTTAACTTTACATATGTAAAAATTAATTATATTTGTATTAAAAATAAGTATTTTAATTAGAAATTAAATACATCAAAAATGTATACAAATATAGACTATTTAGGTATATTTCAAGTATTGCACAGCATGATGCTGCGCGTTTAACATAATCATATGGGGATATGCTATGAATAATTTTAAATATTTAACTATATTTTCTTTCCTTACAGTTGGCCTAGTTTTTGCTGACAATCCTGGGGAAGAGATGACTTCTGCACCTGTTGAAGCACCAGTTCAAGAAACTGCTGTTGAAACGACTGTAGCAGAAACAACTGTTGATACTAGTGATGACAGCGAAGCAACAGAAGCTTCTGGTGATTCACAAGATCTTGGACGAGTGAGTGTTACTGGTTCAAGAATCAAAAGAACTGATATTGAAGGAGCTACTCCTTTAATTACTATTACTAAAGATGATATTAGAGCTCAAGGCTTTCAAACTGTGTTTGATGCAGTTAGTAACCTTACTCAAAATACTGGTTCAGTAAATGGTGAAAACTTCCAAGCTGGTTTTAACGGATCACTTCAACCAATTAACTTAAGAGATTTTGGTCCTGGTAGGACTCTTGTTCTTGTTAATGGTAAAAGAACAGCTGACTATCCATTCCCATATAACGGAGAGTCTGCATCTTTTAACTACGCATCTATACCTTTAGCTGCTGTTGAGAGAATTGAAGTTTTAACATCTGGTGCTTCATCAATCTATGGTTCTGATGCTGTAGCTGGTGTTGTTAACATCATATTAGTAGATGGACTAGAAGACAAAACATTAAGAGTTGTTGCTGGTAGTGGACTTGGAGCTGGTACTGGTGGTGAATCTATAAATATAGAATTTGCTGGTGGTGGGTTTGGTGATAAATTCTCATACACATATGCACTCGAATACAGACAAGATGAAGAAGTCCCTGTTGCAAGTAGAAGTGAGCATGATAGTTATTTAGATGCTAGACCAGGAAGACAGATTCCTTCAAGAGGTCTTCTAATAAGAGATCAGTATTACTATAACTTACATATTCATCCTGAGCAGTTAATTAATATGGCTACTGGTGAAAATTTAGGTTTAACTTGTGAACAGGCAGATCCTGGATATACATTAGCGACTCCTGCTGAATCTGCAGCATATACGACTGCATTCTTTGGATCATATTGTGGACAAGATACAAGTTCTAATGGTTCATTAACAAACTATAGAGATAGAGCTTCTGTTTATCTATCTGGTACATATGAAATCAACGATAAAGTTGAAATGTATGCAAAAATTGTGCACTTAGAGACTAATACTGAAGGTGTTTTAGATAACCTATTTACACCATTTGTATGGGTTGCTGGTCCTCAACCTTATGGTACTCAATATACACAAAATTATGGAGTTCCAGCTGGACAGCCTAATGCTGGTGGCGTTGCTTCAATGATGGACTTTAGAATTCAAAAAATCTTTACTAATGCTGTAAGAGGAACATCTTATGAAGAAGATACCACTACTATGGATATCGGCTTTAGAGGAGTTCTTTCTAATGGTTATGAGTGGGATATTTCTTATACAGATAATACGTATGACGTAGTTTCAACTGGTAGAAACTTCTTAGCTTCAGCTATGTATGACAAAATTCATAATATTGGTGGAGTTGATGGTTGGGGTAATCCTTGTGTTCTTGACACGAATGATTTAGTTGATGGAGATCCTTCAAATGGTGAAGTTGTAGATACTTATGGCTTCTACGGTTATTCAGCTTATTATTCACAACCAAACTGTTACAACTGGGATTTTTACCTAAATACTCAAAGCTCTGCAGATTTAGAAGCTTTAAGAGTTGATAATGTTGAGCCTGCAAATGCATTCTCAGAATTATTACAAGCAAGTATTACTGGTGAAATAATGCAGTTGCCTTATGGTCCTTTACAATTTGCTGCTGTTGTTGAACATCAAACAAAAGGTTATGACGTTCAATTAAGTCAAGCTAACAAAGATGGCCTATTATGGGGTATTGGTGGTGTTGACGGAGGTGGTGAAAGAGATAGAACTGCTTTTGGTGTCGAGCTAAGTATTCCAGTAACTGAAACCTTCTTAGTAAACCTTTCAACTCGTGTTGATGAGTATGATGCTAAGAAAGTTAATGTAGACAGAAGAACAATGGGTGCTTCATTTGAGTGGAGACCAAGAGATAACTTCCTTTTAAGGGGTTCATGGTCTGAGTCATTCAAAGCTCCGGACTTACCATATTCATTTGTTGGTGAAAGAAGATTCTTCACTTCAGAGGTTGATTACTACCAGTGCTATGCATCTGGTGACTTTGGTGCAACTGGTGCTACTTGTGGTGCTGGATATTCAATTAACAACATCGATGGTGTTACAACTGGTAATTTAAATCTTAAAGAAGAAGAAGGCGACTCCTACTCTATAGGTTTTGTTTGGGAGCCAGTAGATAGATTAGCTATAACATTTGATGCTTTCCATATTCAGTTAAATGATATTGTTTCAACTAAAGATCTTACTACTATTGTTAGAGATGAGGCTGTCTGTAGAGCGAGAGAGAATGGCGATACTTTAAATGCATTTGCTAATTATCCTGCATCATACTGTCAACAAGTTTATGACAGCATTGTTAGGGGAGGAAGAGACTTTACTCCTGTTGATGCTAATGGATCGGGTACTCCAAATGTACTAGCTGAAGGTAGTATTTCAGCGCTTTATGAGACACCTGTTAATATTGCTGGTCAAGAATTCATTGGTGTTGATACTTCTATTAGTTATAGATGGGTTACAGACTCAGCTGGTGATTTCTCATTTAGTATTAATAATACAAACCAGATTGATATGAAATATGCTGAAGATGTTGGTGATCCTTTAGTAAGTTACATGAATAGCTCTTATACACCAAGATCAAGACAGTCCATGAGAATGGGTTGGGCAAGAGGTGATTGGAGTGCTAGTGCATCAGTTCTAAGAATTGGTCATATGAATTTCCTAGATGGAACTGTTGGTAGCCCTTACTTCGACACGAATGTTGCAGTAGGTTATGACATTACTCAAGATTCATTTGTATCATTTACAATTAATAACTTGTTTGATGCTATACCTGACAGTGACTTAGCATATGATACTGGTAGTTCATTCTATCCATATGGTTTTAACTCATTCAGATATCCAAGATTTGGACCAAGTGCATATATTGCATATCAAATGAAGTTCTAAGAACTGTTTAAAATAACACTTATAAAAGGGAGGCATATGTCTCCCTTTTATATTAAAATTCTTTACACATTATGAATAAAATTATCTTATATACACCCCTGTTTTTTACTTTTCTTGTATTTGCACAAGATCAAGTTACAGAAGAAATCAATCCTGTAACTGAGTCAGTTGCAGTTTCTACTAAAAGTATTGAAAAATCAGGATTAACTCAAGAACAAATCGTAAAGTTAGATGAAACAACTAGGATTCTATTAGCAGATTATCAATCTACTACTAAAGAATTTGAATCTTTGAAACTTTATAATGATCAGGTACAAAAAATAATTAATTCTCAGATTGAAGAAATTGAAAACATACTTTTAAAAATAGATGAGTTAGATAAAACCAATCAAAGGATAGTTCCGCTGATGCTCAAAATGATTGATGGGCTCGAGAATTTTATTTTACTTGATATTCCATTTTTGATGGAAGAAAGATCGTCAAGAGTTCGTAATCTAAAAGAAACAATGGATAGAGGAGATATATCTACCTCTGAAAAATTTAGACTAATTACAGAAGCTTATAAAACTGAGCTTGAGTATGGAAGAACCATTGAGACTTATAGAGATAATATAGATATTGATGGTGTTGAGACTAGTGCTGATTTCCTAAGAGTAGGAAGAATTGCCTTAACTTACCTTACAGTTGATGGTAACAAGGGCGGCTACTGGGATACTCAATCCTCTTCATACATGAAAGCCTCTTCTTCAATTAGAAGAGCTACCGGAGATGCCCTTAAGATTGCATCAAAACAGGCTCCGCCTGCTTTAATTAAGATTCCTTTATACAGAGACTCAAATGAATAAAAAATTATATTTATTACCATTCCTTATTTTTGCAATTAATGCACAGGAGAATACTCCTATACCTGTTGTTGAGCCAGTAATAACTGACTTAGATCTTCTTGTCGAATCAGTTAAAACAACTGCCTCAATTAGAGCTAGTGAAGATAGAGCTAGGTTAAATAAATTTCTTTCAGATAAGAATAAGCAACAAGCTCTCTTAGATAATATGAAGTATAGGTTAACTCTTGAAGAGAGAAGAAGCGAGAGATTAACAAAAGAGTATGAAGATAATGATGCTCAGCTTTCAGATTTAGAGGAACAGTTAACATTAAAACTTGGCTCATTTGGAGAGCTATTTGGTATTGTTAGACAGACAGCTGGAGAATCAAAAGGTCAGTTTATGCTCTCTTTAACAAATATTGAATTTCCTGATCGAATTGAGTTTTTAGGAGATCTTGCAGAAAGAAAAAGTTTAGATTTACCTACAACTGAAGAACTTGAAAGACTGTGGTATGAGATTCTAAATGAACTTAATCAAAGTGGGAAAATTAAATCCTATAATACTGATATTCTAACCAAGTCAGGTGAGTTGGTTAATCAGGATGTAATGCGAATAGGTGTCTTTAACTCTGTATCCAATGGAGATTACTTAAACCTTGTTACCGAACAAAACCTTCTAGAATACTTAGCAAAACAACCAGAAAGGTCTATTAGAAGATCGGTTAAGAAATTACAAAATTCTGATGATTATAGGGAAGTCTTTATAGACCCAACTAGAGGTTCATTATTAACAAAACTAATAGACAGAGATACCTGGCTTGAAAGGATTAATGCAGGTGGATTTGTTGGATATGTCATTATTATAATTCTTATTTTAGGATTAACTATGGGTGTCCTTAGATTTAAGTTCTTAGATGAAGAAACTAAATCAATAAACAAAGAACTTGAGACTAATAACTTCTCTGACGATTCTATCCTAGGAAAATTAAATAGTATTTATTCTCAATATTCTGGAAATAATCCTGAAGATTTAGAATCTCAACTTGAGGATATACTCGCAAAAGCAACTCCTCCGCTTGAAAAGAATTTAAGTGTTATCAAGCTCTTAGCAGCAGTAGCTCCTTTATTGGGTCTTCTGGGTACAGTTATAGGAATGATTGAAACCTTCCAAGCTATTACGCTTTTTGGAACTGGTGATCCCAAGCTTATGGCAGGTGGAATTTCTCAAGCATTGGTAACTACTATGCTTGGTTTGATTGCTGCTGTTCCTTTACTTTTTGTTCATAATATTCTTGATTCAAGAAGTAGAGCTATTTCACAAATTTATGAAGAACAGGCAATTGGTCTTTTGGCATTGGTTTCTATTAAAAAGTAATGCTTTATTATCTTGCTCTCCCTTTCACATCTCTATTAGATTTTTTTGATAGGGGCGGGCCAGTTATAATTGTATTGTTTGTATTAGCGATAGTAATGACTACTCTGCTGATAGAAAGGCTTTTTTTCTTCATTGGAGAATTAAAAGACTTGTCAGACATTTCATACAAAGAAGTTTCTAGTTATAAAGAAGTTAATACATGGGTATTAAATAAAATTAAATTAAAAAATATTTCTGTTATTAATGTTGCAGCTAATAGAAACCTTTTATTGATTCAAGGGTTAATAGCTTTATGTCCTCTTCTTGGTTTACTAGGGACCGTTACAGGGATGATTGAGGTTTTTGATATTATGGCAATAACAGGTACAGGAAATGCAAGGGCTATGGCTTCAGGTATTGCTAAAGCAACATTGCCAACAATGACAGGTCTTTTTATTTCAATTGTAGGTTTGTTCTTATTAACCGCTATCAAATCAACAATTGATAAAGCTACTCTTGATATTAAATATGGAATTGAGCAAATATAAATGATTAGAAGAAGAAATAAAGAAAGAGATGACTCAACTATAGACATTACGCCAATGTTAGACATTGTTTTTATAATGTTAATATTTTTTATTGTTACAACTTCATTTGTTAAAGAAACAGGAGTCGAGGTTAATCGTCCAAATGCCTCTACAGCTGTTAGAGATGAAAGAGGTAACATATTAATAGCTATTACTGCTAATGATGAAATTTGGATTGATAAACGAAGAGTAGATCTTAGATCAGTTAGAGCTAATGTAGAAAGACTCAAAGCTGAAAATCCTGAAGGGTCTGTAATTATTCAAGCTGATAAGTCATCTAAAACTGGTTTTCTTGTTGAGACAATGGATCAAGTAAGACTTGCAGGAGTTCAAAATGTATCAATCGCTGCTGAGCAAGATTGATTTAAAAAATAAAAAGACTGCCTCACTTCTTGGCGGTTTTTTGTCATCATTTTTAATATTTCTTTTAATATATATTATTATTCTTCCAGGTGGAAAAGCATTTGAGTCTATAAAAGATTCAAGTGTTGTAGACTTTGTTAGATTAAGAAAGAACGATTACCTCAATGAAAGACAAAGGGCACTTCCTGATAAGCCACCGCCTCCAAAAAAACCACCGCCACCAAAATTAGAAATGCCTGATATTGTTGAGCCAGTAACACCAAATCTTGATATTAAATTTCCTGACATTAAGACACCCGTTGATTTAAAAGGGGCAATGCTTCAAGGATCAAATTCACTAGCATCAAATAGTGCATTAATACCGCTTGTTAGGATTGCACCTCGGTATCCAAGAGATGCTTTGGTGTCTGGAAAGACAGGATTTGTTACAATAAAGCTTACAGTTGATGAGGATGGCAAAGTAATAGATGCTGTTATTAGCGAATCAAGGCCTCCAAGAGTGTTTGATAGGGCTGCATTGCAGGCTGTTCTTCGCTGGAAATTTAAACCACGTGTTGTAAATGGGGTTCCGGTTCAACAGGTAGGAACTACAACAATAGATTTTAACTTATGATAAAAAGACTAATAATTATTTTTACTCTTATTCTATCTGTGACTGTGCAGTCGCAAGAAGCTATTCAGCAATGGGTTTATAACACTCTTGAGCGAGCTCAGCTGAATGTCGATAAAGGCAATCTTGAAGCAGCTGAAAAGATTTATTATGACTATGCAACTTCAACTTATTCAAGTAAATCTTACGATCATTTCGTTATTTTAAGAACCTATGGTTATTTTTTACTTCAACAAGATAGAAATGAAGAAGCTCTCAAATACCTTAAGCTTGCTGATCAAAAGCGAAAAATGCCACCTATGGATGTTTTTAACTTAAAATTTATTTTAGGTCAGATTTATTATGTTGAGGGGCAAAAAGAAGAGGCAAAAAAATCCTTTCTTGAATGGATTCAAATTGGTGTGGACAATGATTTTGATTTACGTCCAGAAGGATATGCAACTTTAGCTACTATTTATGCTCAAGATGCTGATTGGGATAATGCCCTTACATATATCACACTAGCAATTGATAACACTGTAATATTTGTTGAAAACTGGGCGCAATTAAAATTTGCAATTCATATTCAAAAGAAACAGTACATGATTGCACTAGAGGTAGCACAAGATCTAGTAAGAGTAAAACCAAAGAATAAGGCTTATATAGAACAAATGGCCGGGGTCTATAATATTATTAAATTTGAAGAGGAGTCATTAGCATCACTTGAATTTAAACTTCAACAAGATCTCCTTAAAAAATCATCAGAATATGTCAATCTAGCTAATTTTTACTTATTTAAAGGTCTTCCAATAGATTCATCTAAGGTTATTAAAAAAGGCTTAGCACTTGGAGTATTAGATAATAATATTAAAAATAATGAGCTCTTAAGTAATGCTTATATTATTGCTAAAGACTTTGATAATGCTGTGAAATCTTTAATTAATGTAACAAAGCTATCTGATGATGCTAAGTATGATTATAGAATTGGCCAAATATATCTTCAAAATTCTGATTACAAAAACGCAATTAAATTTTTAAAAATAGCACGCTCAAAGAATTGGGAAGGCACATCTGGCTCGCTAGAGATGTTAATAGGTATAAGTTATATAGAACTTGATGACTTTACAAATGCTCGATTAGAGCTTGCTAAAGCAATTTCATTAGGCAAGGAAGACGAGGCGGAATCCTGGATTAGTTATATGGATTCTACTGATAGCCTTAGAGCAGCTGCAGCTGCGAACTAATTTAAAAGGTTACTGTCTAAATAATATGATTATAAAAACTACAGAATTAAAGCGCTCATTTGAAGTTGGCTCTGAAACTGTTGAAGCAATTAAAGGCATTAATTTAGAAGTAAATGCTGGTGAGTTTATTGCAATTATGGGGCCGTCAGGATCTGGCAAGACAACCCTAATGAATATTATTGGCTGTTTAGATACACCCACCAGTGGTGAGTATCATTTAAATAATAAATTAGTTAATGAGCTTGATGAAGATGAATTGGCAGGAATAAGAAATAAAGAGATTGGATTTGTATTTCAGTCTTTTCATTTGCTTGCTAAAAATTCAGCTCTTGATAATGTTTTATTACCGATGAAATATGCTGGAGCTAATATTGAAGAGGCCACTATAAGAGCAAAACATGTTCTTGATCAAGTCGGTCTTACAGATAGAATGAGTCATGGCCCTACTGAGCTCTCCGGTGGTCAGCAACAGCGAGTTGCTATAGCAAGAGCTATGGTTAATAAACCAAGTATTTTATTTGCTGATGAGCCCACTGGAAACTTAGACTCCAAAACAGAAGGAGAAGTCATGGGATTATTTAAAGAACTTAATGAAGATGGTCAAACCATTATTGTTATTACCCATGAGGAAGAAATTGCAAAACAGTCAAAAAGAATTATTAACATTAAAGACGGATTAATTGAATCTGATACAAAAATATGAATAAAATAACAAATATGAAATACAAAAACTTCGTCATTATTTCGGCTATTTCTTTAATAGCTGTTTCTTGTGGTAAACCAGATCAAACAAATGAAGCTACAACTTTTTATAAAAAAGATAGCGTATCTGAAAAAAAATTAGAGGTCAGTATTGAAGCATCTGGAATTATTGAAGCCATTGCCTCTGTTGAGATTAAATCAAAAGCTTCGGGAGAGATTTTATATCTTGGTGCAGAAGTTGGAGATACTGTTGAAAAAGGTTCTATGCTTGGACAAATAGATCAAAGAACTCCAAAAAATATACTTGATCAATCTAAATCTGATCTTGAGGCTTCAAAAGTAAGACTTGATAATGCTAAGTCTCAATTTGAACGAGGAGCGGAATTACATTCAAAAGGAAGCATTTCTGATAAAGACTATGAAGATATCCAGGAAAACTATGCTCAAGCAAAATCAACTGTTGTAAGAACAGAAGTTTCTTATGAAAATGCAAAAATTGCATTAGATGATACTGTAGTCAGATCTCCTGTAGCTGGAACAATTATTTCAAGGCCTGTAGAAGTTGGTCAGGTTATATCTTCGCCAACTATGGCAGTCGGTGGCGGAACAATATTAATGACATTAGCAGATCTTTCAAAAGTGAGGGTTAGGGCACTAGTTGATGAGATAGATGTTGGTAAAGTTTCTATTGGTCAAGTTGTTTCTATTAAAGTTGCTGCATATAGAGATAAAGAATTTTTTGGCACAGTCTCAAAAGTAGAGCCTTTAGCAAAAATTGAACAAAATGTTACAACCTTTCCTGTTCTTATAGATATTGATAATGATGAAAATCTATTACTGCTGGGTATGAATACTGATGTCGTAATAGAAATTCTTAATAAAGATGTTTCTGTTACAGCACCATCTATGTCACTTAGAACTAGAAAAGATATCTATTCAGCTGCATCTATTCTTAATATACCTTCCGAAGATGTTGACACTTTTTTAGTAGAAAGAGTTAAAGGTGAAAACTTTAATAAATTTATTGTTATAAAAGAAACAAAAAAAGGTCCTAAGTTGGCCTGGGTTGAGATTGGAGTTTCTGACTTAGCTAATGTTGAAATAGTGAGTGGTTTATCAGAAGGTGATACTGTTTTTATTCTGCCTAGTAAAAGTCTGTATGACTATCAGCAAAGATTTAAAGAGCGTGTTAACGCATCATTTAGTTTCGGATAATGCTTTTTAAAGAATCCTTAATATCTGCTATTTCTTCTATTAGGTCTAATTCAATTAGATCTTTTCTTACTTCTTTAGCGATCATAATCGGTACCGCTGCAGTCATAGCTGTAATTGGTATTGGTTCAAGTGCTGAAAAGGCTCTTGAAGAAAGCATTGATGATTTAGGTGGCAGAACTCTATATGTTGCACCTGGTCAGAATAGAAGAGGAGCTGTTACCAAAGGAATTATACCTCTGGATATAAAAGATGCAGAAGCTCTAGCTAGATATACAGATCATGGGTGGGAGATATCACCCACGATCACAAGAAATCGTCAGGTGAAATATGGAAATGCTAATATTAATCAAAGAATTGGGGCCTATCTTCCAATTCACTTTGGTGTAAGAGGTTACGAGCTTGAGTCTGGAAGATTATTTGATGAGGATGATAATTTAGGAAGAAAAAGAGTTGTTGTAGTAGGCGCAAAAATTCCAACTGAGCTTAAAACTAGCTCTAGAAATATACTTAACAAAGAAATACTTATTGCAGGAACCTCATATAAGGTTATAGGTATTTTAAAAGAAGAGGGCTCAACTGGATGGCAGAATCCAGATGAAGAGTTGTATATTCCTCTTTTAACAGGTGCTCAAAGAGTCTTTGGAACACCAAATGTTGATTCAATAAACGTTGGTATTTCTAATGATGTTAATGTTGATGAAGTAATGATGTCTATTGAGCAAATACTTAGAGCCAAACATGACATTGGTCCTGGCCAAGATAATGACTTTAGAATTAGTGACTATAGTCAATTTGCAGATCTAAGAAGACAGGCAACAGGCATATTTACATTATTAATAGCTGCAATAGCAGGCATTAGTCTTGTGGTGGGAGGAATAGGTGTAATGAATATAATGCTTGTTTCTGTAACTGAACGAACAAGAGAAATAGGCCTCAGGAAAGCACTTGGTGCAACTCATAGGGCAATAATGCTTCAGTTTATTGTGGAGGCTGTATTACTTTGTGTTATTGGTGGACTAATTGGTTTATGTTTTGGTATTTCTATACTATGGATAACTTCATCATTATTTGATTGGCCATTTGCTCTTCCTTTTGGAGCAATGGTAGGCTCCATAACTTTCTCGGCATTAGTTGGATTATTTTTTGGTATTTGGCCTGCAAGAAAGGCTGCAAAGCTTGATCCAGCTACATCGCTAAGGTATGAATAATTTAAAGGTTATTCAATTATTACCTGAACTAAATTTTGGTGGTGTCGAAAGAGGAGTAAAAGATTTCTCGAAAGCTCTTGTTGAAAGAGGGCATCAATCAATAGTTATTTCAAACGGCGGTTTGCTTCAAGAAGAAATTGAAAAAAATGGTGCTAAGCACATTAATCTTGCAATACATAAAAAAAGAATTTCTTCATTACTTTTAGCTTTCAAGCTTAGAGATATTTATGAAAAAGAAAACCCAGATATCGTTCATGTTCGCTCAAGGATGCCGGCATGGATAAATTTCTTGGCTTTTAAAAAACTTAAAAAAAGACCATTATTGATTTCAACTTTTCATGGCTTATATAGCACTCCTATTTATAGCCAAGTAATGTCAAAAGTTGATCACACAATATCAATATCTAATACTGTAAAAGATTATATTCAATCAACTTACAAGATGACTGATGATCAAATTACTATCATTCCCAGAGGTTGTGACTCTGACCAATTTAATAAAGAACCTCTTGAACAATCCTGGTTAAATAGTTGGTATGAAGAGTTTCCTCAAACCAAAGGTAAAAAGATATTAACGTTGCCAACCCGAATTACAAAATGGAAAGGGGTGGATAGCTTTATTGATTTAGTTGAATCCCTCAATGATGATAATTTGCATGCTTTGGTTGTTGGGCCGGTCTCAGCGTCAAAGAAAAAGTATTATCAATCTTTAATAAATAAGGTTAATAACAAATTACTTAGTACAAAAATTACTTTTACTGGTTCAAGAAGCGATATTGCAAATGTCTATAAAATTTCTGATATTGTCTATAACTTATCTATTCAGCCGGAACCATTTGGTAGAACTACCATAGAAGCAATTAGTTGTGGATCTGCAGTGGCAGGATGGAAACATGGCGGAACAGAAGAAATTTTAGAAGAACTCTTTCCAAAAGGGCTTGCAAACCTAAATGACATTAAAGAACTCAAATCTATAACATTGAGTATTCTTAATAATAATGAAAAGCCATTAGATAATATTTTTACTTCTAAGAGAATGATAGATTCAACTATTAATCTTTATTACGATCTACTTAATAGATCTTTGTAGACGTCCATTACTTTTATTGATTTCTTCTCTAGAGAAAACTCTTCAGCAACATACTGAAAAATAGAATCTTGATTAAAGCTTTGGTTCGTCCATCTGTGTATTAAGTTTTTTAATGAATTTAGATCGTCTGGTGTAGCTAAGAGCTCATTTGGAAGTATTTGTTCCATATGACCAACGTTTGTGGATAAAACTGGAATTTTTAAGTAGAGAGCCTCTAATGCTACCCTTGGGCCGCCTTCACGTCTTGATGAGATTATTAATAGAGAGGCTTTTTTATAATAATCAATGAGCCTTTCCTTTGAAACAGAACTTACTATCGAAATCATGTCACATAAGTCATTATCAGCTATCAATTCATTAAGTTTGTTAAATTCTGGACCATCACCAATTATTAATAACTTTTCATTCATCCCAACCCAAGATTGAATTAGCAAATCAAAGCCTTTTACCGGTTCTAGTCTTCCAATTGCAAGAATAGTCTCATTAGTTTTTTCAATACTATTTGGCAATGCAGGGTGCCACCAGTTCTCAACAAGGGTGCTTGATCTAGTTAATGAATCTTGAATTTTTAAACTACCAGCAATTACTACATCAGCTTTGTTGTAAACCTTTGTATTACTTTTAATGCCATGAACTGAACATACATGATTAAGTCGCATAAATTTTCTAACAGAGTTCAATATGGATGTTGTTTTTGATCCATGGGTATGAATAATTGAAGGCTTTAACTTACTTATTATTAGTAATAACTTAATAATTCCAACAATTGAACGCCTTGATATATTATCAACGGTAATTACTTTTGCATGTGAATAATATTGAGATATAGATTGATTGCATAGAATAATAACTTCACTATCTTTAGATTGAATTTGCGATAACTCTTGAACGTGTTGCTCTATTCCAGCAAATGATTCACTGAGAACATAGTGAATAATTTTCATGATAGGTTTAATTTACTCTTTATTTTATAGGCAAGCTTCTCAACCTCAGCGAAAACTTCATGATGAGGGTTTTGCATGTGAATTTTTATTTTATTTAAACCCTTTACCATTTTATTATATTCAATATAGCCAACATTTTTATTGTGAAGCAGCTCATTCATCTGATTTATGACTTTATTTTTTCTAAAGTATTTCATATTAAATAAAAAGGTATTCCCTTTTGTAGATAGGCTCTCATAGACCATATTTACACTATCCTGTGTTATAACCTTAACAGAGGCTTTATTAAGTACTTCATCAAAATTTTTATCTGAGATAACTACCTTATTATTAATTTTTGCAAGATTTTGAAGAGAATCATTCATCTTAGTAGGCGTTCTTCTGGAGGGGAATATATACCAAATTTTATTAGGATATATGGATATGATAAATTCAATTTGATCTACAAGTTTTTTTATATTAAACAGATAGTGCTTATTCTTTCCGCCAACTGCAATCAAACCAATATTATCATCAACCTCTTCTATTGAAACTTTAGCCAAAGACCCTTCATAAAAGAGAATATTTTGTGGAGGGTGTTTATGATGTGATCTTACTTTATTCATGTCATGCTTTGGAGCACAGATCAGATTAAATTGATCTCTATGAAATGCAGGAAACATAATTGCAATTTTTTTTGGATTAGAGGTAATATTAATTTTTTCTGTAATTCCCTCAGTATACTTAGATGATGTTATAACATTGGATATCTTTAGGATGTGCCAATGACTCTTTCTTCCTGCACCTATAATTAGGGAAATATTGTCTTCATAACAAGCTGAATTGATATCACGAATATCTTCATTTGTTATTGATTGAGACAGAGGACTAAATAAGTATTTAAATTTTTTATTTAATATTCCATGAGGCTGATACTCTATAACATGTATCTTAATTTCTTTGGATAACTCATCTAGGAGTGCTTTTACTTGCTTCTCATGACCAAGCTTGCCATCTTTTACCCAAAGGACATTCATGAATTGATTCCAATTTTATAGTTGATTTTTAATATCTTATAAACATAATGAGGCATGGAAAAATACAAGTCTATATTTATTTCAGATGTCCATTTAGGTTCTAAAGGTTGTAAATCTAAATATTTATACAATTTTTTAAAAACTCACTCATGTGAAAACTTATTTCTCGTTGGTGATATTATTGACTGTTGGCGATTAAAGTCAAAGATTTATTGGCCACAAGAGCATAGCAATGTTATTAGAAATATTTTATCTATGGCAAAAAATGGTTCCAAAGTAACCTATATCACTGGAAATCATGATGATTTTTTACGAATCTATCAGCCTTTGCAATTAGGAAATCTAGAGCTAAAAGAGGAACATGAATATGAAAGTGTGTCTGGTAAAAAATTACTTGTAATACACGGAGATCAATTTGATATTGTTACTAAATATGGAAAGAAACTTTCAATATTTGGCGACAAGGTTTATACGTTTCTTTTAGCTTTTAATAAGGTTCTTAACTTTTTTAGAGCAAGGTTGGGTTTTGGTTATTGGTCACTTGCAAAATATCTTAAAGACCTAACAAAGAGAACTGTTAATAGAGCTTCAGATTATGAAGAAAGTCTTTCTAAAGAATGCAAAAAAAGAAATTTAGACGGTATTGTCTGCGGACATATACATAAAGCTCAAATGTCTGTAATTAATGGTATTGATTATTTTAATTGTGGAGATTGGGTTGAGTCTGCTACTGCGCTTGTAGAAACAATGAAAGGTGATTTTGAAATTATCAACTGGGGTGATATTGAAAAAGCTAGAGAGAATATTCGTCTTCTAAGTAACTCTTAGCTATGAAAGATAGCTTGCATCAAATTGCTATTACACTTATCTCACAATATGGTGATGAAGCTGAAACCATAGCGATGCTCCGTGCGGCCGAACATGCTGCTTCATTAAATCAAGAAGAGTGGCTTAAATGGGAAAAAATTTTAAAAATACTTGAAACCATTGATGAAAAAAGCCCACTTGATAGTTAAAAATTAATATATAACTATTATTATAAATGCTTTAATGTATTCTTAATGAAGAATATATTTA
This sequence comes from uncultured SAR86 cluster bacterium, assembly GCA_905478035.1. Taxonomy (GTDB): domain Bacteria; phylum Pseudomonadota; class Gammaproteobacteria; order Magnimaribacterales; family D2472; genus SCGC-AAA076-P13. Next base: position 23,495 of record CAJQGX010000035.1, on the reverse strand, counting down.
AATCTCCAACCAGTTTTAAAACTGATATTTTGGCCTCTTTGGGTGCATTCTTATGTATTTTTTGTCTTGCATATTTAAGCTCCTTAGATACTTCAGTAATGCTATTGATACCTCCATTTGGAGCCTCTATGGTTTTAGTTATGGGCGTTCATGAAAGCCCCTTAGCTCAACCAAAAAATATTATTTTAGGTCATATTTTGTCTGCTCTTAGCGGGGTAGTAATATTTGCCTTAATTGGATCTAGTCCATTGTCACTAGGTATTGCAGTAGCCTTATCTGTTTTTGTAATGGCTTCATTTAATATTATTCACCCTCCTGCGGGAGCTAATCCTATTATTGCTATTCTTGGAGGAAAGGGCATTGGTTTTGTTTTGATACCAGTTGCCATTGGTGCAATTTTTATTGTTCTTTTTGCAATTGTTTATAACAGGCTAATAGGAAGAAATTACCCTTAAATTATAGTATTTTCTTCTAAGTCCAAAACTTCTAACTATAATGTTGTTGTGAAAAACATTATTTATAAAAAGATTATAGAAAAACTTAATAATGCATTTAATCCACTTTCATTAAAAATTATTAATGAAAGTCATATGCATAACGTACCTGAAGATTCTGAGTCGCATTTTAAAATAGTAATCGTTAGTGATACTTTTATAAAAGAATCAATGGTTAATAGACACAAATCTATTTATAAATCTTTAGGGAAATTAATGAATGATATTCATGCTTTATCTATTCATGCATTTAATGAAGAGGAGTTTAAGAAAAACCCTATGGTGCTAGAATCACCGCAGTGTGCAAATAAAAAATAATGAAGCAATTAATAAAGAATTTAGCTCTTTTTACAACACTTAAACCTTATTCAGTTTTACTTTTTGTTGCCTCGGTAATTATATTTACTTCAATTGGCATAGGTAATTTTAAATTAGACGCATCATCAGATGCTTTGGTTCTTGAGGGAGATGAGGCATTTAAAACTTACAGAAAGAATGAAAAAGAATTCGGTGATTCTAGTTTTCTAATAGTTACATATGAACCAAATGGTGAATTATTCTCAAATGAATCTCTTAATAAGTTACAGAGCCTAGAGGATGAGCTATCAGAACTGGATGGTGTCGATTCAATACTCTCATTATTAGATGCACCAATATTTTTCCAGCCAAAAGTTAACCTATCTGAAGTCTCTGATAATTTAAAAGACTTAACAACAGAAGGCATAGATTTTTTAGAGGCTAAAAAAGAAATAATCAATAATCCAATCTATAAAGAGCTTATTATTGGAAAAGAGGGTGCACTGACTGCAATGCAGATAGTCCTTAAAGGGAATGATGAATACGATGATTTAATTAATCAAAGATATAAAATTTTAGATATATTAGCTAGCAATCAGCCTGACACTATTTCTAACAAGCAATTATTAAATGATAAATTAAAAATCATTAATCAAAGAATTAGTAATTTAAATGATAATGAGTCTTCTTTTAATACTAATTTAGTAGCAGATATTAGATCTATACTTGATAAGTATAGATCTGATGCGACTCTTTATCTTGGTGGTCCAACCATGATTACTTCTGACATGATGGATTATATAAGATCTGATCTTGTTCTTTTTGGTACATCTGTTGCCTTAATTTTTGCAATCATGCTTTACTTGTTTTTTGGAAATATCTGGCTTGTCATCCTGCCATTAGTAAATGCTTTAGCCACAACTTTTATTACAGCTGGTTTTTTAGGTTTTATGGATTGGAAAATTAGTGTTGTTTCTTCAAATTTTATAGCTTTGTTATTAATCCTGACTATTTCTTTAACAGTTCATGTTCTCGTAAAAGTTAATGAATTAAAAAAAGAAAATAATAATTTTAAAGAAGCACTTAGTGAGTCCATTGATCAAATGTTCTTGCCTTGTTTTTTCGCAGCTTTAACAACAGCAATTGCTTTTTTATCTCTTCTTCTAGGAGATTTAAAACCTGTTATTGAGTTTGGAAAAATGATGGCTTTTGGAATAACCATTGCATTTATCTCCACATTTACTTTGTTACCAAGCTTGCTATCAATCATTGGAGATATCTCTACAAAAGATAGACTAAATCTTCATAAAATAACAAATAGTATTTTAAATATTTCAAAACAAAAGAGCTCAATTATTTATATCCTATTTTCAATATCATTTATTGCTCTGCTTGTCGGCGCATCTAGACTAGAGGTTGAAAATAGATTTATTGATTACTTTGATAAAAATACTGAAATACATCAGGGTATGCTAGAAATTGATATGTATTTAGGCGGCACCTCGACTCTAGATATTATTATCAAACAGCCTGATCTTGAAGAGTTGAATGTAGAATTTAATGATGATTTATTTGAGGATGATTTATTCGATGATGATAACAGTAATGCGTCAGGTTATTGGTGGAATGTATACACATTGGCTCAGCTAGAAGAGATTCACGATTATTTAGACTCATTGCCTGAAATAGGTAAGGTTCTTAGTGTTTCAAGTGGAATTAAATTAGCAAGATTGATAAACGATGGGAATGATTTGAATGATCTTGAGCTAGCTCTACTTAGGTCAGTTCTTCCGGAGGATATTCGAGAAACATTATTATATTCTTACATCAATAAAGATGATTCTATTGTAAGAATTTCTACAAGAGTTAATGAGTCCGCTTCTAATTTAAATAGACAAGAGTTACTTGAGAAAATTAACTATGATCTTCAAAATAAATTTAACCTCTCTGAAGATCAATTTGAATTAACCGGGTTGGCTGTTTTATATAATAATATGTTGCAATCACTATTTTCTTCTCAAATTGGATCTCTATCTCTTGTATTTATTGTAATTGCACTAATGCTGTTATTAATTTTTAAATCATTCAAAATCATGGTCATCGGCTTAATACCAAATATTTTTGTAGCCTTGTCTGTAATAGGTTTATTAGGCATTCTTGGTATCCCATTAGATATTATGACTATAACCGTAGCTGCAATTAGTGTAGGAATGGCAGTAGATAATACTATTCACTATATTTATAGATATAAGAAAGAAATTAAAATAACTGGATCACCAGATAGAGCACTTATAAATGCACATACAACTACAGGAAGGGCAATATTTTATACAGCAGCTACAATCGCAGCAGGATTTTCAATATTAGCATTATCTAATTTTTTCCCAACAAGACTATTTGGAATTTTTACTGCTCTTGCAATGCTCATTGCTTTTATTTCATCTTTATCATTGCTTCCAAATTTATTGGTTAAATTTAAAGTTTTCCAATAAGATTAGAATATGGGTCCCTTAAAAGGAATAAAAGTTTTAGAGTTTTCAGGAATTGGTCCTGGTCCATACTGTGGAATGATTTTGGCAGATCTTGGTGCAGAAGTAATTAGGTTAAGTAGAAATAACCAAAAAGGTATCGCCAATAAATATGATATTCACAATAGATCAAAGCTATCCATAACAGCAGATCTTAAGGATCCAGATACTATTCAAGAAATACTAAAATTAATCAAAGATGTAGATGTTGTATTTGAGGGTTTTAGACCTGGTGTCATGGAAAAACTAGGAATTGGGCCCAAGGAATGTCATGCAGTAAATAAAGCATTAATTTATGGAAGAATGACTGGATGGGGTCAAGAAGGACCAATGTCAAAGCTAGCAGGACATGATATAAATTATATTAGCCTATCGGGCGCTCTTAATTCTATGGGAAGGTCTTCTGATAATCCTCAAGCACCTCTTAATCTAGTTGGAGATTATGGTGGCGGTGGTGCTCAATTAGCTATTGGAATCTTGTCAGCTCTTATTGGCTCTATGAAAACAGGAAAAGGTCAGGTTGTTGATGCTGCAATGGTTGATGGTAGCTTATCCCTAATGAGTTTCTTTTATTCATTGAAAGAGATGGGTCATTGGGAAGATAAAAGGGAATCAAACCTTTTAGATGGCGCTGCTCATTTTTATGATACCTATAAATGCTCGGACAATAAATTTATAGCTGTAGGCTCAATTGAGCCTCAATTTTATTCAATTCTTCTAGAGAAACTTATGATCAAGGATGATAATTTTAATAATCACATGGACAAGTCTAAATGGCCTGAACTTAAAGATATTATAAGTAAAAAAATTAAATTAAAAACTAGAGACGAATGGGTTGATATTTTTAAAGGTACTGATGCCTGCGTAACTCCAGTTTTAGATATGTCTGAAGCAAAAGAGCACGAACATAATATTGCTAGAAACGCATTCATTGATGTAGATGGTTTTGTCCAACCAGCTCCATCACCAAGGTTTTCTGATGACCAAAATCTAGTAAAGCATAATGCAAAAGAGATTGGATCAGATAATCATGATATATGCTCAAGGTTTGGATTAGATCCAAAGCACTTTAACTAAAAAAATCTATACTATTTGAGTAAGTAGCCTCAGTAAACTTATTTAACTCTATGTCCATAAGACTTGAAATTTCCTCAGCAATATGGGGAAGGAATGAAGGCTCATTTCTATTATTTTTTGGTTTATTTTCTAAGTTTCTGGGTATTAAGTAGGGGCAGTCAGTTTCGATCATAAGTTTATTAAGAGGTATGTTTTTTATAGATTGTCGAAGCTCAACATTCCTTCTTTCATCACAAATCCAACCTGTAAGACCAATGTAAAAATCTAAATCAAGATAATCGTCTAATTCAGACTGAGTTCCAGTAAAACAATGAACAACACATTTGGGTAATGAATTTTTGTATTGATTTATTATTTTAATAAAATCTTCGTGTGAATCTCTTTGATGTAAATATAAAGGTTTATTAAATTCTATTGCTAGTTTTATTTGTTCTTCAAAAGCATAGATTTGTTCTTCATATGTCGAAAGATTTCTAAAAAAATCTAAACCAGTTTCACCTATACAGCTAGGGGAGTATTTGCTGATCATATCTTTCATTTTTTTGATTTCATTTATATTTATCTCATTTGCATGATGAGGATGTACACCAATTGAATAAAAGGAATTTGCAGAATTATTATTATAGATTTTATAGATTTTATTAAAATCGGTTAAAGATGCAGATACTAATAAAAACTTATTTACACCACTGATTTGTGCTCTTTCAATAACTAAATCAAGGTCTTTATCAAATCTGTCACTTGAAAAATTACATGCAATATCAAATAAATTATTCATTTCTATTTCTTTAATTTTAATTAATAAGAATTATGAACTAAAATTGCAGAATCATGAATCAATTCAATCAGTTTCAAGAAGCATTAAAATTAAATGAAGTAGATGAAAATACCTTCAAAGTAAATCCTAACAGTAATTATTTTGTTGGAAATACACCTCATGGAGGCTATCTTCAAGCCTTAATGCATAAAGCTCTTATTTCTATTCTTCCTCACTCAACTGCAATAAGCTCTTCTGTTCAATATTTAGATAGAATTGAAGCAGATGAGCTGACTTTAAAAGTAGATGTATTTAAGGTGAGCAGAGGCAGTTCTTGTGGCATTGTTAAGGCAATCCAGAATAATAAAGTTTGCGCTGTATTTACTGGTACATGCTCTGATTTTGAACATATGAGAGGTTATTCCGGTTTACAAACTGGGTTGCCAAAAATATATGAACAGTATGAAATGAAGGATTATGTTGAAATGAACTATGACAAAATTTCAAAAGGATTTACACCCAATTTCATTAAACAACTCAAATGCTTAGTTCACCCTGAACATGCATGGTGGAACAAAGAAAAATTAGGAAGTAATTCAGAGGCAAGATGCTCTGCATTTTTAGAATTAGAGGGAGGAGTGCCTGATCAGTTTTGTCTGTCTTTCTATACAGATATCTTACCTCCAGTTGTTTCCAATAAATATGGCCCTTTAGGGTGGATACCAACAATTACTCTTACAACTCATATTAGGCAGCTGCCAACAACTAGCACTTTATTTGCAGACTTTAAGGCTAGCAATATTAATAAAGGTTATTTCGAACAAGATTGTAATATTTGGGATTTAAACAATAATTTGGTTGCTTCAGGGCGACAACTAACTAGAATACTAAAGTCAGAAGATAAAATTTCATAAAAATTTAAAAAAAAGGAATCCGTATGCAATTCAAAGGAACTAAAAATTATATTTCTACAGATGATTTAAGTATGGCTGTTAATGCGTCTATGGCATTAGAAAGACCATTGTTAATTAAAGGTGAGCCTGGAACAGGTAAGACCTTGCTTGCTGAGGAAGTTGCTAAAGCTTTAAAAATGGACTTAATTGAATGGCATATCAAATCAACAACGAAAGCCTCACAAGGCTTATACGAATATGATGCTGTTACAAGGTTAAGGGATTCTCAATTAGGTGACGAGAGAGTAAAAGATATAGCCAACTACATTAAAAAAGGTAAGCTTTGGGAAGCTTTCACTGCTGATAAGCAAGTCGTGTTATTGATTGATGAAATTGATAAAGCTGATATTGAGTTCCCAAATGATTTACTACAAGAAATAGATCGTATGGAATTCTTTTGTTACGAAACAGGAGAAACAATCAAAGCAAAACACAGACCGTTAATAATATTAACTTCAAACAATGAAAAAGAACTTCCAGATGCATTTTTAAGAAGATGTTTTTTCCACTATATTCAATTTCCAGATAGGGTGACAATGAATAAAATTGTGGATGTACATTATCCAAAAATTAAAAAGAAACTTGTAAATGAGGCTTTAGAAATTTTCTTTGATCTTAGAAAAATACCTGGCCTTAAAAAGAAACCATCTACTTCTGAGCTCATTGATTGGTTAAAGCTTTTACTTTCAGATGATATGCCAGATGAGATTTTAAAAAATGCTGATTCTTCAAAAGCTATTCCTCCACTCTATGGAGCTCTCCTTAAAAATGAGCAGGATGTGCAGTTACTTGAAAGACTGGCATTTATGTCTAGAAGAGAAGCCAATAGCAAGTAAATGTTAATCAATCTTTTCCAAACCGTTAGATCTTCAGGTGTTCCATGCACCCTTAGAGAACTTCTAGATTTATTAGGAGCGCTGGAGAAACAAATGGTCTTTGCAAATATTGATGATTTCTATTATTTATCCCGAGCTATTTTGGTTAAAGATGAAAAGCACTATGATAAATTCGATAAGGCTTTTGAAATATATTTTAGAGGTATGGAAAAATTAGAGGATGTGTTTCAAGCATTAATACCAGAGGATTGGTTAAGAAAGGCTTTTGAGAAAGAATTAGATCCAGAAGAGCTCAAAAAAATTAAATCTCTGGGTGGTCTTGATAAATTACTTGAAGAATTTAAAAAAAGACTTGAAGAACAAAAGGAAAGACATGAGGGTGGCAATAAATGGGTTGGAACCAATGGCACATCTCCTTTTGGGCATGGAGGACAAAATCCAGAGGGCATAAGAGTTGGTGGAGAAGGCGGTCAAAAAACTGCAGTTAAAGTTTGGGAGCAAAGACAATTTAGTAACTTAGATGACTCAGTAATTATTGGTACACGAGATATTAAAATGGCCTTAAGAAGACTTAGAAAGTTTGCAAGGCAAGGTAATGATCTTGAGCTTGACATGGACAATACCATTAAATCAACTGCAAAAAACGCTGGATTTCTTGATATTCATATGGTCCCTGAAAGATCAAATACTGTAAAAGTTATTGTCTTATTTGATGTCGGTGGGTCTATGGATCCTTATATAAAGCTATGCGAAGAACTATTTTCTGCAATCAAGACAGAGTTCAAACATCTAGAATATTATTATTTCCATAATTGTATATATGAATCAATATGGAAAGATAATAATAGAAGATCGCAAGAGAGATTTCTTGTTCAGGATTTAATTAATAAATTTTCATCTGATTACAAAATTATTGTTGTTGGTGATGCCACTATGGCTCCATATGAAATTACAAATGCAGGCGGCAGCATTGAACATTGGAATGATGAAGCTGGCCACGTTTGGATTAAAAGACTTGCCGATCATTTTGTTAATCTTGCATGGCTCAACCCAGTTCCAGATGATCATTGGGATTACACATCATCAATTTGTATTATGAAAGACTTATTTGAGGATAGGATGTATCCTTTAACATTAAAAGGTTTAGAGGAGGGGATGTCTAATCTATCAAAATGAATACTAATAATACAACAACAAGCAAAGGTCTTAGATGGGGACCATTTACATTAAGAATACCTTTTGTACATATAAAGTTTAGAGCAGGAGAATTTTTTCAAGGAATGGTTATTTCTGGGGCTACTGCTTTTGCAGCAGTTCCTGTAGCTATGGGTCTTGGCTTAAGTTTTGAGGATGGTATCGCTCTGAGTTTTATCTCAGGAACTCTTATAGCATCAGGTCCTATTCTTTTTGGTGAGCCTATGGCTCCAGGTTGGATAACACCTGCATTACCTATAGTTATTGCAGCATTTGCAGCAAAAGGTCAGTTCACAGGTGTTTATGATGTTGCTACTTTTCAATATATGGCAGCAATATGTATTGAGTTTACTTTACTTATTTTTATTCTAGGTATTACTGGTTGGGGTAAAAAATTAATACAAATAATACCGAATGGTTTAAAAGCAGGTATTATTTTGGGCGCAGCTTTAGCTGCTTTTTATCAAGTTTTTGTAACTGATATAGATAAGCTTCTTGTTCAACCTATTTCAATGTTCATTGCTATAACTGTATGTATTATTACAACATTTTCAGATCCTTTTAAAAGACTTGCATCAAGTAATAGTTTTTTTAATAAAATTGGCTCATTAGGTCTACTGCCAGGATTTATTCTTGCTGCTTTTGTTGCGTTTTTATGCAATGAAGTTACATTCAATATTGAATGGGGCTTTAAAGTACCGGACGTAGTAACTCTATTTAATAAAACATCACCACTTGCCATAGGCTTTCCGCCATTAGAAATGTATTTAGAAGCGTTACCTCTTGTTATTATTGGATATACATTGCTTTTTGGCGATTTAATTACTGCTAATGAGGTTTTAAATGATGCTCAGAAATCAAGACCAGATGAGCCGTTAGATATAAATCTTGATAGATCGCATCTTTCTATTGCTGCAAGAAATCTTATAGGTTTAATGATTAATCCTTTCTTTCCGACTCAGGGCGCATTGTGGACAGGGGTTCATGTTGTAGTTGTTGAAAGATGGAAAAAAGGCTTTAAAGAAATGCCATCTATTTATGATGGACTTGGGTCTTATTACTTAATGGCACTACCTATTCTTTATTTCACATTGCCATTTATAACTTTAATGAAGCCGCTAATGCAAATGGCCTTAACATTAACATTAATATTAACTGGCTTTGCTTGCGCTTATGTTGCTATGGCTATCCCAAAGAAAAATTCTGAGATGGCTTCAGCTCTTCTTATAGCGGTATTTATAACTTTCTTTAGTGCTTGGGTGGGTTTATTAGTTGGTATAATCTTGAGCGTATTTGTGATTGGATTAGACAAAACTAAGAGATAAATAATATATGGCATTTGCATTAGAGATAACTGATCTTAAGAAAACATATCCAGGGGGAGTAGAGGCTTTAAAAGGAATCTCATTTTCAGTTAATGAAGGAGATTTTTATGCTTTGCTTGGTCCAAATGGTGCTGGAAAATCTTCAACCATAGGTATTATTGGCTCGCTTGTAACAAAATCTTCTGGAAAAGTTAAAATATTTGATACAGATATTGATGGCAACGTTGAGCAAGCAAAAATGATGCTCGGAGTTGTTTCACAAGAAATAAACTTCTCACAGTTCGAAAAAGTTATGGATATTGTAGTTACCCAAGCAGGTTTTTATGGAATTCCAAAATCAGAAGCTTTGCCTAAAGTTGAATCGATTCTAAAAAGACTAGGTTTATGGGATAAAAAAGATGTTCAGGCCAGAACACTTTCTGGAGGCTACAAAAGACGTCTAATGATTGCTAAAGCTCTTGTTCATGAACCTAAATTGCTTATTTTAGATGAGCCAACCGCTGGTGTTGATATTGAATTGAGAAGAGAGATGTGGTCTTTTCTAAAAGAAATCAATGAGAATGGAACAACCATAATACTTACTACACATTATCTTGAAGAGGCAGAACAGCTTTGTAGAAATATTGGAATTATAGATGATGGTAAAATTGTGACTAATACTGGAATGAAAGATTTATTGGGCTCATTAAATGTTCAAGGTTTTGTTTTCGATTTGGAGTCCCCACTCAGTGAAGCACCGAGTATAGAGGGCTTCCCTCTTAAGCTAGAAGATCCACTTACTTTAATAGCTGCGGTAAATAAAGATAGATCAATTAATTCTTTGTTTGAGCTTTTGTCAGATCGTGGAATTAAAGTTAAATCCATGAGGAACGAAGCCAATAGGCTAGAGGAACTCTTTATTGAAATGGTAAAAAAATAATGAATAAAAATTTTAGCGTATCAATAGCTCTATGGACACTAACTGTAAAAGAGATCAGAAGATTCTTAAGGATATGGATTCAAACCTTAGTTCCTCCGGCTGTGACAATGTCTTTATATTTTGTTATTTTTGGTTCATTAATTGGACCCAGAATTGGATCTATGGATGGATTTGATTACATTCAATTTATGATTCCTGGGCTTATTATGCTCTCTGTTATAACTAACTCTTATAACAATGTAGTCTCATCCTTTTATTCTGTAAAATTTCAAAAATCAATCGAAGAACTTTTGATTTCACCTATGCCAAATTGGGTAATATTATTAGGTTTTGTCTTAGGCGGTGTGTCTAGAGGTGTTTTGATAGGATTCATTGTTTTCTGTGTAAGCTTAATCTTTTACCCAGAATTTACAGTGGTTAATCCTGCATTAACAATTTTAGTTCTTCTTCTTACATCAATCCTCTTTTCATTAATGGGTTTTATTAACGCTGTATTTGCAGATAGTTTTGATGATATTTCAATTATTCCAACATTCATCCTTACTCCATTAATCTATCTTGGAGGGGTCTTTTATTCTATTAATATTCTGCCTGACATGTGGCGTACAATTTCAATGGCAAATCCAATGCTATATGTTGTAAATACTTTTAGAGAGGGGATGTTAGGTGTAAGCGATGTATCTATCCCATTTGCACTAGGAATGATATTTGCATTTATTGGCATACTTACTGGTTCTTGCCTTTATTTACTAAATAAAGGAACCGGTATTAGACAATGACAACTAAAGTTCTTGGTAAAAGGGTAAACAGTTATACAAAAGCATCATCTAAATCTCTTGATCCTATTGATAGAGGAGTAAGACCATTACAGTATGGTGTAGATTATTGGAATGCATATGAGTTTACTTTCTTAGATAAGAATAAAAACCCAGTACTTAAAGTTTTAGAGATTCAAATTTCAGCAAATTCTGAGTTTACTGTTGAATCCAAATCTTTAAAAATTTACCTCAACTCTTTTTATAATAAAAAATTTATTAAAAATACTGATGCTTTAGTTAAAATAAAGAAAGACTTATCTAGACTTACAAAATCTGATGTTAAGGCGAAGTTTATTTCTAAATTCAGTGATGTTCCTGATACTGTCTTACTGAATTCTTTTAGGGCGACTAAAACAAAACCTAATCAGGTGTACTGTTTTGTTGGCTTCCGTTCTATTTGTCCAGTTACATCACAGCCTGATTTTGCAAATATATACTTTATTGCTAACGAAGCATTAAATACATCTTGGCTTCTTAAATACTTTAAGTCATACAGAGAAAGAGGAGACTTTCATGAGCATTGTGTAGAAAGTATGCTTCAAGACATCCAAAAAGAATCTAATTGCTCATCTATTGAGATATCAGGTCGTTTTATGAGGAGAGGTGGTATTGATATAAATCCAACAAGATCTTCTTCAAAAAGATTGTTCTTTAAGAACTTTAGGTTTTTTAATCAGTAATTTACTCATTTATACTTCGTATCTGTTTCAAAATAAGGTAAATTAATAACTCATATTATTAGGAGTTAAACTTTATGAAAAAATTATTTTTACTAACACTGATGTCATCATCAATATTCTTAAGTGCAGAATTATGGAAGGACTATGAGCCATCAGAACAACAGATTCAATTAACAGTTGTTGATGTTCAGTCTAATTATCTTGATTATTATTTAGTCAACTTAAATAAAACATGGGTGAGAGCGATGGAAGTTCAAAAAGACTTAGGACAAATAGTTGATTACGGTGTCTATACTTCAGATGGAGCTAGTAGCCCTAATGTGTGGTTGACAATAACCTATGCAGATATGGCATCAATGGCGCCATCTAAAGCTAAACAGGATGCTGTCACAGCAGAGTTAAATAAAAGATATGGTGATAACGAAGAAGAGTTCGATAAAATTTCTAAAGGGTATGAAGAAATTAGAACAATGGTTGATAACCAAAGAATAAATCAAGTTATCTTTAAGTAAATATCAAATTTTATAAACCCTTCTTATATGGAGGGTTTATATTTATTTAATCTATAAATAATCTACAATGCTCAATCCGGAGAGATGGCAGAGTGGTCGATTGCGCTACCTTGGAAAGGTAGTAACTGGGTAACTGGTTCCGGGGTTCGAATCCCCGTCTCTCCGCCATAAATAAATCTATTAAATAAAATTATATTTAAATAAATACATATACGGGTATCAATATTATTATCATTGCATTAGACTGAAATTATGAAAAATTTTAAAAAAGAGTTGTATAGCGTATTAGAAATGTTGAGAAGTATTGAAGATGAAATTAATCTTGCTGGTTACTCATTAACTGAGAAAAAAGTTTTCTTCACAATCAATGACCTTAACATGCAAAATACTGTTTGTAATATTTCTGATGTTATTGAATCTTCTGGTCTATCAAGATCAACAGTCTATAAAGCTATCAAAAAGCTTGAAAGAAATGATATGTTGCAACTTAGCCAATCAAGTTTTGATAAAAGAGAATTTTTCTTAGACCTTTCTTTATAGTAAATCTTTATTTAACCAAATAAATACAAAAACATGTATATGAAAAATTGGATCTTAATGTCTATTTCTATATATGGTTTTACTATGATGGTTTATGCAATATGGTCTTATCTAGCATTTGTTAATCTTGATAAAATAGAATGGTCTGGCAGTCTTATTTATTTGCCACATGGTGCCAGAGTTTTAGGTATTTGTTATTTTGGCTATAAATCTATTCCAGCTCTCTATGCTGCTGAAATTACTGGACCAGTCTTAGTTTATCCTCAGTATTATTTTGAAGTCTGGCCTGTAGCAAGCATTGCATCAATTTTAGCAGTTGTTGCAGCTTGTGAATTAGTCCAATGGTCTGGAAGAAACACCAAAGGAACTATTTTTTCTCCGATTAACTATACCAACTATAGAACATTGGCACTCATTATTGTTTTATCAGCAGCATTTAATTCTATTGGAGCCAATGTAATAACCTCTTTGCTTGCTGGAGTATTAATAGATGGTGTAGTTATTCTAAGATTTTTTGTTGGCGATGTACTTGGATCAATTGTTCTTGTTCTATTTCTATCTGCTTTATTTACAGCATTACGAAACAATAGGCTTCTAGTAAGTAATAAAGAATAGTTTTTTATTATTGCATACTGTATAAATATACAGTATATTATAGTTTTTAATAACTTTAATAAAACAATGCATACAGATTTAATCATAAATGAACTTAATGAAGCTGTGGATATAAGTTCTTCAAAAAAAACTATCGCGTATAAATATTTTAAAGGTAATCTCGTTGATCTTGAAAAGTATCTGGATCAGAATTTAAATTCAAATCCCAATATTTCATTACTTATTCCATCAAGGCAGCTCGAATTATTTTCTTAATTCTAAATTAACAAAAAAAGCTTTTAATACTTGTTGTTCTGTATATAATTTATATGGGTGTCTTATTTGAGAATTTTTTAAGGGGATTTTCAAATATCATATTATTACCCTGACAAAGGAGGTGATCTTATTAGTATTTATAAAACAATAGGAAACGGAGGATCTGCCTTTTGACACAGGGCAAATCTTAGGTTTCTGGCTAGTTAATTGATGTAATTCAAAAGACTAGATTTTTTTACTAACCCCCAAATTTATTTGGGGGTTTTTTATTTACGAACATGGAATTTAAATACTGGATTTTACTTATTTTCTTAGGTGCTCTATGGGGCAGTGCATTTATGTTCATAAAGGTAGCTACACCAGAATATGGTCCGGTTGCTCTAGTTAATGCAAGATTAATCATAGCCTCTTTAATTTTTTTACCTATATTGCTTAGGAAAAAATATCTGCCACTTCTTACTCCTATTTGGAGACATGTTCTTATCCTTAGTGTTATTAATAACATGATTCCTTTTACCTTATTCTCATTTGCAAGTCTTGGATCAAGCTCAAATATTCTAGCAATATTAAATGCAACAACTGCTTTTAATACAATGGTCATTGCCTATTTTTGGATTAATGAAAGCGTAACCTTTAAACAAATTATTGGCTTAATTCTTGGTTTCATTGGAGTTATTATTCTTGTGAATCCACAAAATTCTGAGGCAACATTAATTTCAAGTATTTCATGTTTACTCGCAGCTGCTTTTTATTCACTCTCTACCGTATTTATTCAAAAGAACTCTGCTAAAACAAATAAACTCGTTTTAATAGGGTGGTCAATAGTATTTAGTGCTGTATTAATGATGCCTTTTTCATATCTATATTTACCAGATACCATTCCTTCATTTGAGGCAAACATCTCTGCTGTATGGTTGGGTGCTGTATCAACCGGATTAGGTTTCTTGGGATATGTAAGGCTAATTGATAAGATAGGAGCTGTTAAGACTTCGATTGTTGCCTACTTTCTTCCTGTTTTTGGAATATTGTGGGGATACATCTTTCTTGATGAAAAAATATCAACCAGCGTTGTATTTGGATGTATTGTTGTCCTGATGGGTATATTCTTAGCAACATCTAACAATAATAAATTACCTAAAAGGATTTTAAGATAATGCATATTTCATTAAACACTCTTCTAGAAGAAGCCAACAACCAGATTAAAAGACTTGCTTATGAAGAGACTATTGAAATTATAGATAATAAACCACATGTAATTATTGATGTAAGGGAAGAGTCAGAAGTTCAGAGTCTTGGATTGATAAAAAATGCAGTAAATATTCCAAGAGGTGTGATCGAATTTAAACTAGCTCCTAATTCTTTACATAACCCAATCAATATCAATGATGATACATTTATTCTTGTTTATTGCGCTGGTGGTTATCGTTCTGCTCTCGCTGCTAAAGTGCTAGAGGACATTGGTTTTAAAAATGTTTTTAATATTGGTGGCTTTGGGGAATGGCTCTCTAATGGCGGCGAAATAGAAAGAACCTAATTTCTAAAGCTTATATTTAAATTGGCGCGCCCGGGAAGATTCGAACTCCCGACCCCTTGGTTCGAAGCCAAGTACTCTATCCAACTGAGCTACAGGCGCAATTTGTTGTGCAATTATAGTCTTATTAGTTATATTTAATAAACCAATCAATATGTTTCTCCATGTGATAATATTTATTTACTAATTTTGGGAGTAAAAATGAACAAAAATACAAAGCGCCTTATGTATGCATTATTGGTTGTACCTATTGCATATATATCATTACTGCTAGTAATAGATTTCGATGTAAACAATAAACGACCCATCCTAAATGTATTTAAGATGCTACAGAAAGAAGGTTCTCAAGAAATTGTTGATTTCTCAATTAAAGGCAAAGAAGATAACTTCACCTCAAATCCAAATGAAGATAGAAATCCATATTATGGAGATCTTCACGTTCATACTAAATATTCTTTCGATGCTTATGTTTTTGGAGTAACTGCAACACCTGATGATGCCTACAGATATGCAAAAGGTGAGGGGATTGAACATCCACTTGGCTATGAAATGAAGCTAAGAGAACCTTTAGATTTTTACTCAGTAACTGATCATGGTTTCTTTATGGGTATGATTGAGGCTTATGCTGACACATCGACTGAAATATCAAAATTGGATGTTATTAAACCATTTCACAATCTTAATAGACCAGAAAACCTTACAGTAGATTCAGCTGGTCAAAGATCAGACATTTTTAGTAGTGTTTTAGGTCAAGCCATTCTTCAGCCGTACCCAAACTGGCATCCAAAAATTTTAAAAGCATGGCTAACTCACAATACACAGTTGGCACTTAAGACCTTTGATTACAAGACGCACAAATCAGCATGGGCTGATATAGCAAGATCTGCTAATGAACATAATGATCCTGGTAACTTTACTACTTTTATAGGATATGAATTTACATCATCAACAGATACAGAAGGTGGCAATCTTCATAGAAATGTAATATTTAATTCTTCTCAAGCACCAATAAGGCCTTGGACAAGGATTGATTCTTTAAACCCAGAAGATCTTTGGACATGGCAAGATGCATTAAGAGATAAAGGTATTGACTCAGTATCAATGCCCCATAATCCCAATGGTTCAAATGGCCAAATGTTTGAATCTGAAACTTTTAAAGCAAATGCAATAAACAAAGCATATGCAGAAAAAAGAATGAGGAATGAACCTATAGTTGAGATCACTCAGGTTAAAGGAACCTCTGAAACACATCCATTATTATCACCTGATGACGAATGGGCTGATTTTGAAATTGTTGATTATAGAGTTGGCAGCAGACCACCTACATATAGCAAGCCATCAGGAAGCTATGTAAGGGAAGCTTACTTAAATGGACTAACCTTAGACTTTACCCATCAAGGTAATCCATATAAGTTTGGATTAATTGGCTCTAGTGATACTCATACAGGTGCTGGTGCTTATGATGAAAGTAACTACTGGTCAAAAATTGGCCTTCTAGATGGTGATGGAGAAAATAGAGGAAGCATTCCTTTAAAAGATGAAAATATTGAAAGACTCACCCAATATATGGAGGCATTCAATCAACCAATAAGTACTGTTAATATTGATGGAAGAACTTTTGCTAACACTGGATTCACACAATGGGGTGCATCTGGTTTGGCTGTTGCATGGGCTGAAGAAAACACAAGAGACTCTATATTCAAAGCATTTAAAAGAAAAGAAACTTTTGCTACATCAGGCACAAGAATGGCAGTAAGATTTTTTGCTGGATATGATTTATCGTCAATTGATTTAAGCTCAGATACATTGGTAAGCCAGGCTTATGATAAGGGGGTTACGATGGGTGCTGATCTCATGCATGATGGAAATCGTTCTCCAGATTTCTTGGTATGGGCTCAAAAAGATAAAAATGGTGCCCCACTTCAAAGAGTACAAATCATAAAAGGCTGGGTTGATTCTAATAGCGGTATGCCTCATGAGAAGGTTTACGATGTTGCCTGTTCAGATGGAATGGATGTTGATCCGATTACAAATAGATGTCCCGATAATGGGGCTATGGTAAATATTGCTGATTGTTCAATTTCACAAGACAGAGGCTCTGCAGAACTCAAAACTATTTGGAAAGATCCAGACTTTAGCTTAATTAATAAATCATTTTATTATGTAAGAGTACTTGAAAATCCATCTTGCAGATGGACAACATGGGATGCAATCAAAGCAGGGCATAAGCCTAGAGAAGACCAGCATGAGACAATTCAGGAAAGAGCATGGACATCACCTATTTGGTATATACCAGCCAAATCTGAAGTAGATGTGATACCTCTTGGTGGCAGTGTTAGCGTCTTTGGTGATGAGTAAAAGTTAAAAATAACCATTTAAATATAAACATTGAAATCAAAGATAGTAATATTTTTCTTGATAGGGTTTATCTTATATCTTATTGATATAGGCTTTAATAATGAAGATAACAAAAGCATCTACATATCAGATCAAGAAATAAAGAGCTTAATATCTGCATGGAAATCTCAAGTTGGGAGGATTCCAACTGAAGATGAAGTATCAAGAATTATCAATAACCTTGTTGAGGAAGAGATTTTATACAGAGAGGCACTTTTATTGGGTCTAAATGAAGACGACAGAATAATAAAAAGAAGACTTGCACAAAAAATTTCTTTCTTAAAACAAGAATCATTACCTAATAAACCTAAAAGAAAAGAACTTAATGCCTTTTTTAAAAAAAATAAAGATAAGTATTATGTAGAGCCAGTCTATAGTTTTACTCATCTATTTTTTTCTTCAGATAATAACTCTAAATCGAGATCGCAAATTGCTTTTGATCAAATATCAAATGATGTTTTAGATATAAAATCTGATCCATTCTTTCTTGGTAAGAATTTTGCTGATATTAATCTTAAAGAGATCGAAAATGAATTTGGAAATAACTTTAATACTCATTTTAATGAATCTAATTTAAATAAATGGAGTGGTCCATATCCATCATCATTTGGTTATCACATTATTTTTATAAATGATTTTAGATCAGGGTTTTATCCGCACCTTGATGTAGTTATAGACAAGGTTGAGCTTGATCTATTAGCTGAAAAAAAAGAAGGAGCAATTAATAATTTTATAAATGATGTTAGATCAGAATATACAGTTATTATTAATCCCAATCTTAGAATTGAATGAAGAGAATTATAAATTTATTTATTCTCTTCTTTGTATTTGAAATTCAGTCTCATGAATTTAATCCGGCACATCTTGTAATAACTGAAACTAACAGCGAAGTATTCACTTATGAAGCTACCTGGATGTATCCATTTAAGAATATAGGAAAAAGAGCAGAAGTTATATTTCCTGATAATTGTTTATCTAATTCAGAAATACCATATATTCAGGGTAAATATCTCATTGAAAAAGTAACTTTAAATTGCAATGAGTCCTTGAAAGGTAATACTTTGTCAATAATAAATCTAAGTGTTCTAACTGATGCCTTGGTAACGATAAATTTTACCAATGATACATTTGAAGGTTTAGTTAATCTGCAAAAATCTTCTATTAAGGTACCTATTGAACAGCAATACTACCCAACATCTTATTTAAATCTAGGAGTTAGTCATTTATTTGATGGACTGGATCATATTTTATTTATCTTTGGACTACTTTTTTGTATTTCAGGCTTTGTTAATATTATTAAAACTATTACAGCCTTTACTATTGCGCATAGCATTACACTTGGCTTGTCAGTATTTAATATTATTGCATTACCTCAAGGCACTGTAGAAGCATTAATTGCCCTGACAATTGTTTATTTAGCATTAGAAATAGGTAAGTCTGATTTAAAAATAAAAACACCTTGGTTAATGGCTTTTAGTTTTGGTCTTTTGCATGGTCTAGGATTCGCTAGTGCTTTAATGGACATTGGTATTGCAAATAATAATATATTCTTATCACTATTATTTTTTAATATTGGCATTGAATTAGCCCAAATAGCGCTAATACCTATACCATTAATAATTATCTATTTATCAAGAAAGATAAATCATTATAAATTTGTTCAAGTAGTAGCTAGCTATAGTATTGGTGGCATGGGCTTTTATTGGTTTATAGACCGTGTAATTGGTATGATTCTCTAAAATCTTATATACAAACAAGCAATGTTAAGTTTTTCTAAAAAAAATATTATCCTTTGCGTTACGGGTGGCATAGCTGCATACAAGTCAGCTGAAATAATTCGTCTTTTTAAAAAAGATGGTGCGGATGTCAGAGTTGTTATGACAGAGTCAGCAAAGGAGTTTATAACACCATTAACTTTGCAGGCAGTATCAGGAAATCAAATTCATGATTCTTTGCTTGATGCTGACGCTGAATCTGCAATGGGTCACATTGAGCTTGCTAAGTGGGCTGATATTATTTTAATCGCTCCATGTACAGCAGAAAGTCTTTCCAAAATAACACATGGTCGTGCTGATGATTTAATGGGCGCACTAATCCTAGCCACTAATGCAGATGTATATATCGCGCCCGCAATGAATATGAATATGTGGCTTGATAAAACCACACAAGATAATTATAAAATTTTAAGTGAAAGAGGATTATCATTCATTGGTCCAGCAGAAGGGGAGCAGGCATGCGGGGATATAGGGCCAGGACGAATGGTTGAGCCTAATGAAATAGTTTCTTTAATATCCTCTTCTACTAATAGAGGTATTTTATCTGGATTAACCATAACAATTACAGCTGGACCAACTAGGGAGCAGATAGATCCAGTTAGATTTATATCAAATAATAGTTCAGGGAAAATGGGCTATGCAATTGCTGAAGCTGCTATTGAACTTGGAGCAAATGTTAATCTTGTTAGTGGTCCAGTATCTCTTCATGCAGATAAGGCAATCAACATATCCAATATCAATTCTGCTGATGAGATGCTGGAAAGTGTTATGAGCTTTATGGATGAATCTAATATATTTATTGGATGTGCGGCAGTGTCTGATTTTAGTCCAGTTGATTACATTGATACTAAAATTAAAAAAGAAGACTCTGAACAGTTAGACATTCAACTAAAAAAGAATAAGGATATATTAAGTTTGGTCGCTGAGCATTTTAAAAACTCCTATGTAGTTGGTTTTGCAGCTGAGACATCAAACGTTGAAGAAAATGCTAAAAATAAATTGAACTCAAAAAATTTAAATATGATTATCTCTAATGATGTATCTGATCAATCTATTGGCTTTGACGTAGATGAAAATGAAGTAAATGTTATTACAAAAAATGAAACTATTTTCTTAAAAAGAGATAAAAAGATTAGAATAGCTCGTCAGATACTTAAAATAATACATTCAAATATCAATTAATATGTCATCCCATTCAGATAAAAAACAGGTAACACTATCTACACTTAAAAAGATGAAAGAGCGTGGAGAGAAATTTACTTGCTTGACCTCTTATGAGTCAACCATGACATCAAAAATTTGTGAAGCCGGTGTAGATGTAGTTTTGGTTGGAGATAGTCTGGGAATGGTAATTCAGGGTCATGACAGCACTCTACCAGTAACGATGGATCAACTTGTTTATCATCTTGAATGTGTTGTTAATGGCAATCAGGGTTCACACATAATGGCAGACATGCCCTTCATGAGTTACGCAACCGATGATATGGGATTTGAAAATGCAACAAGATTAATGCAAGCAGGGGCTAACTCTGTAAAAATAGAAGGAGGGGAATGGATATCAAAAATGGCTTCAATGTTAGCAGATAGAGGTATCCCAATTTGTGCCCATATGGGTTTAACACCTCAGGCTATTAATAGAATTGGCGGTAACTTTGTTCAAGGTAGAGATCCAAATAAACAAGATTTAATAATAGAAGAGGCAATGTCTTTAGAAAAAGCAGGTGCAGCAATGCTTTTACTTGAATGTGTGCCTGATTCACTCACGAAACAAATCATGAATGAATTAAGTATTCCTATCATTGGAATAGGAGCTGGGTCTTCAACTGATGGACAGGTAATGGTGATTCATGATTTATTGGGTATATCCTGCTTAGAAAAACCTCCAAAATTTGTGAAGAACTTTATGAATGACTCTAACTCAATTCAAGAGGCGCTAAACAGTTATGTTAGCGAGGTTAAGGCTGGAATTTATCCTGCAGAAGAACATACATTCTTTTAAAAAATTGGAAATAATAACCTCATATCAAGAGTTTAAAGATTATAGAAAAAATTTAAGTGATATATCATTTGTTCCAACTATGGGTAACCTTCATGCAGGACATATAGCATTAGTTCAAGAAGCCAAATCTCAAAAAAACTATGTTGTAGCTTCTATTTTCATAAATCCACTTCAATTTAATGATAAGAGGGATTTTAAAAACTATCCTAAGACCTTTGATGATGATATTCATATGCTTGAAACAAATGGTTGTGATTTGTTGTTTATGCCTGATGAATCTATTTTAGATAACATTACAGAAATAAAAGCTCCAGAAATATCAAATTTTTTATGTGGTAAAAATAGACCTGGGCATTTTGATGGAGTTTTAACAATAGTTAATAGACTCTTTGATATTGTTAGGCCTACAAAAGTTTTTTTTGGAAAGAAGGATTACCAACAATTTATTCTTGTATCAAATTTTATTAATGAAAATAAACTTCCAATAGAAATTATAGGAGTTGAAACTGTTCGTGATGCAAATGGGCTAGCACTATCTTCAAGAAATAATCATCTTAATACTAATGAAAAAAAGATTGCAATGAACTTGCATGTAACTCTAAATGATTTGGCTAACAATTTGGATGAAGTTTCGAATGATTTTATAAAACTCAAAATGCAAAACTTAACAAATTTAGGTTTTGAAGTAGATTATTTAACAATATGTGATCCAAATTTATTAAACCCAGTAAGTAATTTTAAAAAAAGACCTCTTTTGTTAGCCATAGCGGCGTCTTTAAATGGAATTAGGCTTATAGACAATCTATTGGTAAAGAACTAAAAACTTTAAAAAAATCACTTAATTACTTATACTTCGCACCGTTATGCTAAAAACATTACTTAAATCGAAGCTTCACAGAATCAATGTAACTCAGGTTGAGTTAGATTATGAGGGCTCTTGCGCAGTTGATCAGGATTTTTTAGATTCAGCTGGTATGCAAGAATATGAAAAAGTCGATGTTTATAATGTTACTAATGGTGAGAGGTTTTCAACTTATTTAATCTTAGCCGAATCTGGCTCTAAAACTCTCTCAGTTAATGGGGCTGCTGCTCATAAAGTGTCTTTAAACGATATCGTTATCATATGTACCTATGGCGAATTTAATGAAGCCGAAAGTTTAGAACATAAGCCAACTTTAGTTTATTTTGATATTAACAATAACATTACAGATATCAAAAACTCTATTCCTGAACAAAAACTACATTCTGTTTAAATCTAAACACATTCTATTCGTATTATTTTTCAATGTATTTCTTAGTGCTAATACAAGTGTAATTGTTCTAGGTTCAGGAACCCCAAACCCTGATCCAGATAGGTATGGTTCTGCTTATGCAGTAGTGGTTGATGATCAGGCATATATTGTTGATTTTGGTCCTGGGGTTATTAGAAGGATATCAGCAATGTCCCCAACATGGGGCGGGCAATTTCCTCAATTAGAACTTCAAAATATTAATCATGCCTTTCTTACTCATATACATTCAGATCATTCTGGTGGCCTAGCTGATTTGATTCTAACTCCATGGGTGATGGGCAGAGATTCAGAATTGAATTTATTTGGTCCAAAAGGTTTAAAAGATATGGCCCAAAATATTACTGATGCTTATAAACTTGATATAGATTATCGGCTCAATGGCACACAGCCTGCCAATGATAAAGGTTTTATATCAATCGTTAGTGAAATAAATGAAGGTACTATTTATAAAGACTCTAATGTTGAGGTAATTGCCTTTAGAAATAGTCATGGCGATCTCTTTGAGTCATTTGGCTACTTATTTATTACAAATGATAAAAAAATAATATTTTCAGGCGATACAGCTGTAAGCACCTCTTTGAAGAAATATGCAAAGGATGTTGATATTCTTGTCCATGAAGTTTACTCAAGTGAAGGGTTTGAAACTAAAACAGATGATTGGAAGATATATCACAAGGCGCATCACACATCCTCAATTGACT
>CAJQGX010000034.1 GCA_905478035.1 uncultured SAR86 cluster bacterium | reverse complement strand
TCATTTGGAGATGCTCATATTTATATGAATTCAATAGAACAAGTTAAAGAGCAAATTGCTAGAGACCCATTACCTCTTCCAACTTTATCTTTACCTGATATAACATCGCTGGAAGATATACATAAGTTCTCTATAGATGAATTTAAATTAGAAGACTATAAACATCATCCTGGAATTAAAGCAAAAATGGCGGTCTAAATGAAAATAATATCTCACCTTGTAGCTGTATCAAATAATAGAGTCATAGGAGTAGATAATGATCTGCCTTGGAATCTAAAAGCTGACTTAGCTCACTTTAAAAAAAATACGCTAAATAAAATTATTATCATGGGCCGAAAAACTTATGAATCTATAGGGAAGCCACTACCAAAAAGAACTAACTACGTTGTATCAACAACTATTGAAAGCATTCCAGGAGCGCATGTATTTAAAAATCTAGATGATGCTATTAAATGTGCTGAAAAAAATAATGCTGAGAAAATAGATCAAGAAATAGTGATAATTGGAGGCGGCTATTTATTTAGAGAAACAATAGATATTTTTAATAAGCTACTAATTACAAGAGTCGATTGTGATATTGAAGGGGATGTATTCTACCCAGAGCTAGATTTAGCTAAATGGAATCTCATTAGCTCTGAATCTTTCAACAAAAACGATGATAATGACTATAATTTTAAAATAGAAGAATATTCTAAATTATGATTGGCTCTGAATATATTCTCTTCTAAGAGCTAAATTCTTAACTCTTACTTCCTCATTTTCAGTATATTTAATCCAGTTATTTGCCTGTTTCTTGATTTTCTTATCGTCATCTCTTGCGGCAATTCTAAATTGTTTTTTAGCATTTTCAAATTCTTGAAGTTCATAGTATGCTTGGCCAAGAGTTAGATACACTTGTGATATTTTCTTTATTTTTCCCTTATCAAGACCTTTTTTAATTGCATCAACAGCCAATTCAACTCTATCTTCTGAAAGATAGAGATTTCCAAGTAATACGTATGACTTTCCTTCCTTAGACATCTTGGCAGCTTTCTCAAGAACAGGAATAGCCCTATCTATTTCCTGAGCCATCCTCCAAGAATCAGCTAAAAGCTTAAGGTTTTTTTCATTATTCCTTACAACCGGACCAGTTTTTTCAACCTTAGTTTCTTCTTTAGTTTTTTTATCTATAACAGTTTCAATTCTAGTTACAATTTTCTTTTGTCCAGAAACAAGAACCTCAGCTGCCCAATATGGATTCTCATTTAGAAGCAATAATTGAGCAAGAGCAAGATATTCTGATTCTTTATCAAGGAAATCTTTAGCATATGCAGCTTTCATAGTAATCATATAATCTCTTTCTCTTCCAAGCTGGCCATATGTTCCACCTAATTGGATAAAGTAAAGTTTTTTTGGATAAAGATTTACTAAAATTTCGTAAATGTCTAACTGAAGGAGAAGAGCTTTTTTCTCACCTATTTCTTTTTTTAATTCACCTATACATGCAGCAATAATGACATACCAATTTTCTTTTGGTTTATAGCCCTCTTCTTCTGCCATGGATATTGCAGTTTCCATTGATGATCTAGATTTTTTGAAGTTACCTAACTGAAAATATGCCTGTCCTAAAAGCGACCATGATTGAGCTGTTACAGTCTCAACTTCATCCATCCACATTAAGATTAAATCTATGCCTTTTTGATATCTCTCTTGGACTAAGTTTAATTGAGCCAGTGTTAACAATCCTGAAGTTCTTAGTGGTATTGTTACCTCAGGTTCAGCCAAAAGATTTTCATATGCTTGTATAGCTTGAGCATATTCACCGTCTGAAAAATAAACATAACCCCAAGTATTCCACATTACAGATCTGTCATAACTCTTAAGGTTTTCTTTATCATCTCTTAATGCTGTGAGTATTTCTATCACAACTTCCATATCAGGCGCTGGCTCTCCTTTATCATCCACAACCTCTAAAGCCTCATAAACCTTTGCCATTTTTTTTGCAGTAGAAGTAGTCAGAGCCCTAGCTTTTTTATACTTAATCTGTTTTTTTGGTTTTGAAGATTCTTGAGCTTCAATATAATTTGGAGTGAGGGTAAACGAAAAAGCTAATATTGCAAATACGTATACTAATTTTGAATTTTTAAAAAATCTATTCATTATTCATCTAGTTTAAAAGTAAATCTATGTAAAACATTTTCAACGGGAGTTGCTTTGCCGTCAACAATCTTAGGCTTATATTTTAATTTCAATGATGCTCTTACTGAGGCACTATTAAAAATAGAGCATTCTCTAAATTGAGTATTTGGATCATCTGGATCACCACAATAGCCCTCTAAAGCAACAGCGTCCTCAACAGTACCAGATTCTGTAATGGTGAAGGAAGTAATTGCATAACCTTGAGTTCCTCTTTCAAGAGCCCGTCTCGGGTAGATTGGTTGAACTTTAAAAAGTGGAATATATTCACCATCTCTAAAAAAGCTTCCGCTAGCTTTAAAATTTGCTTTTGGTTTAGCCATTGAAACATCTATTCCAGTTAAAGGTTGAAGATCAAGTTCTGGCTGAGCAATGTCCTCTGGTTGTTCTTCAGGCTTTTCAGGTTTATCAACTTCTGTCATGAAAGTATCTATTTGCCTTTCAGGCATAACAACATCAGCAAGTTTTACTGATTTATCTTCTTTCATTCCACTATCTCCTAAGGAGATAAGAATAACCATTATAAAAAATAAACCAGAAGTAATTAAAACAGAAAGCCCAATGCCAGCTACATATTTATTAGCATCAAAAGCTTTATTGTATAAAGATTTTATTGGTCTAAATATTGTGCTGATCGCTTGATTCATCGTATGTTATTTAGGTTCTGATGCTAAGGATATGGCACTAACGCCAGCTTCTCTTGCCCCATCCATAACCTGAATAATGGTATCAGCCATAGCCTTCTCATCTGCTTGAATTACCACTGAACCCTTAGGATTATCTGCAAGCAACTTAACAACATTTGCTTTAACCTGGCGAACATCGATTCTCCTCCCATCCATCCAGACTTCTCCAGTTGGACCCACTGCTATTAAAATAGCTGCATTCTCTTGAGTTTCTGCTGTATCAGAGTCCGGTCTATTAATCTCTAGACCTGGCTCTTTAATAAAGTTAGCTGTAACAATAAAGAATATAAGCATGATGAATACCACATCAAGCATAGGAGTTAGATTTATTTCATCATTTTCCTCTTGTACTGCACTAGTTATTGCATTTCTTCTCATAATAATCCTCTATCTATAAATCTCTTTTTATAATTTCATTTAATTCTTCTTCGTGTCTCTTGCTTGTACTAGTTAGATAAATTGCTGCGAACGATCCAGATAATGCTGCTACCATTCCTGCCATAGTTGGAAGTGTTGCTTTAGAAACTCCTCCTGCCATAGCCCTAGCATCACCACCGCCATTGAATGCCATTACTTGGAATACTTCAATCATTCCAGTAACTGTTCCCAAGAGCCCCAATAAAGGCGCCAATACAATACATGTTTGAATGATGCTAATATTTCTATTAATTTCAATCTTCGCCTGAGACATCATTTTTTCTCTAATCTGAAGGGCATGCCATGATTTTTTATCAGATCTAGCATTCCATTTTGCAGCTAGTCCTGAAACATAATCATTATGAGCATGAGATAAGTACCAGATTCTTTCAAAGATCATACCCCACATAAAAAATACAAGAATAGCAATTAACCAAAGCACGCTTCCGCCTTGCTCCATAAAGTCTCTTATGGATGAAAAGGCTTCGGTTATTGCAAATGCTATATCCATATAGAAAACCTATTTACTTTCTGCTCTCTCGGCAAGAATACCAGTACTTTGTTCTTCAAGAATACTAATTATTCCCCTTGCAGAGGATTGAGTAAACGAATGAAGTAAACTAGTTGGAATAGCAACAAGTAGACCTAAAACAGTTGTTACAAGTGCCTGTGAAATACCACCAGCCATTAATTTAGGATCTCCGGTACCATAAAGAGTTATCATTTGGAATGTTACTATCATTCCAGTAACTGTTCCTAAAAGACCAGCTAAAGGAGCTATAACAGATATTATCTTTATGAAGCCAATTCCTTGATCAATCGCAGGTCTTTCTGCCATTATAGCCTCAGCAAGTTTAAGCTCCAGAGTATCAATGTCTTTATCAAAGTTTTCTTTTCCAACTTTTAATACTCTGCCTAATGGATTAGAAATATCAGCAGCTTCTTGGTTTGCCTGTTTTCTTACTGCCGTCCCGATCATATACAAGCTATATAGTTTATAGAAAGCAAACAGAACAGCTATGATACCAACAGCAATAATTGCATACCCAACTTCTCTTCCTTGCTGAGCTCTTTCCATTAATGATGGGGTTTGAATTAGATTTGCTAATAAACTACCGCCAGTAGGGCCAGTAGGGTCTATTCCAAACTTTACTTGATCTCCAGTAGCTGCATTTCCAACAGCTTTAGCTGTCTTTGTATATCTTCCAGCAGGCTGTCTTGGCAAGAATGCATATTGACCTTTTGATGATGCATATTCTAGATATTTCCCATCGCATACAGCATTAAAAAGACCAACCCTGGTGACACTACATTCAGATGTAACGCCATCAACATCGATCACATCAGTTGTAAATGAAACAACTTGTCCACTTGCTGATAGTTCTCTAGTCAGCTCATACCATAGACCTTCTATTTCTCTAATAGTTGGTAATTCAGTCGTTTCAGACATTTTTCCAGTTAAATCATTTAAGAACTTAACTCTATCTTGTCCGTATTCAGCACCTGTTAGGGATCCTGAAAATTGAACTGCAGCTTCTCCAGCAGAACTTTGCAAATGACCAAATAGTTCAACCAATGATCCTAGTTCTTTTTTATATGCATCTTCTTTAACTCTTAGTATTTCTTCATTCTTTTTGTATTCTGCTTCTAACGTATCAGCAATTTTTTCCTGACGAGTAAGCTCTCTTTTTTCAGCAGCTAGGATAGAGGCTTGCTTATTTTTATTAGCTAAGAATTTATTTTCACGATCATCATTTGCTGCTTGCTCTTGAGTTTTACCTTCTTTAACAAGGGCTAAGAGTGCTTCAACAGTTGATACTTCAACAACTTCTTCAGTCGCATCTTGAGCAACCAAAAAACTACTCAAAGATGAAATGAATAAAAATAAAAATGGGAATATATATAAACGTTTCATTACGCCTCTCCTTTGATTACTGGCATCAACAACATATCTGTTGGAGCTAATTTCTTAGCCATTCTTATGCCATTTCTAATTGGTTTTCTGTAGCTTCCATCTAGCTCATCCCAAGAATTTGTTTCATTATTCCATCTACCACTGGATTGTTCATCTTTGGTCTGATAGAACATACCTACTCTTCCTATAACTAGAATATTTACAACAGTTCCATCTCCTAAGGCACTTTCATAAGTGTCTATTTTTCTTCCGTACTCTGCTTCAATATTGTATGCCTCTAAAACTTGTCTTACCTGCTCTGAAGCAGTTACTTTTGGTTTAGCTAATGATGACCTAACAAGGTCTACTCTATTTTGTCTTTCTTCTAACCTGAAGGGAGTATCAAGGTTGATAAAAGATTCTAAACTTTCTAGCATTCTTTGCGCTAAAGGTGGTATTTGTCTTTGCATCACCACGACCTGAACTAGTTGATCATCCAACTTATCCATCAGATCAAGCTGTGCCTCTATTTGGATTCTTTTTTGTTCATTATAAAGCTTGAGACCTTCAACTTGTTTTGCTGTAGCTTTCCACTCATTGACAATCTTGTCTGTTTTCTTTTCAGTTGCATCAATGCTGTCTTGAGAAGCAGCAGATAGCTGTTGATTTTCTCTTCCAACCTCAAGAACACTTTCCATATCTGATGACGAAACAAAGCCCGACATAGAAATAAGCACACACAAGTGCACTAAGTTAAAATTTTTATTCATATTAATCTCCCTAAAAGATTGCTCATATTAACAGTCAATTCAATAATAATAAAACTTTTTTATCAGTTTTCTACGTTATTAATATCTCAAAAACTTTTAATATTTTATCATTAACACCGGTGTTTCAGATTTGTATTTAATGTACTCTTCGTCACCGCCCCATTTTTTATCTGCCCTAGCTTCTAACATTCTTACACCACTAACATAGACAAGAAGCAGGTAAGTAAATATTGGTGAAATTAAAGTGAGGTACTGCAGTCCTTCTAAAGATGAGAATGACATAACTGCTATTCCTGTCCATAAGACTATTTCTCCAAAAAAGTTAGGATGTCTTGATTTAGCCCATAATCCAGTAGTTATAAATTTATCTCTATTTTCTGGTATTGATCTAAATTTCGATTTTTGCTTATCTGCAATAACTTCAGTACTAAAGCCAAAGACAAATAAGCCAAGTCCAATATAGAAAAATGCATTAACAATAACTCCAGTTTCAGAAGATAATGCTGTCAATGCACACATTGAACAAAGCGAAACCCATAAACCTTGCAAAGTCCATGTCATAAAAAATTGCGTTGCTGACGGCTTAATTGAACGGAATCTTTTATCTTCACCGTCTTTATGTATTCGCAAAAAAAGAAAGGTTCCAAGTCTCAAAGCCCACATAGTTATAAGAAGAACAATAGCAATATTGGCTCCATTTAATTTAGTAAATACCTCAGAAGTCGAAGCTAATGAAACCCATATAACTGATAAATACGTCAAACTTCCAGTTAAGTCATAAAATTTTTCTGTTTGAAAAACATATGCAGGTATAAAAGCAACCCATTGAATTGCAAAAGCAAGGAATACTACTTTTACAACTAAATCTATACCAGTTGCACTCGCTATATATGCAGCAAAAAGAAATGCTGCAATTGAAATTAAAATATTAATTAATTTACTCATTTTCTACTCCCATCCACACATTCTATTTTCATTTTGTTTGTCAAGCCACTCTTTCAAGGGCTTATAGTAATTCATAACAGAGCTACCACTCAATTTTCTTGATCCTGTAATATTCTCAAAAGCATCTTGCCATGGCTGGCTTTGCCCCAACGCCATTGTTGAAATAATTTTTTCACCAGCAATCTGATTTCCATAAATTGAGCATTCGTGGAGCAATCCATCAAAATTCATTGCATTGCATAAAGCTTCATGAAATTGATATTGCATAATTCTTGCAAGATAGTATCTCGTATAAGGTGTATTTGCTGGAATGTGATATTTGGCTCCTGGATCAAAATAATCTTCTGATCTATTTACTGGAGAAGTAATACCTTGATAAGACTCCCTCATATCCCACCATGATGAATTGAGGTTAGACTCTTCTATTTCTCCATTAAAAACACCAGATCTCCATTTATCTAATGTTAAAGCCCAAGGAATCACTACAACTCCCTCTAGAGCTTGTTTCATCAATAGTCCAATTGGGTCTTTCTTTGCGCTTGTAGCCTCCTCAGAGGATATGAAACCAATCTTATTCAAATAATCAGGCGTTATAGAAAGTGTTAATAGGTCACCAAATGCTTCATGAAATCCATCATTCGCTCCTCCCTGAAAAAGAGTTGGCAGATGATTATATGCTTGATAATAAAAAATATGTCCTAACTCATGATGAATCGTTATGAAGTCTTCTTCATTCTTTTCGATACACATTTTTATTCTCAAATCATTATTTACTGAATCAAGATTCCATGCTGAAGCATGACAAACTACAGATCTATCTTGAGGTTTTACAAATAATGATCTTTCCCAAAAAGTTTCTGGTAGTTCTTTAAAGCCCATAGATAAGAAAAAGTCTTCTGCATATTCAACCATTGTTATTTCATCTATATTTCTTTCATTTATTATTTGAGTAACATCTATAGAAGTGTTTGTTTCATCTTTTTCATACACAAGATCATATATATTTGACCATGACTGTCCCCACATATTGCCCAAGACATGAACCGGAAGCGGCCCATCTAAAGGAACAATATCATCACCATATTCTGAATTTAATTTGCTTCTTACATGACAATGCAATGCCTCATAAAGAGGTTTGACTTCTTCCCAAACTCTATCTGTTTCATTTAAAAATGTTTCAGCTGGCATATCATATTTGCTAAACCATAAGTCGCTCAAGCCATCAAAGCCTAAATCTTTAGATCCTTGATTTCCAATATCAACCATTCTTAAGTACATTGGTTTCATGGGCTTTCCAATTTCATGCCAGCCAGTCCAAGCTTTAAGCAATTCACTTGAATTCCTTGAAGAATCTATAATATTTTCAAAAGCCTCTAAATCTAAACAACTTCCGTCATCATAACAATGCTTTCCACTGCCATACATGGCCTCAAGTTTAGTTGAAATCTCTGATAACTCACCAGCAAGCTTGTCATCAAAAGGAGGAGGCATAACAAAAGAACTTTTTAATAATTCGAGCTGTCTTCTATTCGAAGGAGTTGTAACTAAATCATTAAAATTAGATGCGTCTCTAGAAGTCTCTAAAGCTTTGAGAGTATATCTTTTGCTATAGTCGGCTATAACCTTTTGAGAATCATAAGTTATAAAATTTGAACTTATCCATGATGCAGAACTTACCGTAGGACCTTCTAATAAATTTTCTGATTCAACAGACGCTAAGAATATTTCTAGATCTTCTGAAGATTTAGATTGTTCGCCACTTTGGCCACAAGAAGTTACAATTGCACATATGGCAATTAGTGTGAATATTTTTTTCATAAGTTTTCCCTCGATTTACCAAAATAACATAAAAAATATATATAAAAAATGAAAATATCAACGAATCAATTTAAGAATGGAACAAAGCTACTTATAGATAATGCTCCTTGTTCAATAATAGAACATGAATTTCATAAGCCTGGAAAGGGACAGGCGGTGATGCGAGTTAAATATAAAAATTTGCTTACAGGAAATACAAACGATAAGACATATAAATCAGGAGAGTCTGCTGAGACCGCTGACATTAATCATAAAGATATGGAGTTCCTATATACGGATGGCAATACATGGCATTTTATGGATACATCAACTTATGAGCAGATTGAAATAGGCGCTACTGAAATGGGTGATGCTAAAAAATGGCTAGTCGGGCAAGAAACATGTGAAATTATTCTATGGGATGATAGGCCTATACTTGTTGATCCTCCTGTTATTGTTGAATTAAAAATCTCATCATCTGAGCCTGGGGTTAAGGGTGATACTGTTTCGGGTGCAACTAAACCAGCTGAATTGGAAACAGGGGTTACGGTTCAGGTTCCATTATTTGTAAATGAAGGTGAGACTATTAAGGTTGATACCAGAGATGAAAGCTATGTTGGTAGAGCAAAATAATGATTCAAACTATTAATGAACAGATTGATAAATTCTTATCTTCATTACCTGAGATTAATAATAGTCAAATTATCTCAATAAAAGAGAGGTCTGCCACAACACTAACTGATGACCTAAAAAAAGGTCATGCTACGTCTAACGTATGCATGATTGCGGCAAGTATTTTAAAGCAGAATCCGAAAGACCTTGCAGTCAAACTTGCCTCAATTATGGAGAAATCTGAAAAATATGAAAATGTAGAATCTGCAGGACCAGGATTTATTAATGTAACTTTAAAACGTGAGGATTTCGTATCAACTATCAAGCAGATTAATGACAACCCCAAAGAGTTTGGGACATCTAAGGATGGAGAAAATAAATCAGTTCAAATTGAGTTTGTATCAGCTAATCCAACTGGACCACTTCATGTTGGTCATGGAAGAGGTGCAGCCTATGGAGATGCTATAGGAAGAATACTCTCTTCGTGTGGCTTTAGAGTTGAAAAAGAATATTATATTAATGATGCAGGCAGGCAAATTGATATTCTAACTGCAAGTGTTTATGTAAGAATTCATCAGGATTCATTTAAGGATTTCTTTCCTAAGAATGCATATAAAGGATCCTATATTGAAGACATTGCGAAAGCTTTCAAAAAAATAAATAGTACTAAATCTATTCGAGATATACATTTGTACACTGCTCAGTTGCCTGAAGATGATGAAAAAGAAATAGATGCACTAGTTTTTAGAATTAAAGACTTTGACTCTCAGTGGTCTGATATAAAAGACTTTGCTTTGAACTCCGTTCTTGAAACTATTAAAGAGGATTTAAAATTATTTAATGTTAGTTTTGACCATTGGTTTTATGAGTCTTCCCTTGGTGATATGGCTGATAAGAATTCTAAAATCTCTCTTGCAATTGAAACTCTTAAATCTAAAAAGCTTGCATTCGAAGAAAAAGGTGCAATTTGGTTAGATACATCTGAAAGTGGAGATGATAAAAATAGAGTTCTTATAAGAGAGGATGAAAGGCCTACTTATTTTGCTTCAGACGTTGCGTATCATAAAAATAAAATAGATAGAGGTTTTGATAAGCTTATTAATGTTTGGGGAGCAGACCATCACGGCTATATAAAAAGAATCGAAGCATCTATAAGCGGATTAGGTTTTAATAAAGATAAATTAGATGTGCAGCTTGTTCAGTTTGCAAATCTCTTTAAAGATGGGAAAAAAGTAAAGATGTCCACCAGATCTGGAGATTTTTATTCTTTAAAGGATTTGATACAAGATATAGGAACTGACGCTGCTAGATTTTACTACCTTTCAAAGCAGGCTGATCAACATCTAGATTTTGATTTAAATTTAGCTACTTCTGATAGTAAAGAAAATATGTTTTATTATATTCAGTACGCACATGCAAGAATATTTTCATTGCTTGGCAAGTACAAAAACAGCAATACAAACATGCCCTCTTCGCCTGACTCAATTATTAATGGGTCATATAAAAAATGCGATAAACTTATTCATGAAATTAGTAGGTATCCAAGTATATTAAAAAGATCTTCTCTTTCACTTCACCCTCATCTAATAATTTTTTATTTAAAAGATTTGGCTCATACATTTCATAGTTTTTATAATGACAACCCAGTACTAACTGAGTCAGAAGAAAACCTTGATTCAATCATTTTGTGTCTAGACGCGGTTAAATCTGTTATCGCTAATGGGTTTGAGCTTCTTGGAATTGAGCCCATGGAAAAAATGTAACCTAAATGAAGGATTATGCGAATAGAAAATCTCTAAGCAGAAGCAAGGGTAAAGCAAAAAAGACGGTATACAGGTCAAAAAGAAAAAATGTAGAAGTTGTCCCATCGGTATTCTTATTGGGTCTTGGCTTTACAGCCTTTTTTCTTATTGTAATTTCAGTTTTTTATTTTGGAACTGATATTAAAAGTATTGATCAGCGTAATATAAATAATACAGTAACAATAAATTTTCCAACCTCCTTAATGGAAGACTCAGTATTAATAGAAACAAATAAACTTGATGACACCTTAGAATGTGAGTATTTTGTTCAGGTTGGAGCTTATGGCAATAAAAAGTATGCCTATGAGGCAGTTGAAATGTTAAATGAGGTCGAGTTTATGACTATAAATGATATATATAGCGCTTCCAAACCCGGCAAACTGCTTCACAGCGTATTAAGTGGTCCTTATGAAAATAGATCAGCTGCTAATAATGCTAAAGAAAAAATAACAAAAAATGGCTTTGATCCTCAACTAAGAACTTTATGCAAAAAGAAATAAATCAAAACATAAGCTTAGTAAAGAATAATATTGCTGTGGCATCTAAGAAAGCTAATATTGATCCAAGAATGGTTTCTTTAATAGCAGTTTCTAAAAAAAAGGATCATGAATATATCAGAGCAGCTATAGAGCTAGGCCTTAATGATTTTGGTGAAAATTATGCTCAAGAGCTTGCCAGCAAAGCAGAGCTTCTGCAGAATGAAGATATCAATTGGCACTTCATTGGACCAATTCAAACGAATAAAATAAAACTAATCACAACTCATGCAAGCTGGATTCATTCATTAGATAGACCTAAAGTAGTAGATAAATTAAATAACGAATGTATCGCATCCAATAAAAAAATGAATGCACTTATTCAAATAAATATTTCTGGTGAAGAAACAAAAAGCGGCATTAGCCCAGATACTCTTTTAGAGTTTGCCAGTTATGTAAATCTGCAATCCAATATTGTGCTTAAAGGCATAATGGTGCTACCAAAAATGACTAATAATATTATAGATAAAGAAAGAGAAATGATTAAAGCCAGAAAACTTCATAACAATTTAGTTAAGGAGTTTCCTGAAGCAACTTATTTATCAATGGGGACTACATCTGATTTTGAATGTGCTATAAAGTGTGGCTCTAATATGATTAGGGTTGGTGAACTCATATTTGGAAAACGAAAATGAAGAAAATAGTTTTTTTTGGAGCAGGAAATATTGCTCAATCAATTATCCTTGGACTCATCTCTATTGGGTATGACAAAAGAAATATTCTATTTATTGATAGGAATAAGAAAAATCAAAGT
Organism: uncultured SAR86 cluster bacterium; assembly: GCA_905478035.1. Classification (GTDB taxonomy): domain Bacteria; phylum Pseudomonadota; class Gammaproteobacteria; order Magnimaribacterales; family D2472; genus SCGC-AAA076-P13. The sequence goes on along the minus strand of CAJQGX010000034.1, from coordinate 29,160 downwards.
TACTTAAAGAAAATTGGTATAAAGAAATATTCTAGCAAACATATTAATAATATTGACCTGTTCTTTTTGGCTGTTAAGCCTAAAGATGCACTTATGGCTTTTCAAGAAATCTGTGACAGTCATAAAAATCCCAAAGTAGTATCTTTGGTTGCAGGTATTAAATCTAAACAGTATTTTTCAATATCAAAAAATATCCAGTTAATTAGAGCTATGCCGACCACATCATCAAAGTTTGGCAAAGGAATCACTGCCCTATTTAATATATCTTCATCTTCACCTAGCTTTAACAAGGTTAAGAAAATATTTAATAAATTAGGTATGGCTATTGAATTAAATAAAGAGCAGGAAATGGATGCCTTCACCGGACTTATTGGCAGCGGGCCAGCGTACTTTTTTTATTTATTAAAAGTATATGAAAAAAGATTGATGAAGATTTGTAATAATGATGCAAAGATGGTCGCGGATGCTATGTCCAACATGCTTGAAGGTGTTGCTTTGTCAGTAGCTAGTAATGATAATCTAGATAACTTAATTGCAAAAGTTGCATCAAAGAAAGGTACTACTGAGGCTGGGTTAAAAAGCTTTAAAGAAAATAAGTTATTAAGTACTTTCGATAAAGGAATCACAACAGCAATAAAAAGATCAAAGGAAATTTCAAATGAGTCCTAATATAGTAGACCTAACAAATATAATACTTTCTATTTTGTGTTATGGATTTGTATACTTATTTATTTTTAATGCCCTAAAAGTAAATTATTTTAATCCTATCGTAAAAGTCTTCGTTGCTGCATATAAGCCTATCTCAAAGCTGTCTGTTTTTTCTAATCAGCTTTATACCATTGGCCTCATCGCTGTTGGGTTAAAGTTTTTAAGTTTTCAACTTTTATATTCTTCTCAATATGAGGCTTCGGTGTTAATAATTATTGCGTTTATTGAAATTATTAAAATTGCTTTAAATATTATCTTTTTCTCAATTATCGGATCTGTTATTTTGAGCTGGGTATCACCTAACAATGATCACCCTGCCCCTGAATTAATAAATGAAATCTCAGATAATGTACTAAATCCTATAAAGAAATTTATACCTTCAATGGGTGGCTTAGATTTTTCTCCAATATTTGCCTTTATTCTTATTAATGTAATTATTAGCTTTCTGCAGGATATTATTAGATCGATAGTATGAAAATTAATACAGAGCTTGTTCATTTTAAAGAAGGCCTTGATTTAGAATCAGGAATAAAATTAGATTCATTTGATTTAATGATAGAAACATATGGTGAATTAAATGAAAATAAATCAAATGCGGTTTTAGTATGTCATGCTTTCTCTGGCAACCATCATGCTGCTGGTATAGATTCTGAGGGTGCAAATTTAGGCTGGTGGGATAATATTATTGGGCCTGATAAGGCTATTGACACTAATAAATATTTTGTAGTCTGCTCAAATAACCTGGGTGGCTGTTCAGGCTCTACTGGACCAACTTCAATCAATCCTGATACTGGCAAAGTATATGGTAAAAACTTTCCCATTATGTCTGTAATTGACTGGGTTAATTCACAAAAACTTTTATCTGATTTTTTGGAAGTAAAAAAATGGCATCTCGTGGTTGGAGGAAGCTTAGGTGGAATGCAGGCTCTCCAATGGTCAATTTCCTTCCCTGATATGCTATGCAAGGCTGGAGTTTTTGCAGCTGCAGCAAATTCTAGCACTCAAAATATAGCAATGAATGAGGTTTCCAGGGAGTCTATTAGGAAAGATATTAACTTTTTTGATGGGGATTATATTGAACACAATACCAAGCCTAAAAATGGATTAAAGGCAGCTAGGATGCTTGGACATATTACCTATCTTTCTGAAAAGCATATGGATTTAAAATTTGGAAGAAGGCACCAGGATAGTGATTCAAAACTCTCTGGCACTATAGATTATGAAGTAGAGAACTATCTGCAGTATAAAGGTGAAAAGTTTTCAGATAGCTTTGATGCTAACTCATACATACTAATGACAAAAGCAATGGATGACTATGATGCATCATCTAAAACGAATGGAGATCTTGAAGAAGCAATGTCCGTCATCTCATGTCGTATGTTAATTATTGGTTTTGACAGTGACTGGCTATACCCTCCAGAGAGAGGCAAAGAAATTCAACTAGCTGGAATGAAAACTAATGTAAATTGTACATACGTTAATCTTCATGGAGAGCAGGGTCATGACAGCTTCCTGTTTGCCTCTGAGAAATACAATGAAATTATTAAAGCTTTTATAAAATCCTGATGAATATTCCTTTATCAAAAATTATTAACGAATGGATACCTGATAATAGCAAGGTAATAGATTTTGGTTGTGGAGATGGATCATTATTAAAAGAGCTAATTGATACAAAAAAAGTTAAAGGCTATGGCGTTGAAATTGACCATAAGAAAATCCAAGAGTGTATAGAAAAAGGTGTTTCTGTTATTCAGCAAGATATTGATGCAGGCATCCAAGAATTTGAGTCTTCTAATTTTGATATATCAATTATGGCTAGTTCTATTCAATGCCTAAAAAACCCTCACTTAGCTCTAAGAAGAATGCTGAAACTCTCGAACCAGTGTGTTGTTACTCTTCCAAACCTTGGCTATTGGAGATGCAGAATGGATTTGGTTTCTGGCAAAATGCCGGTTACTCCAAACCTACCCTCAAGTTGGTATGAAACAGAAAATGTCCATCTTTGCACCATCAATGACTTTGAAAAACTTTGTTCTGATGAAGGCTTCGTTATATATAAAAAATTATTCTTAAACCCTAAAAGACAACAAAGCATTTTGGCATCTCGCTCTCCAAATTTATTTGCTTCTGAGGGGGTATATCTACTTGGAAGAAAGTAAGAAAATTTTATTAGCCACCTCAAATCAAGGGAAGTTAAAAGAGTTTAAAAAACTTTTCAACAAGCTTGATTTGATTTGCCAAACTGACCTAGGCATTGATGATGCTGTCGAAGATGGCATGACATTTTTTGAAAATGCTTTAAAAAAAGCAAGGCATGGTGCAAAAGAATCGAAACTTTTTACAGTTGCAGATGATTCTGGATTGGTGGTACCTGGTTTAAATTTTGAACCTGGGATATATTCTGCTAGGTATGCTGGAGAAGAAGCATCTGATCTTGATAACAGAAATAAAATTATTGCTGAATTAAAAAAGAGAAACTTGGAATCACTACCTGCTTACTATGTATGTGTTTTAGTTGGAATTCATTCTCATGACGATCCAATGCCAATATATTCTTCAGGTCAAATTCATGGAAAAGTTAGCATCAAAAGTGATGGCGAAGGAGGCTTTGGATACGACAAGATTTTTTATCTTGAAGATCCTCAAACATCTATGGCATCAATCTCCCCAGAAATCAAAAATACTATTAGTCATAGAGCTCTTGCTGCTCGTTCATTCTTAGCAGAACTTGAAAAAATTTAGTCCCAAAGAAACGCCACTGTCTTTATATATTCATCTTCCATGGTGTGAGAAGCAATGTCCATATTGTGATTTCAATATAGATATTAATAAGAAAAATGGAGATGAGGATCTTCTTATAGATGCAATATTGTCTGACTTAGAGGCATCAAAAATATATATTTCAGGCAGAAAATTTATATCTATATATTTCGGTGGAGGCACTCCCTCTTTAGTGAACTCAAAAAATATTGAAAAGATATTACTCAAACTATCAAGCAGTAGAATGATAAATAAAGATTGTGAGATAAGTTTCGAGTTTAACCCCAAGGAAGTTACGTTAGATTACTTAACCGATCTATCTAATATTGGTATTAATAGAGCCTCTATTGGCATCCAAAGTTTTGACAATGTTACCTTGAAGAGTTTAGAGCGCAACCATAATGCTGATGAGGCACTAAAAGCCTTAAATATAATTGATAGCATTAAGTCTATTAAAACTTCCATAGATTTAATATACGGTGTTATGGGGCAATCATTGTCCTCTTTTGTAAAGGATATAGAGATCTTTTGCTCACAAAATATTTCTCATCTTTCTATGTATCAGTTAACAATTGAGCCAAATACAATCTTTTACAAAAAGGAGCTTAAAATTCCAAAAGATACTGAAATAGAAAAAATGGAACAGGCCGCCCAAAAGCTACTTAATAAAAGTAGGTTTTATCAATATGAGGTTTCTTCTTGGACTAAAGAAAAGTCTTTTAGTAAGCACAATATGAATTACTGGATGTATGGTGATTTTTTGGGGCTTGGCCCAGGTGCTCACAGTAAAATTACATCTGAAGATGAAATAACAAGAATGGTTAAGCTAAAGAAGGTGGATTCCTATATCAAAAATCCCTCCAAGGTCTCTAAAAATCAAATTACTACAGATGGATATGATATTGATTTAGCAATGAACTTACTAAGACTAAAGGATGGGGTTAGTTTTGATGAACTAAAAAGCAGGAAAATACACTTAACAGAGACTTTTTTAAAAAAGTTAGATCTTGGTATAAGTAATAATCTTTTAGAAAAAAACGGAATTAAGGCAACAAGCATTGGCTATAAATTCTTAAATGATACTGTGAATACTTTTAGCTAGGATTTTATAAGTGAAAAAGGGTAAATTTTTCTACCCTCATGCAATGCTCTTCTTTGAAACTTCGTTAAAGCTGAAGTCTCATATCTAGATTTATCAGTTCTAGAGAATCCCTCAGATAAAGATATCTGATCTTCAATAGATTCTGCATAGTCTTTTACATCAGTTGACATAAATAACTCGCCGCCATCTTTTATTGTTGGATGAATTAATTTAAAAAATTCATTCGTAAGCATTCTTCTCTTGTGATGTTTAAGTTTTGGCCAAGGATCTGGACATATAACAATTACATCATCAAAGATTGGTTTTTTTACATCATCTATTAAAAGTCTTATATCCCCAGATGTAATTAAAATATTATTAATTTCATTACTAATTATCTCGCCTAGCAATGCTCCTATCCCAGCTAGATACACTTCTGATGCAATATATAGAGATTCTGGATTTTCCCTTGAAAGAGCAAGAGTATTCTCTCCATTTCCAAATCCAATCTCTAAAACAACTCTAGAAAAATCTTGTTTGGCTTGAATTATTTGAGAATATTTATTGATCTCATATGAAGCAAGATGATCTAAATTACCTTCCTGACTGGAGGTTATCCTGCCTCTTCTTTTTACAAATGATGGTAAATATTTGTGGCGCATTTTTTCTATCTTTTTTGATAGATTTAAGCAGCGGTTACCATAAATGCCTTAAGCTTTTTGAGTGCACCATTTTCAATCTGGCGAATTCTTTCAGCCGAAACATCATACTCATCTGCTAAGTCATGAAGTGTTGCCTTTTGATCAGTTAGATATCTTCTCTGAAGAATATCCTTACTTCTATCATCAAGCATTTTTAGGGCTTCTGTTAAGTCATTATGATTAAGTTCCTGTGCCTCTGAAGTTGCAACAATTAATTCTGGATCATATGTTTTGTCTTCTAGGTACTGAGAAGGAGACATGATTTCTTCATCATCATCTGTTGAGCTTGGCGCATCAAATGATGCATCATTTGAAGACAACCTGCTTTCCATATGCAAAACATCTTTTACTTCAACATTTAAATCTTCTGCTATCTTTTCAGCTTCTTCTTTGGTCAGCCATTCTAAAGTCTTCTTTTTACTTCTTAAGTTAAAAAATAGTTTTCTTTGCGCCTTAGTGGTTGCAATCTTGACCAGCCTCCAATTTTTAAGGATATATTCATGAATTTCAGCTTTAATCCAATGAACAGCAAAAGAAACAACCTTAACCCCCCTATGAGGATCATACTTATCAACTGCTTTCATTAAGCCAACATTGCCTTCTTGAATAATATCTGCCAAAGGTAGGCCATATCCTTGATAAGATCTTGCAATATGAACTACAAAACGAAGGTGATGAATAACTAACTGTCTTGCTGCATCTAGATCATCTTCTTCATATAGCTTTAATGCTAATTCTTGTTCTTGTTCCTTAGTAAGAATAGGAATCGAATGCACAGAAGCCAAATAGGATTCAATATCCTTGCCTGGACTATTTAGCTGAGATGGTTGTAACTGTGTTCCCATATTATTATAAGTTTTTAGTATAATACATTATATTATAAATTAATGTATAGCAGTGAATTATACCAATTTTTTATGATATTCGCTTAGAATTGGGAAAAACCTGTCATGAATGTCTTGATTCCTGCATGCAATAAATGGACTATTTAATATAGTATCCTCTTTATTGTATGGGAGAGGCTTTCCAGAACTTAATAAACTAACTATTCCCCCAGAACCCGATAAGACTGCATTTCCTGCAGCAATATCCCATTCCGATGTGGGTCCAAACCTTGGGTATATATCAGCTTGATTGTCAGCTAAAGCGCAAAGTTTTAATGAGCTTCCCTTCTCAACAACTTCATAGTCAATATTTAAGCTTTTAAATAGGCTCAGAAGGTTTCTATCTGCATCTGTTTGATGACTTTTACTCATAACTATTCTTAATGTATTTATCTCGGCATCGGATGTACCTGATAAATTCTTATCACTATCATAAATAGAACCATGCCATACATTAGATGTTGCAGGCGCACCAACAATACCAAAGATAGCAGACCCATCTTCAATTAAGGCAATATTTACAGTAAATTCCTTTGATTTATTAATGAACTCTCTTGTTCCATCAAGAGGATCTACAAGCCAATAAGGGATATCAAAATTCTTTTGGTCCTTATGATACGTTTCCTCAGATAATACTGGTATCTGAGGTGTAATTTTATTTAATGCATCTATGATAATTTTATTAGCTGCATTGTCTGCTTCTGTTACTGGCGATCCGTCTGATTTAATTTCTTGATTGAATGTATCTTTTTTATAAACTTCCATGATCGCATCTGATGCAATCCTGACAGTTTCAGTTATTGGGTTTAAAATACTAGATAAAAGCTCATGAGTAATTTTCATAAAAGTATCTTAGCAGAATCAACATGCATATTACTTGATATAGATGGGGTTATTTTAGATCAGAATTTTGATAACTTATTTTGGGGGGAGTGGCTTCCTGCTGCGGTTGCAGCAAAAAAAGATATTTCTTTAGAGACAGCAAAGGAAGACATTTATAAAACTTCTAAGCAGCTGTATGGAACCCTTCCATGGTATGAGCTTAAGTTTTGGGAAGATAAGTACGATGTAGATCTTATTTCTCTGGCTGAACAAAATAAGTCTTATGTAAAATTTATAGAAGGTGCAGAAGCAGCTCTTAAATTTATGTCATCTTTAAATAAAAAGATTTTTTTTCTTACTAATTGTGATTCGAGATTGTTAAAAGTTAAATCTTCTCAAGTTTCTTTACTTAATTATGCTGATGATTGGATATCAAGTGTTGACCTAGGAGTTATTAAAGAAGATCAGAAATTTTGGACCATAGCTTTCAACCAACTTAATGTCTTGGCATCGGAATCTATATTTTTTGATGACAATATCAGTATCGTTAATTCAGCAATCGACTATGGCATTAAATACTCTGTTCACATCACAGAGCCAACTAATAATGACAGTGTGATTTATGAATCAAAATCTGAGTATCAAATCAGAAAGCTAGTTGATTTAATCAGAGCAGACTGATGGTTCAATATTTGATGCATCAATAGCATCTAAAATTAGTGTATGGATATCTGTATTATCCATGAGCCCTGTAAATGAATGAGCTCCAGGACCATAAGCATAGACCCCAACAGGTATTGAGGTATGCCTGCCTGTACCCCATTGAACTTTAACCATTCCTTCTTTATCTCCAAGTATTTGAAGTCCACCAGTTTCATGGTCAGCAGTTATGATTAACAGAGTTTCTTTGTCTGCTGTTACAAAATCCATAGCCATTGCAATTGTTTTATCAAAGTCTATAAATTCTGTAATCATTGTAATTGCATCATTGTCATGGGCTGCCCAGTCAATCTGACTACCCTCACTCATCAGGAAAAATCCATTGCAGGAATCTTCATCTGATTTAAAAGATAAGAATTCTAAAGCTGTTTTTGTCATCTGTAATTGAGTTGGCTTTGCAGGAGATCGATTAATTCCATCCTCATCAAATAAACCAAGAACTCTTTCTGAATCTAGAAAGTTTTCAGTAGAAAGGTCCTTTATATCGGTAATTAATAAATTATTTTCTTTTACTTTTTCAATATTGAAAAACTTTGTGCCTCCTCCAAGAGAAATTTTAATAGGGGATTCAAGCAGCTGATTGGCAATTTCTTCTTCCTTGTATCTTGAGTCTATATGGGAATAAAAGGCAGCAGGTGTAGCATGAGTAATAGATGATGTGGCTACTAAACCAGATATATAACCTTTATTTTGGATTATCTCTGGAATTGAAGGAACAATTTTCTTATCGTGTGTTATTGAAAGAAATTTATTTTTAGTCTTTATTCCTGTTGCCCAAGCAGAAGCTGCAGCAGCAGAGTCAGTGTAGATGCTGTTATAAGAGTGGGTTAGTGATGTTCCATGAAAAGGCATTTGATCTATAGCTAATCTATGATTAACACCGCCTATTGCAATTCTTGAAAGAGTTATTTGATTTAAACCAGTTCCATCGCCGATAAGAAGAATAATATTTTTTGGCTTTTTATCTTTAGAAAATACTACTGTTTCAATAGACTTAGTGCCTTCATTTCCTATTTCTATGTACTCTATTTTTGATTTACTTTGATTTGATAATAAAGATATTAAGCACCCTAAAATGATTATAAGTAAAAAATAAGGAACAAACTTTTTCATATATTATGGCTTAAGCGCGTTCAATCTCATTTCCATTATTTCTTCTTTTGTATCAGGATACTTGTTCCCGTAAATGGCTCCTTCCCATTTACCATACATGGGATTGGTTAACATAAACCATTTTTTTCCCCACATATCAGAGTACTTTTCAGCTAGATCTCTTCGAGTATTAATATCTGTTGCTGCTTCCTCCAAAGAAATAAAGTCTGTTAGCTGATCTCCTACTAACATCAGAATTCTATAGTCTTCAGCAACAAGAGCTCTTCTTGAAACCTTGTCAGAGGTCCATCCATTTTCGTCTCTCATCAATAAGACATCTCTATCATCATCAAAAGGAAGGCCTAAGTTTTTAATATTGGTTCTTGTTGCCTCCTCTAGTTCTGCAACTCTGTTAGTTACATAGAAAATTTTTATGCCTTTATCTGATGCATTTTCAAGAAAGCTAGATACTCCAGGAACTGGCTTAGCAGTGGCTTCAAGCCCCCATTCAATCCAACCATTCGGATACGAAAGCCCTGAGAGTATAGATCTTGCTTGGAATGCCACATTGTCTAGAACGGTTTCATCTACATCTAAGATTATTGCCATTGGTTTAGATGAATACTCACCTGACTGCTCAAGTGCAGCAGACCAATTTTTGTCTGCAATAGCATCATCAAGAAGCATTGAGGCATTTGCATATGTTTGAATAGAGTTTGCGGCATATTCCGTTGAGGATTGGGCATACAAGACAGAAAGCATAGTCTGTTCTTGAAGAGACCTGTCTATAGCTGTTTCAGACGAATTAATGTAATGCGCCATTAAAATACTTAAGGCTGCACATAAATGTAGTTGATTTAATGATTTCATAGATTAACAGCATTATAATGCTTATAAATAATTTAGAGAATAATAATATGAGCAATGAACTATTAGACAATTTAAATCAATTAAAAAAAATGTTTGTTCTTTTAAGTGAAGAAAGGAAAGTCGTATTGTCACATCACAAAACATTCGAGCATGTAGAAAAAATGCGAACTATTGTTGATGATTCCATAAAGTTGGTTGAAAGTGAATAAGGCAACTTGTTTTGACGTAACTATAGAGAATGGCGTTGCCAATATCTCTATGAATAGGCCTGACCAACTAAATTCCATGATAAGAGTTTTTTGGAAAGAGCTCCCTGACATAATCAAAGAAATAGACAAAAACTCTGACGCTAGAGTCATTGTATTATCAGGTCAAGGCAAGCACTTTAGTGCTGGTATGGATCTTTCTACCTTTGTTCCACCTAAAAAATCTGATAAAGAAGTGGATCCTGCAAGACAAAGAGAAGTTTTTTATCATGAAGTTCTAGAGCTTCAAGATGCATTTACAGCATTAGAAGAATGCAGAATGCCAACGATAGCTTCAATACATGGCGCCTGTGTTGGAGGGGCAATAGACATGGTTGCTGCTTGTGATATGAGGTATTGCTCAGAAAATGCATTCTTTAAAATTGCAGAAGTAGATATTGGCATAGCAGCAGATGTAGGAACTCTGCAAAGACTACCTTCTCTTATTCCACTAGCTAGCCTTAGAGAGTTGGCATTTACTGGAAGGAAGTTTGACTCAGCTGAAGCAAAATCACTTGGCTTGGTAAATGAAGTATTTACATCTGAGGATATTCTTCATGAGGAAGTTCAAAAAGTTGCTAAAAATATTGCCAGTAAGTCTCCTCTGGTTACTAGAGTAATTAAAAAGCAAATTAACTATGCAAGAGATCACTCAGTTAGAGATGCATTAGAATTTCATGCTACTTGGAATGCTAGTCTTATTAGTGGAAAAGATATGCAAGAGGCTATGGCATCTTATATGAATAAAACTAATGGCGACTTTGAAGACTTGGAACCTAAAAAGTCTTTCTGGGAAAAAGAAGGCTTAATTTAGTATTGATTAATCTCTTAAGAAAACTGGCTCTGTTGCAGAAGAGTCAGCTTTTGAATAATAGTAACCATCTAAGTTAAACTCAGATAGTTTCTCAAAATCTTTAATATTTTGTTCGATAATCCATTTAGCCATTAGACCTCGAGCTCTTTTTGCATAGAAACTAATTATTTTATGTTTTCCATTTTTAAAATCTTTAAACACAGGTGAAACAACATTTATATAATCAGGCATCTTACCAAGAACACTAAAATATTCCTTGGATGCAAGATTTATTAATAAATCTGATTTTTGAGAACTGAGATCATCCAATACATTATTTTGAATTTTATTACCCCAAAATTCATATAGATTTTTTCCTTTTGAAGTTGTGAGTTTTGTTCCCATTTCTAATCTGTAAGGCTTAATAACATCCATTGGACGAAGAATTCCATATAAACCAGATAAAATTCTTAAGTGTTTTTGAGCAAATTTTAATTGTTTAGTATTAAAACTTTCTGCCTCTAGCCCTTGGTATACATCTCCCTTAAAAACTAGCATAGATGGCTTGGCTTCATTAGATACAGTTTTAGCTGCCTTCCATGACTGATATCTATCAAAATTTAGAGTTGCTAATTTATCACTTAGCCCCATAAGGCTTGCTATGTCTTTGGGTTCTTTTTCTTTTAAGGTCTTGATGAGACTAGATGATTGGCTTAAAAACTGCGGTGCAGTATGATTGCTTTTAGGATCAACAGTGTAATCAAGTGTTTTTGCTGGGGATAAAACTATTAACATGATAATTATTCTAACTAAATATACAAAATACTTCTAATTAAACTTATGGAAAAGTATATAAATTTTATAGGCAAAAAAATTTCGTATCTCATACCGGTAATGGTTGTACTAATGATAATAGTTATTATTAGTAGATATTTTTTTGGGGTTGGGAGAACAGATTTACAAGAATTGGTGATGTACTTTCATGCTCTTGTATTCCTGGGATGTGCAGGATATGTTTTTAATGAAGATGAGCATGTAAGAGTAGATATATTTTACAGAGAATCATCTCCAAGATATAAGAATGCAATAAATATTATCTTTGGTCTGATATTTTTGCTGCCAGTAACCATTGTGATATTTATATACTCTATAGAAGTTATTGATGCCTCATGGGGTATGCAAGAAATATCAACAGAAGCAGGTGGTCTTAATTATGTTTACGTTCAAAAAACATTTTTGCTCCTTTTTCCTATTACTCTTTTAGCTGCACTTATAAATCAATTAATTAAGATAAAATGGAAATAATACCCTTATTGTTATTAGTGCTGATTTGCGCTGCATTGCTTCTTGGTTATCCTGTTGCTTTTACTCTATCTGGAGTTTCAATCTTGTTTGCACTGATCTGCATACCTTTAGGGATATTTGATGAATCAATCTTAAAAAGTATTCCGTTAAGAATATTTGGGATTATGAATAACGTTACCCTTCTTGCTGTGCCTTTATTTATTTTTATGGGAACCATTCTTGAAAGATCAGGAATTGCTGCAAAAATGTTAGCAAACATGGCCTTAGCATTTAAAAATATTAGGGGTGGCTTAAGCATTTCTATAATTGTCGTGGGAGCTCTTCTTGCTGCAAGTACCGGTATTGTTGGTGCAACAGTTGTAACTATGGGACTCATGTCATTGCCAGTTCTCATTCAACAAGGATATAAAAAAGATTTCTCATCAGGGCTTGTTGCCTCAACAGGAACTCTTGGTCAAATTATCCCTCCCTCGATAGCTCTTGTTCTGCTTGGAGATGTTATGTCTAATGCCTACCAAAGAGCACAGAATAATATGGGAATTTTTTCTCAAAAAACGGTAACTGTTGGCGATCTTTTTGTTGGAGCTATCATTCCAGGCATAATGATTTGTCTTGGTTACCTGTTTTATACCCTTTACCAAAATCATAAAAATCCAGATATTTTGTTTGAGCCAAATGCAAAGAATGCACCACTATCAGAAATCCTTAAAACACTTGCTCTTCCTCTTATTCTAATAATCCTAGTGTTAGGGTCTATTATTGGAGGAATCGCCACTCCAACTGAGGCATCTGCTATTGGCGCTATGGGAGCTTTGATTATTGCGATGGTAAATGGCAAATTCAATTTAGCTTTTATTCAAGACGCTAGCCAAAAGACTGCAATTGTTACAACTATGATTTTTACAATATTAATTGGTGCTTCTATATTCTCGCTAATATTTAGAGGGGTTGGAGGAGATGAACTAATTGATCTTGTTTTTGGTTCTTTGCCAGGCGGTCCTTATACAGCTCTTATTTTTGTACTATTGTTTGTGTTTTTACTTGGATTTATCTTAGATTTTATAGAGATATGTTATGTGATAGTTCCTTTGGTAGCTCCGCCATTACTAATGATGGGTTTCGATCCTGTTTGGCTAGCAATACTGTTAGCAATTAATTTACAAACATCATTTCTAACTCCTCCATTTGGATTTTCTCTCTTTTATTTGAGGGGTGTTGCTGATGAAAATATTAAAACTTATGAGATATATCGAGGAGTGGTTCCTTTTATCTTAATACAATTATTTATTCTGATACTTGTATTAGTATTTCCATTTATTATTTTATAGTTCGTATGCAAAAATTATTTAAGGCTAATCCTCATGATTGCACATCTTGTCGCTTGCATAGTCTTTAAGAATATTTGGGAATAATCCATGGATTATTAGAGCTAGTGCCATGCTCCAAGCATGAAATAGATGTTCTAGGTAATTTTTATTTACTTCTTTTAAATGCTGATTCATCTTAAAACATTAACAAAAAATGTTTTGATTTACAAAAAACTATAAGCCTGCATTATTTTTTTCAAGAGCTCTTTCTGCTCTGTAACTTGATCTGACCATTGGCCCAGAAACTACTTCAAGGAACCCTTTTTTCAAACCAATCTCTCTATATCTCTCAAATTCCTCAGGCGTTACCCATCTTTCGATAGGAAGATGATTAAGAGTTGGTCTCAGGTACTGGCCAATTGTAAGAATATCAACTTGATTTGCTATTAAATCATCCATTGTCTGCTCAATCTCTTCATCAGTTTCACCTAGTCCTAAGATAAGACTTGTCTTTGTGAGGACCTTTGGATTAATTCTTTTTGATTCAGCTAATACATCTAATGTTTGCTTGTAGCCCGCTCTAATATCTCGAACAGGGTGTGTAAGCCTCTCAACGGTTTCTATATTTTGAGCAAAAACCTCCAGGCCACAATTAACAATAGTATCTATAGAGGACGACAAGCCTTTAAAATCTGGGGTTAACGCCTCAACAGCGGTACCAGGATTTAAATCTTTAATAAGCTTTACAGTATCTGCAAAATGCCTTGCTCCACCATCAGGCAAATCATCTCTATTAACTGAAGTTAAGACGACATATTTTAATTTCATTATCTCAACTGCTTTTGCTGTATTCATTGGTTCATCCTGATCCAACCAACCTTTTGGATTGCCAGTATCCACTGAACAAAACTTACATGCTCTTGTGCAAACAGAACCCATCAACATAAAGGTGGCAGTCCCCGCTGACCAACACTCTGAGATATTTGGGCAATGAGCCTCCTCACAAACAGTATTGAGTTTTTTTTCTGCTACTTGATCTTTTATTTTATGAAAATTTGGATTGAACTGTGCTTTAACTCTAAGCCATTCTGGTTTCTTCAGATTGGGTATATGAGAATACTGGTTTCCCTTTTGGCCATTTTTAACAGCCTTTACCCCATCTCTATTGATAATTTTTTGTGTTGGAATAATTTCCATATCTAAAATATAGGTTCTAAAAGTTTAATTGCAAGGTTCTCTACATCCTTAACCGAAATATCTTTTTTGAAATCTTTGATTTGTGCAACTTGTAATCCCGCGTAACCACATGGATTGATATAAGAAAATGGAGTCAAATCCATATCAACATTGATGCTAATTCCATGATAAGTCTTACCCTTGGATATCCTCAGACCAATAGATGCTATCTTCTTATCATCTACATAAACACCTGGAGCACCATCTATAAAAGTCGACTCAATTGAGTATTCTAATAAAAGAGATTGAGTAAATTCTTGGAGTGTTTTCACTAAACTTCTAGGGCCAAGCTTTGTTTTTTTTAAATCAATCATAAAGTAGATAACTAACTGGCCTGGTCCATGATAAGTGACTTCCCCGCCTCTATCAGATTGAACAACTGGAATATCTTTAGCATTCAGTATGTGCTGCTTATCTGCCGCAGTCCCTAGAGTGAATATTGGAGGATGCTCTAACATCCATATTTCGTTTTGAAAATGATCAGATATAAGATGATCTTTCATGTCATTTAAAGTATCTAGATAGTTTGCAGTGCCTAAAGATTTAAAAGTAAGCTCGTCCAACACTAATTATTTCTTGCTTTAACAAAGGCATCCTCAGATACCTTATGATATGCAGATACCTCATCTTTAAATTGTTTATAAGACTGATATACCTTATTCACCATCTCATCTTTTGAAGCATTCTCTTCTAAAATTTCAGTTGCGATAGTTTTAAATTCAGCAATTACATCATCGGGCAACTTTCTTAATTCAACACCGTGAACATCTACTAGCTCTCTAAGAGCTCTATTATTTCTTGCTGTATATTCATCAAGAATATCCTGATTAACTGCCTTTGCTGCTGTGTCTATAATGACTTGTAAGTGTTTTGGCAGTGCTTCCCATTCATCTTTATTGATAAGAAGTTCCAACATTGATCCAGGCTCATGCCATCCAGGATAGTAATAATATTTTGCAGCTTGATGAAAACCAAAAGTTAAATCATTGTAAGGACCCACCCACTCTGTTGCATCAATAACACCAGTTTGGAGGGCTGTAAATAGCTCTCCACCTGGAAGTGTTACTGGAATGCCGCCGGCTCTTTCAAGGACTTCTCCACCTATTCCAGGTATTCTCATCTTTAATCCCTTGATGTCATCAAGCGAATTTATTTCTCTATTAAACCAGCCAAACATCTGGGTTCCAGTATTTCCTGCAGGTATAGGATAGATATTAAATGGTTCATATACCTCTCTCCAGAGCTCTATGCCACCGCCTCTATTAGTCCACGCATTAATCTCATCAGCTGTTAAGCCAAATGGAACACCAGTAAAGAATTGAGCTGCTGGAGCTTTGCCTTTCCAAAAATATCCACCGCTATGCCCCATCTGATGAGCGCCGCTCGATACAGCATCAAAAACTCCAAAAGCCGGGACCTGTTCTCCAGCACCATATACTGTAATTTTCATTTGGCCATTACTCATGTCTTCTACCAGATCGGCGATTCTCTCTGGAGCCATCCCTAATCCAGGATAGTTTTTTGGCCAAGCAGTTACCAATCTCCAGTTATATGTTTTTTGTGTATCGATTGAAGTCTTGTTATTGTTCTCTGAAGTCTCAGAACAACCAATAATTAAGAATACTGTTAAAAAGTATATATATTTTTTTATCATCATAATTTCTCTAGATTAGCATAGGCCATAACAAGCCATTTAGTTCCCGCATGATTAAAATTAATTTGAACTCGAGCTGCTTCTCCTGAACCCTCGTAATTAAGCACAACACCCTCACCAAATTTCTTATGCATTACTCTTTGGCCTAATGCGATGCCAATTTCATCTTCGAATTCAAATTTTGTTTCTTTAAAATCTTTTCTATTATAAGGGACATTGGTTTGTGCCCTTGGTCTAATTTCATTAATAAGGTCTTTTGGGATCTCTCTTAAAAATCTTGATGGAGGATTAAATGTATCAGAACCATGTAACCTTCTAGATTCTGCATGAGTAATATATAACTTTTCCATGGCCCTTGTGATGCCAACGTAACATAGCCTTCTTTCTTCTTGGAGTTGAGATGGATTTTCCATTGATCTGCCATGAGGAAATAAACTTTCTTCAAGACCTGTCATTAGTACAAGCTTAAACTCTAATCCTTTTGCAGAGTGCAGTGTCATGAGTTGAGCTGCATCATCATGTTCTGAAGCCTGTCTATCTCCAGAGTCTAATGAAATCATATCTAAATATTGTTCTGCTATCTCTTTATTGGGTTTGTCTTCTTTTATACTTTGCTCAAAGTTAGTTGTTGCTGTTACAAGCTCTTCCAAATTTTCAACTCGGGTTTTTCCTTTTTCTCCTGGCTCTTTAGCATGATAAGCAACCAAGCCCGAGGTTTTAATAATTTCTTCCATTAAATCAGATAATGGGTTTTCTTCTATAAACTCTTTGCATCTCATAATAAATTGAAGATAAGCTGACAGCCCTGCTCCTCCTCTTCCAGATATTGAGCCCTCATCGATTAATTTAGCAGATGCTTTTATATAAGAAATATTAAATTGTTTTGCCGCACCTCTAATTTTAGCTAATGTCTTTTCACCAACACCTCTGGTTGGATTTGAGATTGATCTCTCAAATGCAGGGTTATCAGAATGGTTAAAAATAATTTTTAAATAGGCTATAGCATTTTTTATCTCTAGCCTTTCATAGAATCTTTGTCCACCATAAATTCTATATGGAATGCTTGATCTTAAAAGGGCCTCTTCCAGAGCTCTTGACTGTGCATTAGATCTATAAAGTACAGCCGCATCCTCATACATCTCTCCTTTATTCATCCAATCCTTGAGGACATCTGCTACAAACCTTGCTTCATCTTGCTCATTGTATGCTTGATATAAAACTATCTGTTCACCCTCTAATTTCTCTGTCCAAAGATTTTTACCCAGCCTGTCTATATTATTTTCAATGAGGGCATTAGCTGCTCCAAGGATTATATTTGTAGATCTATAATTTTGTTCAAGGCGAATAATCTCTGTGTCGTCGAATGTTTTTGTGAAAGAGTCTACGTTTTCAACCTTAGCCCCCCTCCAACCATATATAGACTGATCATCATCTCCGACTGCAGTTATAGAGGCTTCTGAAGAAGCTATTTCTAGTAGCCAGTTATATTGAATAGTATTTGTATCTTGAAACTCATCTACCAATATTGATCTGAATCTTGTATGAAAAAAAGCTTTCACAGATGCATTATCTCTGACAATCTCATAAGATCTGAGGAGAAGTTCTCCAAAATCTACAAGATTATCTCTTAAGCATGTTGCTTCATATTCTTTATAGATCTTTTTAACAGTTTCTCTTGAAAAATCACCCTTATCGTCAACAGAATCATTTCTAAGACCCTCATCTTTCCATGAATTTATCTGCCATTGGCTTTGTCTAGATGGCCATGTAGCCTCATCAAGGCCAATTTCTTTAGAAATCCTTTTAATAATTCTTAATTGGTCATCCGAATCTAAAATAGTAAAGCCACTACTTAAGCTAGCTTCTTTATGAAATCTCTTAAGTAATTTATGAGCAAGCCCATGAAAGGTTCCAACCCACCCATCCATCATTGGAGCTTGTAATAACTCTTCAATTCTTGATCTCATTTCTAAGGCAGCTTTATTAGTAAATGTTACCGCCATAATAGAGCCAGGGTTTTTATTGAGAGCTTCTACTTCCCATGCGATTTTATGAACTAGAACTCTAGTTTTACCTGAACCCGCTCCAGCTAAGACCATTAGATGCTTTTTTTCTGACGTAACTGCTTCTCGCTGTTGATCGTTGAGATGGTCTAATATATGCGATACATCCATTTAGGGATTCATTTTTTTGCTTAAGAGAGATATTCTAACCTTATGCCAACAAAATTATTGCGACAAATTAAAAATACCATACCTGAATTGCGTAAATCAGAAAAGCTGGTTGCCAATTTTGTTCTCAACGATCCTAAGTCAGTTATTTCTATGAAAACTGCTGAGGCATCAAGCGCCATGGGAATAAGTGAGCCAACCTTAATTAGATTCTGTAAAGCTTTAGGTTTCTCAGGATATCAAGAGTTTAAAATTAACCTCTCTCAGCAGCTAGCGGCTGATGATTACTTTGTAATGTATGAAATTGATGAAGATGACAGCATAAATGAATTGTGTGAAAAAGTTTTTGATACTGCGATCAGTGAGATTTTAAATGTTCGATCACAAATAGATCAGCATACACTTGAGTCAGCCATCGAGGCTCTAGCAAATGCTGGCAGAATCGAGGTGTATGCATTTGGAGGCTCAGCTCCAGTAGCTATGGATGCTCAACATAAGTTTTTTAGATTAAAAATATCATCATCTTTTATATCTGATCCTCATATTCAGCTGATGTCAGCAAACTCACTTTCAAAGAATGATGTCGTTGTAGCAATATCTCAATCTGGAACAACATCTGCATTAATTGACAGTGTAAAAATTGTTAGAAAGTCTGGAGTTAAAGTCATTGGAATAATGCCAGGTGACTCTCCTTTAGCCAATATTTGTGACTACCCAATTGAAATTAATGTTGGAGATAATTTTAGGATCAATAAACCACTTACCTCAAGAATAGCCTATTCAGCAATTATTGATGTAATTACTATGGGAGTTGCTCAGCTAAAGCCAGAAGCACAGGAACATTTATACAATATTGTTGATAGCCAAAGATCTTTGAAAGTTAAGTAAATCAGTAAATTGCGTTTTCTCTAAACCATAAGTTTACAGCCCATTTTTCACCAGCTATTACAGGAGATCCTCCATGCAATGATTTAGGATGTATGTCTGTAGTGCCTTGTATGCAATTGTTAAATATAACAACATCGCCTTTATTAGGTTTTATAGATACTCCAATTTCAGGGAAATCAGTTGCTCCGCCAGCTTCAACATCATTTAAATATGCAAGTGCTGTAGTCATTCTTTGTCCGCCAACTTCCATATTTTTCTTACCAGCATCGGTATCTTTATCAAAAGAATCAAAGTGAGGTTTGTATTCTTTTTCAGGTCCATAATAAACAAGTTGAAATTGTTCTGCATTGTTAATAGGCATTTTAACCAAAACTGAAAACCTTTTACTTACCTCATGAACCACTTCACTTGCATTATGTTCTAGCCAAAAAAAATCATTGGTTCTATTTTCAACAACCTCATCCGTATCACCTGCTACAGTTGCTCTTTTCATATTGCCCATACCTAAATCAATAAAACTTTGGCACTCCTCATTAGACAAGAAATTAGAGACAACATAAATTATTGGATCAGTTGAATATAAGGTTACGTTTGAAGCTATTTTTTTTGGCTCTGTTAACATAAAGAAATTATACTATTTGTTAACTAGATTTCTAACTAAAAGTAAATTGTGAAAATTTTTATATCCATAGCTTCTTATCAAGACCCCTTGCTAAAGGCAACTGTGAATAGCGCCTTTAACAATGCTGATAAACCTGAAAATTTAGTATTTGGTATTTGTGACCAATCCAATTTTCCTTTGGACCTAGAAGAATTTTCTTTTAGCTCGCAAATACGATTTGAACACGTTGATCCTAAAATTTCTGAAGGACCATGTTGGGCAAGAAAAAGAGTACAGCAATTCTTTACTAACGAAGATTACTATTTTCAAATAGACTCTCATATGCAATTTGAGCAGGGATGGGATTCTTATTTTAAAAATTACATTGAAAAAATTAAAAACGTTGGAACTGCTTATCATCAAAAACCAATTATTACCTGCTACCCAAGAGCTTTTGAGGTTATAGATGCAGAAAATGAAATTTTTAAATTAGACTCACAAGAAAAGAGAGCTCTGACTCTAGTTCTTAAAGAAGACAGTATTTTTATAAAGAGGTGTTTCTCAAATCAAATTGCTGGCATAACAGAAAATGAAATTTCGCATGGCTATCTAATAGCAGCCGGTTGTCTTTTTACTACTAAAGAATTTGTAAATGAAATTCCATATGACGATAAGTTATATTTCTATGGTGAAGAGTTGGCAATATTGCTTCGCGCATTTACAAGGGGATTTAGCGTATTTCATACCGCCAATGTACCTGTTTATCATCTTTATCATGTTGTTGGTGACCTAAAAAGAAAACTCCATTGGGATGAGGATGAGGAAAGAGAAAGAAAAATTAAATGGATTGATAGAGAGAAAGAAAGTATAGATAGGCTAGTTTCAATTGTTGATAAAAGTCTCAGGGGCACTTTTGGCATGGGCAAAAAAAGAACCTTGGATGATTTTAAATACATATCAGGTATCGATCTTGAAAATGAAAAAATAATTGATATGAAAAAGGCTACTACTTCTGAATTCCTTGATACTTTTAGTTGGGATCAGGAACCTTTTAAATCAAAATCAACATTAAAAGATATAATGAATAAAATATTTAAATTTGGAGAATAAGCGATGAGCAGTGAAGTAAAAGATTTTTTTTCAACCTATAGTGACTTTGTAAAAAAAGTTACAAGCGATCCTAGTCTTGATATGGATGCACTAAAGAAGAGTTTGGATGATATTAATAACAATTCCAAAATTGAAGTGCCTAGACTTCTTACTGCTGCCTTAGGACTTGGAAGTGAGACTGGTGAGTTCGTAGAAATAGTTAAGAAAATGGTGCTTCAAGGCAAGCCAGCTTCAGAAGATAATATTTTTCACATGAAAAGAGAGCTAGGAGATATTATGTGGTACTGGACAACAGCCTGTGCCTCTCTAGGCCTAGATCCATTCGAGGTCATATCAGAAAATCAAAAAAAACTAGAAGCTAGATATGGAGAAAAGTTTGAGATTGATAGAAGCGAAGTTAGGAAAGAAGGAGACCTATAGAAAATAGTATTGCAATTTCTAGGCTAAATATTAATGATTGAAAAAGATAAAGAACCAATTAAAGATATTCCATCAGCAACTGATGATTGCGCAGATGTAACATCGAGATATGAGAAATATAAGAAAGAACATCAAAAATCAAAATTTCCTCCAATCGAATATGAAAAACCACCCCATCATTAAATGATCACCTTTTTATCTATTCTTTATCTTTTATCTGGCTTGTTATATTTTTATACGAACAAGTCAGGGTATAGCTTGCTTCGGTTTATGTTAAAACAAAAAAATATCAATATCTTTCTTTCTGTAGAAATCATATTTCTTATTCTTTGTTCATATATAGTTTTTACAGTTCAACCATTAAATTGGATCATTGCGGTGCTAATGTTTTTGCATGCTATTGGCATAGTTTGGGTTATAAGTAGTCCCAATAATTTTTATTTGATGATACAAGAATCCATAGAATTAGATTCGGGCCTTATGGAAAATACAGTTGTTTTAACTTTTATTGGCTATGCTGCATTAACTATGTTCTCAAGAATGATCTACTAAAATTTTACTTTTTAAGTCTTTTTAGAAGGCTTGATGTATCCCAACGATTGCCTCCAAGGTCTTGGACATCTTTATAAAACATATTTACCAGATTTGTTATTTCTATATCAGCACCTATCTTAGCCGCTTCTGCAGAAACTATATCAAGATCTTTTCGCATCCAATCAACGGCAAAGCCATGATCATAATTATCTGCAAGCATAGTTTCCCATCTATTTTCCATTTGCCAAGATTGTGCGGCACCTTTAGTAATAACTTCCATAACATCAGATGTATTAAGACCAGCCCTCTCTGAAAAATTTATACCTTCTGCAAGTGCTTGAACTAAACCGCCTATGCAAATCTGGTTAACCATTTTAGTCAATTGGCCAGAGCCACTCTTGCCCATATATTTTGTAAATTTTGAAAAAGAATTTAGAAACTCTTTCACGTTTTTATAGCTATTCTCATCACCACCAACCATTACAGATAACTGTCCAGATTCTGCTCCTGCCTGTCCACCTGATACTGGAGCATCAAGAAAAAAACATTGTTTTTTAAGCAGAAGATCATGCATCTCTTTTGCAAGTGAGGCCGATGTGGTTGTGTGATCTATAACAATGGTGCCAGGTTTTATTTCTGATAGAACTCCATCATCACCAAGCATCACCTCTTTTACGTCTTCATCTCTGCCGACACAAAGAAAAATCATATCTGAAATTGAAGCAATTTCAGCAGGTGATTTACATACCTGTCCTTGATGCCTAGAAATCCATTGTTCTGCTTTTTCAGGTGTTCTGTTAAAAATACATGTATCAAAACCGCTAGAACTTAAATGCCCCGCCATTGGGAAGCCCATAACCCCTAAACCAATAAAACCTTTCTTATTCATAATTAATTTAAGTCTACTGCAAGTTCTTTTAACACTGAAATATCTATAATAGTTGTTGCCTTTTTATGCGTTCTTTTTAAAAAGACCTTTGGTGCAAACCCATGCTCATAAGCCTCCTTCCATCTCTCAGCACATACACACCATGAGTCTCCATCTTTGAGACCAGGAAAATTAAATTCAGGTCTTGGAGTAGACAAATCATTACCTCTAGATTTAGAGAAAGATAAGAAATCATCTGTTATTAAAGAGCAAACTATATGAAGTCCTTGATCTAGCTCATTAGTATGACAAAAGCCATCTCTAAAATACCCAGTTATAGGATTTGAGCAACATTCATCAATTGGCTCATCAAATACATTAGTCTGATTCATTTTTTTTATCATCCTGATATTTTTTATAGTCTTCCCAGTCATGTGGGGTACCCACATTTAATATGCCCTTTTGTGCTCTATAAAGACTTTGAGTTCTTAGTTTGCTTTTGTCCTCTTCTTTACCAAATATTTTATTCCAACCATCTTCAAAATATTTTCTGAGATTTCTTTTTGCCATTAATGAAATAAATTAAAGATTGAAACAAAAATTATGCCAGTTCCAATAACACCAATTATGCAAATAAAGAGGTCTACGAAAAAAACTTGAAGTAATTTTTTCCAAACACCGTTAGTTGAGTTTTTTGAAAGTTCTAATTTAAAAACAACAATTGCTGCTGCCTTGAACCAACCAAATACAAATAGAAAAGTTGTGGCCCCGCAAACAAATAAAATGATATTAGAGCTCATACAATATGATTTTCTCTATCTTTCTTTGCAGTTCTTTTAATGCCATCTTTAGAAGTATATTCTTGAGTAATTCCTTTGGCTCCTTCTCTACCTTTTCTAGAATTATTCAATAAGGTAACTATGGCTATGCCTGACGCCGCTCCTATTGATAAAAATATTATTGCCTCTAGCATTTATTCTCCATATATTTATTTTGCTTTTACTGAAAGCTCATCAACAGCAGAATGAAACTCATCCTTTATCCTGCCTACTAACTCCTCAACAGAAGGAGAATCCTCAATCAAGCCAATACCTTGTCCTGAGCCCCAGATATCCTTCCATGCTTTAGATTTAGTATTCCCACCAGAGCCAAAGTTCATTGAAGACTTATCTGCATCTGGTAAATTATCAGGATCCATGCCTGCATTTTTAATTGAGGGTTTTAAGTAATTCCCATGAACACCTGTAAACAAGGATGAGTATACAATGTCGTCCGCAACACTTTCTTCAAGCATTTTTTTATACTCTGGATCAGCATTTGCTTCTTTTGTAGCTATAAATCTTGTTCCCATATAAGCAAAGTCTGCACCTAAAGCAAGGGATGATGCTACTGAATAACCATCACCTATAGATCCAGAAAGAATAATGGTTCCATCAAACCACTGTTTAACTTCTCTAAGCAGAGCAAATGGAGATAATGCTCCAGCATGTCCGCCCGCACCAGCACAGACTAGAATTAAACCATCTACTCCTTGTTCGGCAGCTTTCTTTGCATGTCTTACGTTGATAACGTCATGATATACGAGCCCACCATAACTGTGTGCTGCTTCCACTAGTTCAGCAGGTGGTCTTAATGAAGTAATAATTATTGGCACTTCTTGTTTAACACATGTAGCCATATCTTCCATTAGTCTGTCGTTAGAACCATGGCAAATTTGATTAACAGCAAATGGAGCAACTTTAGCATCTGGGTTCTGCTCTTGATATTCAGCAAGTTCAGTCTTAATTCTTATAATCCATTCTTCAAGAACATGTTGAGGTCTTGCGTTAAGAGCTGGAAAAGACCCAATAATTCCTGCTTTACATTGAGCGATAACTAATTCGGGCCCTGAAACCAAAAATAAAGGCGAACCAATAACAGGTATAGATAAATTATTTTTTATATGATCGTGAATGGCCATGATTAAATCCTTATATATATTTTTTTCAGCTATTTTATAGAAGTTTTAGTAGTCTGTAACTAAATAAACCAAAGCCCTTAAACCTTCATCCAATGCACCATCATCAACAACAAAATAAGGCGAATGATTTCCTGGAGCATCCATAACTCCTGGAGCATTAACACCTAACCAAAAATACATGCCTGGAATTAAATTAGAGAAAAATGAAAAGTCTTCTGCTCCAGTAGAAGGAGTCATTTCATAAACTTTGTCGTCCGTTGCTTCTTTTAATGAAGGGGTGAGCCTCTTAACAAGATCAGTATTATTATATGTAACTGGATAAAAGCCACCGACATCAAACTCTACAGTTATTTCTGTCCCTGTTCCAAGAGCCACTCCTTCAGCAACTTGTCTTATCTCATCGTATATTTCTGCCCTTAATGCAGGATCAAATGTTCTAATGGTGCCCTGAATTTCTGAATCTTCAGGGATTATATTTCCTCGAGTACCAGATCGAATAATCCCAACTGATATAACAGCTGGATTATTTACAATATTAATTCTTCTGCTCACAATAGTATTAAGATTTTGAATTAATTCAGCACTAGCCATGACTGGGTCTATTGAATCCCAGGGCCTGGAACCATGAGCCTGAACTCCTTTGATTTTTATTCTGTATGTACTTGCTGCCGCCATTGCAGGGCCTGATGCAACCCCAATGTAACCATGAGGCCCATTGCCAACATGAAGACCAAAAATAACCTCTGGGTTATATTTTTCAAAGATTCCTTCTTCGAGCATCATTTTAGCACCGCCATTCTCTCCTTCAGGTGGTCCCTCTTCTGCTGGTTGAAAAATAAGCATTACATTGCCTTTGAGTTGGTCTTTATTCTTAGCAAGGAACTCTGCAACTCCCATAAGGATTGCAACATGAGCATCATGTCCGCAAGCATGCATTATTCCAACTGTTTGTCCCAAATACTTTGTTTTATCTTTAGATGCAAATGGCAGTCCTGTTTTTTCAACAACCGGAAGAGCGTCCATGTCAGCTCTTAGAGCAATTGTTGGGCCAGGAAGATCTCCTTCAATTAATCCCACCACTCCAGTATATGCAATCTTCGTCTGTACTTTGATATCAAGCGATCTCAGGTGTGCCTCAATCTTCTTTGCAGTTCTATACTCCCGATTACTAAGTTCAGGGTTCTGATGAATATCATGTCGCCACTCAATTACCTTATCCATTAAAGGATTTATTTGTTTTTCAAGATCACTTTTAAGATCTGCTGAAATTGAGATTGAAATAAGAAGAGGAAAGAAAAGCATTAATTTATTCATTTTAAGATTATAATCCCCCCTTTTTTAAGAGACAAATCAGATGAACATTGAGAACCTAAGAAATATAGCCATTATTGCTCACGTTGATCATGGTAAAACTACTCTTGTTGATAAGCTTCTTCAGCAATCTGGAACCTTAGATAGAAAAAATATGGATTCAGAAAGAATTATGGACTCCAATGATCAAGAAAAAGAGAGAGGAATTACTATAACGGCTAAAAATACCTCTATTAATTGGAACGATCATTTAATAAATATTGTTGATACTCCGGGACATGCAGATTTTGGAGGAGAAGTTGAAAGAGCTTTATCAATGGTTGATTCAGTTCTTTTGCTTGTAGATGCTGTTGATGGACCAATGCCGCAAACAAGGTTTGTTACACAAAAAGCTTTTGAAAAAGGCTTAAAACCAATAGTTGTTATTAATAAAGTTGATAGGCCTGATGCAAGGCCTCACTGGGTTCTAGACCAGGTATTTGATTTATTTGATAGACTTGGAGGAACTGATGAGCAGTTAGATTTTCCAGTCATTTATGCATCTGCAATTGAAGGTATTTCTGGTTTAGAGCCAGAGAATATGACATCAGATATGACACCTCTAATGCAAATGATTCTAGATAAAGTGCCAGCACCGGAAGTAAATATAGATGGCCCCCTTCAACTTCAAATCAGTGCACTTGATAGTAATAGCTATGTTGGCGTCATTGGTATTGGAAGAATCAAGCAAGGTTCTGTAAAGCCGAATGATCAAGTTGTGGTTATAAATAGAGATGGTGAAACAAGAAAAGGTAAAGTCCTTCAAGTAATGGGCTATGAAGGTTTGGACAGAATTGAGATTTCAAAAGCTGAGGCAGGATCAATTGTTTGTATTACAGGTATCGATAAATTAAATATTTCGGATACTGTTTGTGACCCTTCATCTATCAATGCTCTTCCTCCTTTATCAGTAGATGAGCCAACAGTAAGTATGACATTTCAAGTAAATGATTCTCCTTTTGCAGGCAGGGAAGGCAAGTTTGTAACTTCTAGAAATATTAAAGAGAGGTTAGATAAAGAACTTATCTCAAATGTTGCACTTAGAGTTGTGCCAGGCGATAGTCCTGATAAATTTATAGTTTCAGGTCGTGGCGAACTTCATCTTTCGGTTCTAATTGAGACAATGAGGAGAGAGGGATTTGAATTGGCGATTTCAAAACCCCAAGTTATTCAAAAGGACGTCGATGGAGAAATACATGAGCCTTATGAACAAATAGTCATTGATGTAGAAGAAATGCATCAAGGTGCCATTATGGAAGAACTTGGCCCTAGAAAAGCTGAACTTCAGAGCATGGAGTCTGATGGCAAAGGAAGAGTTAAGTTAGAATTTATTGCACCATCAAGAGGCATTATAGGTTTTAGGTCTCACTTCCTTACTATTACAAGCGGAACTGGAATTATGACGAGTGTGTTTGATCATTATGGTCCTGTAAAAATCGGAGAACTTGCCAAAAGAACAAACGGAGTCATGTATTCCATGATGGCTGGAAAAACATTGGCATATGCTTTATTTAATCTACAAAATAGAGGCAAGCTATTCTTGGGGCATGGTAATGAAGTTTATATTGGTCAAATTGTAGGTCTGCATTCCAGAGATAATGATCTGCCTGTAAATCCAACAAAAGCAAAACAACTTACAAATATCAGGGCAGCTGGAACTGATGAGAATCTAATTTTAGTTCCTCATATCAAACATACGCTAGAACAAGCTCTAGAATTTATTGAAGATGATGAGCTAGTAGAAGTGACACCTGAGTCAATTCGTCTAAGAAAAAAAGGCAGGGTTAGAACCTAATATTGATTTGTTGTAGGCGGATCTAGTATTTAATTCTGCTATGATAATCATATGAAATACCTACATTTTTTTATATTTATAATATTAACTAGCCCTCTTCTGTCAGAGGAAGGAAGGCTTGGCAGAGAGTCAAATGATTATAAATATAACTCACTAGGCTTAAGTCTTATTCAAACAGAAGATACCGGGCTTGGCTTAAATTTATCAGTCTCATTGCCTGGCTCCCTATATATAACTCTTGAAAGGAAAGCGGAGGGAGTGGATATGGAGAATGAGGATTTTGACAGAATAATTAATGCTGCAAGAATAGGTGTTCATTCTGGAATTGGTGATTTACTGAGTAGTATTTCTGCAAAGGGCGTTAATCTAAAAATAAAAAATGTTTTTGATGTATATGTAGAAGTCGGTATTAAGAGCACCTCTATTGAGGGAGATATTAATTCGTTTTCTGAGGATGATGCTCAAGCAAATGTTATAACCGGAATTAGATTCGGGGACAGCAATGGCTGGGAAGGAAAAATATTTGTAGATTTTTCTAAAGAATCTGAGGTCATTCAGAAACCTTGTTTATCTGAGATTTGTCCAGCTGTTGTAGAGTATATTCTTGATGAAGAAACTGATCAAAAGTACGGAGCTGGAGTTTTATTTAATATAAATAATAAAAGTGCTTTCACAGTTGAAATGCTATCAAGCAAAGTTTTTGATACGAGTCTAAAAATTGGATACCAATTAAATTTCTAATTAAATAGCGCAGCTCATATCATTTCCACAACACAGCGGAGATTTAATCTTTCCATGTTCATTTGGGCATTTGCTTACCTGAACTTGGCTTCCATCATCTAAATCTAACATTCCGTTTTGAAGGGGAGCATTACACTCTCCACATGATGCGTTAACAGACATTCCACACTGATCACATTTGTAAGTTGACATATTTATTACCTATTCTTCTTTAATGTCATTAGATTCTATATCGTCTTCGATATTTTCTGCAAGTGCATTGTCTTGAGGCGCTGTGCCTTCAGTTACAAGAATATAAGCTTCGACTTGCATCATTCCAATGAATGGAAAAAGAATTATTTCCTCTTTAAGTAGGCTACCGAATGATCATCGAAATACCCCTGTCCAACTTTGATATATTTATTTTTAGAATGAAAATTTAATGATATTTGATTAATAGGGCTTGTATTAACCTCGCAACAAATGGGTAAGTTTTCAAGATTTGCTACTTTGCTTAGGTGTTCATATAAACTAGTCCCTGCTCCCATTCTTCTGTATTCTTTTT
>CAJQGX010000033.1 GCA_905478035.1 uncultured SAR86 cluster bacterium | reverse complement strand
TCGAAGCAATCGAACTGAAATAAAATATTTTTATTTTTAATCTTTTCAGCATGCTTCCTAGTCTAGTTTCATATCATTTTAATATTCAAGTTAGGTAAGACTTTTAGTAAAATAAATATCCCTTGATTTATCTTCAAGGGCATCTATTTTTGGCTTAAACGGATATTACTACGCACTTTAGACAATTGAGAATTTTCAGTATAACGTCCTTTTGTAACATGACGAATATGAAAAACACCATCAATATGCTTAGGCTCACCATCAGTGCCAAGTAGCCAGCGAAAGGCGGTGTCTTCATAGGTTTTACGCCAACGGTCAGATTCAGTTTGAAATATTGACAGTTTTTCACAATAACCGATAGCACGAGCAACGTCACCATGAACAATTTGAAATGGGCCGCGTGCTTTATCACGGGATTTACCACGCTCGTATAAACTGAAATTTTCTGTTTCTATATCGATAACTTGTGGTTGGGCATCATTTGACAATAATGGGTCATCATCTTTTAACATCTCAGTGATTTTTTCTTCTTTAGGAAAAAACAATGAACCTTTCTCGCCTTGTAAACTATCGGCGAGTGAGTCTAAGCAGTTCTCATAAAAGATAATGTCGCAATCTGTAAACCATATCCAGTCAGCTTCTGTTGACCGCGCAGCCATATTTCGGCCTATGCCACGTCTAAAGAGCTTTCCTTTGGAAAGTGGGTGGAAATTCCAAGTGATATTTGGCATGGTTATTTGACTAAAGAAGTCCAATGTAGCCTTTGTTTTAGTATCTTCTTCAGCATAAAAAACGGTCACAGTTAAATTTAGTTTTGTTGGTGGATAGTTTACAAACGAACTTAATTGATAGGTTAACATGTTGGCATAACCCCAACAGTGACTAACAATTTCTAAATCAAACTTTCCCTTTACTGCCTTGCGATCTACTTCAGCAGGTATTTTATCGCGAAACAATGACTGTGGTAAAATACGACCAAACACTAAACGATAAGCTTGTATAGCAAAGCTATTAAAGCCATTTGGTGAAAATGTTTTTGTTTCTATCATGATAAATAAGTAAGCCAAAAAAAGGAATCTGTTCTAACAAAATGATACCATATTGCTTAACATTACTACCAATCGAACTGAACGTAGCGAGAACAATCGTGCCATGTTATCGGGATATTCAGCATGAGGGGTAGCAATAACTCCACAAATAAATGAATCTTGCTGCGAAGGTGCTCAAAGCTGAGTTAGATCCCGCCTAGCTCAATCATTAATAAGTATTTACAATTATTTAAATACAAGTTAATTTAGAACATAAATTAAATTTAACAATAGATGGTGTTGCTTTAGGTGATGCGCTCAACAATACCTTACAAAGATTCCCTCAAAGAGAGGAATGGAATACCTCACAACTAAATTTAGGAATAAAACAAAAATTTATTTCCATCTATAACTTTAATTTTATAGCTCAATACGATTTAGTATTACTGCAATTTTCAGATTATAGGGAATACAAAAATACTCCAGAATATAATTTTAGATTAAGAGCAGGCATTGATTTTAATGCTCAAAATCTAAGTTTATTATTTTATGGAGATGCGTATTTAAATAACCTTATAGGCTTTGAACCTATAACTTTTAATCAAAGAACAGAACATTACTTTGACAAACCTTACGGAGAGCTTGGGCTTAAATTTCAATTTAAATTTTAGGTATTACTTCAATTCAAATCCCGGGGTGTCTCTCTTAAAAGCAGCTATTTGATCTAACATATCCATAGCACTTCTAAAGGCTTAGTTATCATCCTCATCAGTCTCAACTGCAAATGTACATCAAATAGCAGGTATTATTTAAACATTTGTTATGGCATGATTTAGAAATGCAAAAACTACTTTTATTATCAATAATATTTTTATTAGGGGCAGACTTATCAGCTGAAAATAACCTAATAAAATATTCAGCAACTATTACAAGAGATATATATGGAGTGCCACATATTCATGGCTCTTCTGATGCTGACGCGGCCTTTGGTCTTGCTTATGCCCAAGCTGAAGATGATATTAAAAATATCTTAGCAACAATTGATTTAGCTCAGGCTGGTTCTGGACTCAAAAGGGGTAAAGAGGGAGCTATTACCGATTATCTGATAAAAGCTTTGGGATATAGAGAATTGGTTGAGAGGAGATATGAGACTGATTTATCAAAGGAAGTTAAAGATGTTATTGAGGGCTTTGTTGCTGGATTAAATTATTGGCTATCTTTAAATCTAAATAAAGATACAAAAGATTACTATCCAGTAAATAAAACTGACTTAGTAGTAAGCTTTGCAATACAGAATTTATTTTTTGCTGGAGTTGTTGATGCCATTGAAGACTTAATGAGCATGCCTGAAGAGCTTAGTTCTTTTGAAATGGATAAGGGAGGTGAGTCTCTTAAAGTTGCTAGCTTGGTTGCAGGGTCAAATGCTTTTGCTTTAAATTCTTCTAAAAGTTTAGACAAGAAAACTAGGCTAATTATCAACTCTCATCAACCTCTTGACGGGCCAGTTGCATGGTATGAAGCTCATATCTCAAGCGATGAAGGGTGGAATATGATGGGAGGATTATTTCCAGGCTCCCCATTCATATTTGTAGGCTTTAATGAAAACCTTGGTTGGGGCATGACTGTTAATAAACCTGATTTAACTGATGCGTTTAAGCTAAGGATTAATCCAGATAATAAGAATCAATACTTTCTAGATGGAAAATGGGAAGATTTTGAGACAAAAAATATTAAGCTGCCAACTAAAATACTTGGACCAATTAGTTGGACTTTTAACAGAGAAGCTAAATATTCAAAACATGGGTTAGTTCTTGACACTCAATCAGGATCCTATGCTATTAGATTTGCTGGAATGGAAGAAATTAGACAAGCAGATCAGTGGTTTAAAATGAACAAGGCTAGAAATAAAGATGAGTGGTTAGATGCCATGAAGATGAGGGCTATAGCCTCATTCAATGCAGTTTATGCTGACAAAGAAGATAATATTATGTTACTTCACAATACCTCTGGTCCGCTTAGAAATGAAAATTATGATTGGACAAAGCCTGTCGATGGAACAGATTCAAAACTGATATGGAATCAAATAACGCCGTTTGAGCAAATTCCTTTGTTGGTTAATCCAAGCTCGGGATGGATTGTAAGCGCAAACCAAGACCCTTTTCGAGCATCGGCTATCAAAGACAACTTAAATCGTGATGATTATTCTCCAACTCTTGGAATTGAAACCAAAATGACTAATAGGGCATATAGAGTTATTGAAATTTTTGATAATGATAAAAAGTTTAGCGAGAAAGATCTTCTGGATGCTAAGTTTGATAATGCCTACTCAAAGAAATCTAGGTCCGTAAAATATTTTAAAGAAATTCTTGAAACTGACTTTAATGATAATGAATTGAAAGAAGCTCAAAATATTTTAAAACAATGGGATTTAAAAACTAATCTTAATAACAGATCTGCTGCTCTTGGAGTATG
>CAJQGX010000032.1 GCA_905478035.1 uncultured SAR86 cluster bacterium | reverse complement strand
GACCGATGGATAATTTTTCTCAACGATGAAATGGTTTTCTGGACGGAACAGGAAGAATGGGCAAATTTTAATGATATAGCAGAAGAAGACAGACCAAATTGCGAGATGTTAAAAAATATACAAGGTTTCAATGGACAGCAATTAGTTAGATTAATACAAGATGGGAGCGGAAACAAAATACCACAAGTTTATGAACGACCACCACCTACATTATAAAATATTCTCTTTATATATATGTATTTCTTACTCAAAAAAATTATATGTTACTATATTATATATGAATTATCCACAATCTCAACAATTAGCAACCGCAATCCCTATTCAAAATATATCATCTTTTTATCATATATATTTAGTAGATTTTAGATTTTGTTTCTGTTGTTATAAACCATATTTCAAAGTTAAAAAAGAGAATGGGAACTGGGTTATTAATCGTGATGGTGAGGAAAAAAGTTATACTATACCATTACACAAAAATATAAATCAATTGAATGATGTTTTAGTAATGATAGGATTAAAAAATAAAATAATGAAAATGAAATTAATTCAAGAAGATAAGATAATTAAAACTAAACATTTTTTAAATTTAAATTCGTTGTTCAATAATATCATATTCACAGAGGAAAGTTTAAACGGAGTATTATATATTAAATAAAATAAAATAGTATATCTATATATATGAATAAACTTAATAATGATAATTATGAATTAGATGAATTCGATTTTAGAAGTTTAGCAGAATTAAAAGAACATACAACTATATGTATTAATGGAGCTTCGAAATCAGGCAAAAATTACTGGGCGAATGAAGCAATATATTGGTTAAATAGAAGTAAAAAAGCAGGTAGATTTAAACATGCGTTCTTATTTAGTGCAACTGCTCACTTACAGGATAGTTTCCCTTTTATACCGGAAGAGAATAGATTTACAACATTAGATAATTTAGATAGAATAATAGAAATAAGAAAGAAAACACAGAACACTAAACAAAGTATTTTAGTAGTTTTAGATGATTTTGCTGTAATGAAAAGTAATGGTAAAATGATAAAAAATAGTGAAGCATTAACTGGTATTACATTTTTTCGTCATCTGTCTATATCGTGTGTGATGCTTACACATCGTGATACGCAATTAGCTCCAATTATGAGAAACTCGTGTGGTATAGTTGTTAACTTCCTACCGAAGACAAAGCAAGACCAAAAGAGTATAAGGGAAAGATATTTAAGTATAGGTTCAACTAAACAAGAAGTAGAAACGATATACCATCAAGTTTTTAGTGAAAAATATAGGTCATTAGTCTGTGAACAATATAAAAACGCTACTACCTTAAAAGAGTATTGTTCAATATCAACAGCACCAGCAAAATTAAGAAAGTATAAATTAAATTTAATTCCTATGAAAGAAGAAAAGAAAAAAGATAAAAAAATAAAATCTAAACATAGAATATATGCCGAGATTTAATTATGTTAATGATGATAAGAAAGAATTTATGGTAGATTTTTCAAAGACAAGAAAAGAAGGTGATGGAAATGTTATATATAGATTTAATGACTGGGATAAAGGTTTAAGAAGTAGAACAAAGAATTTTAGAAATAATGCTTTTAATTTAGGAAGAAAACAAGACTTTGTAGATATGGATTATATGGGTGGTAATTGTGGTATAGGTTTTCATAAACATACTAAAACAAATATGTATAAATATAGAATGCGAAGACATGTAGAAAAGAAAGAAGATCACGAATTAAATGATGAAAATTTAGCATTAGAAGAACAAGCAACACAAGGTGGTGATGTAATGGGATACAGACAACTAGATAAATCAAAAGCGAAAGCACTAATGACCTTTAGAAGAAAACCATTAAATGAGGGCGATAATCACGGCAAAGGTTACTATGGAGCTGGATTACTTAAAACTCAAAGACAAGAAGAAATTGATAGAAAGAATAATAATAAAGATGATTACAAAGTATTACCACCTAACGAATTTTCTAGTTTAGCACAAGGGATTAAGAAAGAAAAATTAGAATATGCTTCACAAAATATTTCACAAGCGACTGACGGAATTTAAAAGTTTTTTATTAAAATTATTATATTTTACTATATTATATAATGGTTTTATTCACAGTTCACTTACGACCACATAATACCACGAAAAATTTAAGAACTCAATTGATAGGAACAGGCATACACGCACAAGAGATTAGATTAAAAGCATATTTTGTTCATTTTAAATCAGGTGGTAATTCAGGTGTGCAAATACCTAATCAAATTTTTGTAGATTTAAATTTTTTAGGTAATCAAGTTCATAACGCTAGTTCACCTTTAACAGAAGATGGTAGTGATTTTCCACATATTAATTCTCTTATACTCCCTCTTCAAAATGAATTATTTACTGGATTTAGTGGATTAGATTTAGCATTTAGTGTAGATGGAAAAATTGATAGAGATATAGTTGCATCTGTTAGAAACTTTGATAGTTCCACACCAACGAAATTAATTAATACCGTAGCAACAACATCAACACCTAGTGGAAGTGATGTTAATGCTTATTTAACATCTATTGTTTTAATGTTCGAATATGATAAGGTAGGCAACTTTTAAGTATGGGACATAGTCCCCCTACGACCCCCTTTTGATTTTAAACTTTTTCTAAAAGTTTAATTAATATGTTATATAGGTTTAAAGGCAAAATATAATATTCTAGTATATTATAAGATGAAAAAATGTCTATGGATTATAAGCGTGTATTTTGATGATGAACGGAAAAAAATGTTATTTCAAAAAGAATATAATAACATATTAGAAATAAAAAAAGAATTCAATTTAGGTAAAAGTTTCTTATATGAATGTTGTAATAAAGAAAAATATAAAGTCGGTTCTAGAAAAAGTAAAATACTTAATAGATATAATAGATTATCAATCTTAAGAAAAACATTTAATAAAGATGGAAAATTTATTATAACAACATTTAATGAATAATAAAACGACCAACTATAAAAATTATTTTATTCAAATATATATATATATGAATAAATTAAAAAGAAAAAAGTTTTTAGCATATGCAATTGATACAGATACTATATGGGTTAAATGTCCAATACCCTGTGAAATATGCCCTTATAGATTACATGAGTATAATAGTAATGGAGTGTGGAATGGTAATCATAAAGCCTTTGTTTCATCTAGTTGCTTTTGTAATTATGGTGATGATATTGTTTTAGTTGTAAATAATTCAACTTTAAGAACAACAATAGTCGATGAAATACATAAGGAATTTATATTTAGTAGAAAACTATTCAAAGAAAAACTAAAAAAACATAGAAAAATAGAATACCAATATTTAGGAAAAACCATATTTTAGATTTAAATATTTTTATCTTATGGTAATATATAATGGTAAAAAAAGAAACAAGTGTAGGAGGAAAACGACTAGCACATAAAGATGGATATATTAATAAAGGTATACTATGGAATGGTGTAGTATATCCAATATTTAGTGATAAACAAACAGGTAAAACCTGGAATATTTTAAGTAGTATTAAATCAAAAAATATTAAAAAAGCAGACCTAGATGGTTTAAAAAGTGTAATAACAAATGCTAGAACAAGACAAGACGCAGAAGATGCTTATGTATCATTAAATAAAGCAAGAGGTATAAAAGCAGAAGTATCAATTAAAGCATTAGAACTAGCAAATAACAGAATTGCAAGACAAATAATAGGTAATATGAGTAGTAATGAAATATTAGATTTTAATAAAGTATCAAGAGATAAAGTTAGTTTAAGAGTATTAGAAGGCAACCAAGATACAACACCAATAATCGAGGAAGTATCAGGACAAGGAACATCAAAAGATAAAGTAATAAAACCAAGTAAAGTAGAAGAACCAGGTAAATTAAATAAACAAGAACAAGAAAAAAAATTAAATGAAATAGTAAAAGAAGGTTTAGATGCTGTTGTTAAATATATGGTAGATGGTGGTTATAAAATTGTTAATGATACACTAGATGCTTTATATGAAGATTTAATAGGAGGTGAATTAAGAAAGGCACAAAAAATAGCAGATGGAGCAACTACAATTTATAAAAAATTAGAAACTTTATCACCTTATGTTTTAAGTTCATTAATATTAAAAGGTGTTTTTCCACTAGCAGACCCTGCATTAGTATATGGCGGAGCTATGATAGTTGCTGGTATTGATGATATGATTAATCCAAAAACATTAGAACAAATAGAAAATGAAGTAGTTGACCAAAAAGAACTAAATGAAATTGTTGAAAGTAAAAGAATTGAATTTAAAAAACAAGATATTAAACTAATGATAGAAGACGCAAATATGGAAGACATAGCACCACTACTAAAAAAAGAAGATTTAAAACCAGTATTAGAAGATTTAAATTTAACATATGAACAAGCAAAAGATAAAATGAATAAATATGTTCAAGAAGTTAGAAGTGGAGGAGATAAAAAACAGAAATATAAAGAAATATGGGGTGTTGAAATGACGCAAAAAATTGAACCACAAGATAT
Organism: uncultured SAR86 cluster bacterium; assembly: GCA_905478035.1. Lineage (GTDB taxonomy): Bacteria > Pseudomonadota > Gammaproteobacteria > Magnimaribacterales > D2472 > SCGC-AAA076-P13. The sequence continues at coordinate 5,727 of CAJQGX010000032.1, read as the reverse complement.
TTTAATAAATTATTTTGTAAAAAACAGAGATGAATTAAAACAAAGAAGGTTAGAAGATGAAGCGATGAAAGAAGCAATAGATGAAAACCCTATGGAAGAAAGAGGTGCAAGAGAAGGAGAGGGTAAAAGAAATATAGAAATGGAAATAAAAGAAGTTCCACAAGAACCAGCAAAACAAACAGAAACATCAGGAGAAGTAAGAGAACAAATACAAGAAAAATTAATGGAACAAGAAGGAACAGCTGGATATTCATTTAGAGAAGGACAAGAAGGAGGATTAGATTTAGATGATGAAGAAGACATAGGTATACATAATGAAGCAATCCAAAGAGTATCTACCATGAATGATTATGATTATACATTTACCAAAAAATCTTTACTTCAAGTTAATCCATTACCAAATGATCCAAAAATGTTAAGAAAGATGGGTGAAAGATGTATTAGAGAATATGGACATTTACTAGGTATATTAGCACCAAAAGATAATTTCTCGAAAAAAGAAGTTGAAGAATTATATACACTAAAACATATACTCAAACAAGTTATTAGATTAGAAGCTCAATACAAACGAGCATTATTAAAAATGAGAGTTGCAAGTGGAAGTAATCAATTAGATAAATTAATGTCTAATGGACAACTAGGTCTAGTAATGAATGCTGGTTCTATGAATGTATCACCACAAAAAGCAGTAGAGCAAATGTCTTCATCACCTTTACAGACACAAGAAACAGAAGCAACACCAACGAAACCAGTAGATGTATTCCAAGAACTAGGTGAAAAGAAAATAAAAGCAAAAGGTAAAGAAAAACAAAGGCGTAGAATGAATATGGAATATCAAGGAAAACGAAAAGCGATGTTAAGACAACCAAAGAATATAGTATTAAGAGGTAGAATAAATGACCCTCCACAGTATCAAAATTTAAGAAGTGAAGCAGAAAGACTAAACCAAAATCCTATACCAATTGCTTTTAAATCAAATAACAGAATGAACCAAATGAGGCGTTTTAATGTAAATTATTAAATGATTGTAAATATTAATGTATCCTCTCATAAATAAAATACCTTTATCAATTATACATGATATATACCATTACAATAATTATAGTGAATTAGATTTAGAATATTTTAAATTTTTGCATAAAGATAATATGAATGAGTGTTTAATACAATTATCAAAAGCAGGTGATTATTATAGAGAAGATGGAATAGAAGAAAGAGGAGTAGATTTTATTGAATACATTTTCGATTTTACATCAATTAAGACATTAGGAAATCATAGGGCTGTTTCAGCATTTAATAGTATTGTTCATTATATTACTGTTAATGAGTTATATGATATATTAAATTAAAATATTGTAATTATATAAATGGAAGAAACAATAGTAAAAATAATTAAATCCACACAGAAGGGTAAGAAATATACAGCAATAGTAAGAGATAATGAAACCAAGAAGGAGCGGAAAATATCATTTGGGGCAATAGGATATGAACAATTCAAGGACAGCACCCCTTTGAAATTATATAAATCAAAAGACCACGGTGACCCTAAAAGAAAAAGAAATTATTTTAATAGGCATAGTGGTGTAAAAACAAAGGTAGAAGCATTATCAAATGAAATAGCAAAAAGCGGTGGTAGATATAATGCAAAGATATTATCACACAAATTTTTATGGTGATTATTTAGGAAAAGTTAAAAAGATATATATTTTGTTTTATTTAGGAAAATATATATTATATAGTAAAAAGAGGGTTTAGAGATAATTTATTATTATTTGTTATAATGAATAACAAAATAATAACTACTAATGACGATGTTGAAAATCAAAATATAATAATAAATAAAAATGATAAAAATAAAATGTTGAGTATAATATATATGGAAAGATTACCACAATTTATTAAAATTAATAATAATGGTTCTATTTCACAATCTAATAAAAGGAAACTTCGTAAGGAATATGGAGTATCATTTAGAGGAAAGAAAAAAAATCAACAAAAGAATGCTATTCTCAATTTAGCAAAACAGATTAGAGGTGGTAATAAAAAATTCAAAAATGTAAATTTTGCTTACAGGTTTCTAGCAGATGTTTATAATGAACAGATTGAAATACTACGAGAAGATGTTTTAAGACGCAGAAGGGTGAGGAAAGGACAACTAAAAATACAAAGAATTCGTGGTAGAACTATTTTAAGAAATCTTCGTAGAGAATTAAATAGAGTAAAAAATAATCAAAAAAATAATCATAATATTACAAGAGCTATTATAGCGTCAATCGGTGGAGGACAAGAAGAACAACAAATTAGAAAAGGTTGTGGAATTGTATTAGATATATTAGTTGAAATCTTCCAAGACCAATATGCTTTATTACAAGTTTTTAGAAGTGATATGGTTAATATTATGAATTATACTCTAACACCTACCAATATTATTAGATTGAAAAAAGTAATAGGTGATGATTTAGAAGAAGAAGAGGAAGGTGTATCTGTAAGCGATGTGGAAACATTCGGTAAAGTATCTTTATTAGAAAGTATTAATGTATTCAAATGGAAACCGAAAAAAAGTGATCAATTAAAAAGCGGAAAAATCAAAACATCAAATGGTGGAGGGTTCTTCAAACATTTAAATAATACTCTTTTTGATTTATCTAGATATGGAGTATTCCATGAAGTTGATAAAGATAATTATAAAATTAATTGTTTAATTAGAGCATTAGAACACGGAGGAGTAAAAGATGAAAAACTAAAACTAGTAAAAGGTTTCATTATTAAAAGAGAAGTTCCTATGTTAAAATTACCAATAATTGCAGAAATGTTAGATATTCATATTACAGTAAAAAAAGAAGGTAGTGAAAATGGAAAACTATTCCATTATGGAAATCAAAACCTACCTGCTATTAATATCGGTATTATTGATAAACATTATTTCCTTATTGAAGATGTTGATTTTACTATGTATTCCCTTATAAATTATGAACCATTAATGAAACATTACGGAGATGTTAATAAGATTAAAACCATTTACGCTATGAATAAAGAAGAACTATGGAAAAAGAAAGGCAAGTATAAAAAACTAAAAAATAGAAATACTGATAGTTATACTGCTATTAAATACATGTTTGATAATAAAGAAGATTATTTAACTAAAATGAAAATTAATAATGATGTATTAAATACTCAATTCTATGACCTTATTGATGACGATGATGATTTAAGTTATGATGATGATAATACTAGATTGATTGACCAAGAAGATAAAAACGAAAAAGAAGAACAAAAAAGATTATTAAATGAATTCCGCAATAAATGGTATTTTGATTTTGAAACTTTTAAACATAACGAAATAGTTAATAATAAAGTTCAAACTATTCATAGACCATTTATGGTATGTGCAAGAGGACAAGATAAACATAAAATCGTATGTTGTTATGATGATTGCGGAAAAATGTTATTAGATAAAATCTGTTCGTTACATAAAAATAAATATATTCCAAATGATCTATACGAAAAAACTAAAAAAGATATGATGGAAAGAATAGAAAAAAGTTGTAGAAAAAAAGCAGATAATGCTAATTGTAAAAGTGAATATACAAGGGAGATATATTTTGATAGATTATATGGTGCGTGTATTACAGATATTCACGAAAAAGTTAATAAAAAATTATCAAAAATGTGTGATAATAATATATTAATGATTGCTCATAACGCTGGATATGATTACAGATTTTTACAAAAATACTTATACAACATTAAACAGATTACAAAAGGAAATGGATTAATGAACGCAACCGCTGATTATTATTATAATGATATTAAATATACAATTGAATTCAAAGATAGTTTAAAACTTATTCCTATGAGATTATCTCAATTCGGTAAATGCTTCAATCTTAAACAAGAAAAAGAAGTGATGCCTTATGGTCTATATACTGCTGAAAGTATCAAGAATGGATTTATTAAAATGCAAAAAGCAAAAGTATATTTAAAAGATAATTATAATCAATTCTATAAAAACTGCAAAGAACTAGATATTATTACTAATATTGATGGCTATGATTGTTTTGATTGCATGAAATATTGTGAATATTATTGTATGTTAGATTGTAAAGTATTGAAGAATGGATATTCTACATATAGAAACTGGATTTTAGAAGCATTAGATTTAGATATTGATTGTTGCTGGACTACTGCATCTTTGGCGGATAAATATTTACATTCAAAAGGTTGCTATGAAGGAGTTTCTCAATTATCAGGAACACCACAGTTTTTTATCCAAAAATGTGTAGTAGGTGGACGGACTATGATGCGTGATAATGAAAAACAATCTTTCGATGGAACTGATGATAATAAACGAATGGCTGACTATGACGGAGTATCACTTTATCCTTCGGCGATGGCTCGTATGGACGGATTTTTAAAAGGAACACCAAAAGTATTAACAACTGAACAAATGAATAAATCCTTTTTAGATACTATTGATGGATACTTTATTAAAATACAAATTAAAAAAGTAAATAAACATCGTCATTTTCCATTAATGAGTTCTATTAATAAAGAAGGTGTTAGAGTATTTACTAATGATATGGTGGGTGAATATCAATATGTAGATAAAGTAACCCTAGAAGATTATATAGAATTTCAAGATATTGAATATGATATTATCAAAGGTTACTATTATGATGAAGGTAGAAATACCACTATTAAAAAAGTAATTCAATATTTATTTAATGAACGATTGAAAAAGAAAAAAGAAAAAAACCCTATTCAAATTGTATATAAACTTATTATGAATGCTTCTTATGGTAAGACTATCCTTAAACCTATTACTACTGATGAATTAGTTATTAGTGGTGAGGATAAATTCCATAAATATCTTATCAAAAATTATAATCATATTATTGAATTAAATGAAATGTTTGAATGTAAAAAATACAGAGTTAAAATTCATAAATCAATTAATAAACATTTTAATTATGCGTCCTGTGGTGTTGAGATATTATCTATGAGTAAGCGTATTATGAACGAAGTAATGTGTTTAGCAGAAGATAAAGAACTTACTGCTTATTATCAAGATACTGATAGTATACATATGGATTATGATGATGTTGCAATTTTGAAAAAAGAATTTACTAATAAATATGGACGAGAATTAGATGGTAAGAAATTAGGACAATTCCATATTGATTTTGATTTACATGATAAAGATGGTAATGAATGTAATAATGTTTATGCTGAAAAATCTATATTTCTAGGTAAGAAATGTTATTTAGATTGTTTAGTAGGTGATATTGATGGTGTTATATCTCGTGGTTTTCATATACGAATGAAAGGCGTTCCATCTTCTACTGTAAAATATACAGCGGAACAAATGGGTATAGGATTATATGAACTATATGAAAAATTATATGATGGTGATAAAATCCGTTTTGATTTATTAGAAAATGGTGGTAGAGTTAATTTCAAATTTCATAATGATGGTTCTATTTCATCTATGGATAGTTTCCATCGTGATTTATGTTTTGTTGAAGATATGGAAGTTAGAAAAAATCTAACTCCAATAAATTTAGATTGAATTTTTTTCCCACTTTTGTTCAATCAAATTTTAAGATTAATTTAAAATGATATATATTATTTTAAATCAATTGTTGTAAAATGAACTTTTTTGGCTGTTTTTTCCTATATTTTGGATATATTTACCCCCCACAGATTTCAGTAGTTTATACTATGTGT
>CAJQGX010000031.1 GCA_905478035.1 uncultured SAR86 cluster bacterium | reverse complement strand
ATTTTCAAAATACATTTGCTAGAGACTTAGAAGGTCTATACAAAAAAGGTAATTCATGTAAATGTCCTTCAGCAGAAGTTCTTTTATTAAATAAAAGTTTGTCCTTAGAATTGGGAATTGATCTAAAAAGACTTCAATCAAAAAATGCATTGGATATATTTTCAGGAAACATAAAGCCTGAAAATTCAATAACTTTAGCTCAAGCTTATTCAGGTCATCAGTTTGGTCAATTTAATCCAAATCTTGGAGATGGAAGAGCGCTGCTTATTGGTGAAGCTATTAATCAAAAAGGTGAGCTGATAGACATTCAGCTAAAAGGCACGGGCCAAACGCCTTATTCAAGAAGAGGTGATGGCAAATCAGCTCTTGGTCCAGTTCTGAGAGAATATCTGATTAGTGAATCCATGCATGTTCTAGGAATCCCCACAACCAGAGCATTGGCTGCCATTAAAACTGGCGATCAAGTGGAAAGGGATGGGTTATTACCTGGTGGAATAATGACTAGAATTGCTTCAAGTCATATCAGAATAGGAACTTTTGAATATGCTAGATTTCACAAAGATAATCAGTTAATTAAAAAATTAACTGATTACTCAATAGCAAGACATTTTCCAGATACTGCAAATGTTGAAAATCCTTATTTAGCTTTTTTTGCAGCTGTTTGTAATCAACAAGCATCATTAATTGCAAATTGGATGAGTGTTGGTTTTATACATGGCGTAATGAATACAGACAATATGACAATATCTGGAGAAACAATTGATTTTGGACCATGCGCATTTATGGATTCTTATGATCCTTCAACAGTATTTAGCTCAATTGATGTTAATAAAAGATATGCTTATGCAAACCAGCCTGCAATATTGACTTGGAATTTAACTAGATTAGCAGAAACCCTAATACCCTTGATTCATGAAGATAGGAATGAATCTATTAAGTTACTTACTGAGGTTCTTCAATTAATAAAACCTGTATATACGAACTATTGGCTATCTATAATGAGATCTAAGATAGGTTTGTCTAAAGAAGATCAGAATGATATTGAAATAATTTCAAACTTTCTTGAAATAATGGAAGAGGAAAAAGCTGACTTTACTCTCTGTTTTAGATCGCTATCCAAAGCCTTAATTGGAGATGGTCAAACAATTAGAGCATTGTTTAATAATTCTAGAAGGTTCGATGGTTGGATGATGATATGGCAAGAGAGAATATCTCAAGAAGGTATTGCTGAAGAAAAAATTGCTGCCACAATGAATAAAGTAAACCCTATTTATATCCCTAGAAATCATAAAGTTGAGGAAGCTCTTCATGAAGCTGTATTTAAAAATAATATGCTGCCCTTTAATAAACTTCACTCACTTTTGCAGAACCCCTTCGAAGAAATAGATGGATTTGAATCATTTAAAGAGCCCGCTCCTAAATCTGATATTCCTTATAAGACATTCTGTGGAACTTAAACTGCAAAAAAGATTTTAGATATGCTGAGATATTTTTTATTTTCTTCCAATAGTAATTCTTGGCTGAGATTGATAGTCATTAATTAAATTGATGTCTTTAAAGCCATATCTAGTCATAATTTTTTTTACTTCATTGGACTGATTGTTACCATGTTCAAAAGCGAGTAAGCCATCATCTTTTATAACTTTCATTGCCTGAAAAGAAATAATATCAAAATCTTCCAGACCATTTTTATTTGCAACTAATGCTGAAATTGGTTCATGTTTTAATTTATCAAGATGGGAATCAAAAGGAGCTATATAAGGAGGATTACTTACAACAATATTAAATGTATTTTCTTTTAAAGAGTTTAGCCATTTAGAATTAATTAAATAAAAATTATCTAACTCAAGTTTTTTCTTATTTATATTTGCTACTTTAAGTGCATCAAATGAGTAATCAAGGCCATATACAATAGTTTTAGGGTTTGCTTTTGCAAGAGAAGCACCAATACAACCAGAGCCAACTCCAGCATCTAAAATTTTTATACCAGGACTGAGATTTAAATTATTAATATAATCTACAAGTATTTCAGTTTCAGGTCTAGGAATTAGAACGCGCTCATCAACAAAAAAATCATTATTATAAAATGATGAGTTTTGTAAAATATAGTCAAGCGGAACACCGTTTTTCTTTTGCTCGATAAAATAATTTATTGAATTTTTTTCTTCTTTAGATAACTTATAATCTTCGATAAATATTGATATATCTGATAGTCCTAGTTTTTCTTTGAGATAAAAAATTAATTCTTTAGATAAATTATTATCATCAGATGAAATTTCTTCGATTTTTTTTATATAAAAATTGAGCTTACTGGACAATTATTCTGTCTCTAACTGAGATAGCATTGCTAATTGATTTTCTGCAATTAAAGCGTCGCATATACTCTTTATATCGCCATCCATAATTTGATCTAAGTTATGTTGAGTGAGTTTAATTCTATGGTCGGTCATTCTGCCTTGAGGAAAATTATATGTTCTTATTTTTTCGCTTCTATCGCCTGTGCCGACTAAGATTTTCCTTTCACTTGCTATGCTTTCTTGTTGACTCTCAATTTCTTGTTGTTTTAATTTTGAAGCAAGTAAAGATAAAGCTTTTTCTTTATTCTTATGTTGAGATCTTCCATCTTGACATTCAACAACTAGACCGGAGGGAATATGCGTAAGTCTAACTGCAGAGTCAGTTTTATTAACGTGCTGACCTCCTGCTCCAGAAGCCCTAAAAGTGTCAACTCTAAGATCATTTTTATCTATTGCAATATCCTGAACTTCTGCAACTTCTGGCAATATTGCAACTGTACAGGTTGAGGTATGAATTCTTCCTTGAGATTCAGTTTCAGGAACTCTTTGAACTCTATGAACGCCAGATTCATATTTTAAAATTTTAAAAACACCCTTACCTTCTAATTGAGCAACAACTTCCTTTAGACCGCCCTGTTCAGCTTGTTTAATATCAATAACATCTATATTCCACCCCTCTCTTTCAGCAAGCCTTGAATACATCCTAAATAAGTCACCAGCAAAAATACCAGCTTCATCACCACCAGCACCTGCTCTAATTTCTAAGAATGCAGATCCATCATCTGCGGAATCTTTAGGTAATAACATTACCTTTAATTCCTGTTCAAGTTTATCAGGCTTCCCAGAAATATCCTTAAGCTCTTCTTCAGCCAAAGTCATTAATTCTTCATCATCTGATTCTAAAATTTCATTAGCATCTTTAATTGAATCAGCAACTTCATTATATTCTTGGTATTTGTCTACAATGGGCTTTAAATCTGCAAACTCCTTGTTTAGTAAAGTATATTTTTCGATATCTTTTACGGTCTCTGAATCAATAAGCAAGCCTTCAATCTCTGAAAGCCTTGCTTTGAGCTTATCAAGCTTTATAGCCATTGAATCATGCATTTTCAATATACCTCTTGAACATGGATTCAATGACGTGGAGTTCTATCTCTTCGATACTAGGAAGAATAAGCTCAGGATTTTCTTCCAGTTTAATTACAGCAATATTCATGATCATCTGCTTTAAATCTTCTGCCTGCTTGAATTTTTCTATTTCATTTTTAGATAAGCTCTTTAAAAATAGCTCTAAGCTATCTTTCATTTCATCTTTAAGTCTTTTGTCATTCAATTCTATATTTGCTCGCTGGGATTCTAAAACTATCATGCCTAAAGCTTTTTCTGCTTCAATTTCTCGTTGGCCTAGATTATCTTGAGTAATTTTTTCAATGTCATCAATTGAAAAAAGGTATACCTGCTCAATATTCTTAATTTCTTCTTCTATATTCCTTGGAACAGATAAATCAATTAAAAGCATAGGCTTGTTTCTTCTAGCTTTTAGAGCATTTTCTATAGCGCCCTTCCCTATAAGAGGTATGTCAGTGGTTGCAGATGCAATTACAATATCAGCATCCTTGAGATGGCTATGTAATCTATCTAATTTTGAGGAAGTAATTTCAACATCTTTACATATAGTCATTGTTTTAATACTTCTGTTTACAGATTTGATATTTCTTATTCCTTTGTCATGAAGATTCTCAATTACTGCCCTAGCTAAAGACCCAGCCCCTAAAATTAAAATATTTTGCTCTTCAGGTTTTTCAAAAATATTTTTTACTAGCTTTAAAGATAAGCCACTTACAGAGAGAGGATTTAAACCTATTTTTGTTTTGGTTCTAACACTTTTGACTATCTCAAGAACCTTCTGAGTATATTTATACAATTGGCCATTTAAAACTTTAGAATCTTTTGCGATTTGTATAGCACTTTTAAACTGCCCAAGAATTTCTTGCTCACCAAGAATTTGTGAGTCTATACCAGATGCAACTTTGGCCATATGCACCATAGCATCCTGGTTATCAAGAAAATAAAAACTATTATCTGGAATGCTATTTGTTCCTAAAAAGAACTTAGTTTCTTTTAAGATACTTTTGGCAATGCCTTTTTTACCAATAAAGTAAAGTTCTGTTCTATTGCATGTAGATATCCCGAAGAATGAATCAAGTGTATTACCAAACCTTTCAATTAAGTGTTTGTGGAGCAGTGGTTGGTTAATTTCATTAATAATAAATTTTTCTCTTTCAGATACTTCTGATGTCTTGTGATTTATGCCAAATAACTGAAGTTCCATGATTAAAAATTGTTTAATGTATAAAGTGAGTTAATTTAATAGAATCTCTATTATACAGGTTCATTAGCTTTTTTAAGATATTGGTTTTTGAATTAAAAAAAGAGATTATCAAAAAACTTTTATAATATAATAAAGGTACCGAAAAAGTGAGTTAAATGGAAAAATTAACA
>CAJQGX010000030.1 GCA_905478035.1 uncultured SAR86 cluster bacterium | reverse complement strand
TATGGGCGTTTGGCTTCCATCTCTACTGTATTGAGCCATGGAAAAGCTGTTAAAGAATCAATGCTCTTAGACTCTTCATAATCTTCATGAGAATATATAACTTGATTGTCTCTATCCAATATTTTATCTATATAAAATGGGTCAACCAAATAACCACCATTTGCAATTACACCAAAGGCTCTGACCATTTCAACTGGCGAAAAATTTCCTGATCCAAGAGCTAAGGACAAATCTGCCGGAAGTCTAGATTTCTCAAAACCAAACCTTTCTATATATTCATGTGATTTATTTATGCCGAGCTCCCTAAGAAGTTTTATAGATACTATATTTATAGATTGAACTAATGCCTCTCTGATTGAAGTGGGGCCATAAAATTTACCAGTATAGTTTTGTGGCTTCCAAACACTTTCTAGATTTTTGTCTTCAAAAGCTATTGGAGCATCATTAATTAGGGATGATAAGTTATAGCCGTTAGCTAATGCAGATGCATAAATAAATGGTTTAAAACTAGAACCTGATTGAGGGTAGGAAAGCCTAACCCTATCAAAATTACTTTTGTTAAAGTCCAGACCGCCAACATATGAAATAAGTTTTCCATTATTTGGATCAACTGATATCAATGATGCCTCTGCAACTGGAATCTGATCTAAAACAAAAGTTTGATCAAATTTCTTCAAGTATATGAAGTCACCTAAATCTATAAAATTATTGAATGACTTTGGCTTTGACCCTCTTTGATCAATATCTAACCTTTTTCTAGCCCACTCATATTCTGACGACCAAGGAATTGAATTAATTTCTAGTTTTTCATTAAGATAAAATAACTCTTCAGAACTTAATTTTATTACTAACCCTTTTATATAGGATTTATAAAAAGGGAAGTTATCAAATATAGATTTGATTTCATTAATTAGAAGTTCTTTATCATCAAAAGAACTGGCATTAGAAATTTCATCAAAAATAAAAGAATTGTCTAATTGATCTAACTGGCTTAGTTGGTCTTTATCAAAAATCTCTATAAAGTTTAATGAATCTATCCATCCATGCCTTTTGTGATAAATAGATAATTGGTTTTTAAGATGCTTTAGAGCACTAGCCTGCGATTTAGAATTAATGGTTGTATAAACAGACCATCCATTTTTATAAGCTTTTAAGCCATACCTTCTAATAATTTCTTGTCTTGCAAGTTCTGCAATATATCTTCCATCAACATCATATAAATCAATATTGTTTGTAACTTCTAATGGATCATCTATAGCACTACTATAAGATTCAGAAGTTATCAGTCTCAGTTTAAACATTCTTGATAAGATCCAATTTCTTCTTTGCTTTGTTCTTATAGGAGCCTTAATTGCATTTATTCTAGATGGAGATTGGGCCATGGCAGCTATTGCAGCAGATTCTGAAAGATTTAAATCAAGTACTGATTTATTAAAATAAGTGTTGGCTGCAGCTTCAATACCGTAGGATCTATTACCAAAAAAATTCCTATTCACATAGAGTTCAAAAATCTCTTCTTTTGTAAGATTGCTTTCCAATTCCAAGGCAAGAAAAATTTCTTTTAGTTTTCTTAGAATGGTTTGGTCTCTTGTAAGAAGATAGCCGCGAACTACTTGCATAGAAATAGTTCCACCTCCCCCAAAACAGCCATCAGGACCAATACATCTAATGATGGACCGAATTAAACCTGTATAACTTATACCTTGATGATTAAAAAAAGCATCATCTTCCGCAGCAAGGAAGGCATTTTTTATATTTAAAGGTATTTCATCAAAATCTAGAGGCCTTCTTTTAATCTCTCCAAACTCACCAATTAAAACGCCATCCTCTGTATAAATTTTAAGAGGCATTTGCAGTTGAGACTCGTCAACTAAAGATATTTCTGGAAGAGAAGGTTTTATTAAAAAAAATGATGTTAATACAGCAATGATTGCCATTACGCAGCCTGAGATGCCCAGCCAAAAGAAAATTTTGATTGTGTTTAACATAGTTATTTAATTATTATCTCTTAAACAATCAAGTTTTAATATGAAAAAAGGTATTTTCAAGAGTTAGATGGTAAAATCTCAGCTTACAAGTAACTTATTATGAATATATTTATAGTCGGTCCAATGGGATCAGGAAAATCAACAGTTGGAAAAATAATTTCAAGTGAATTATTTCTCAATTTTTTTGATACTGATGGAGAGATTGAAACTAGAACTGGAGCATCTATAGATTGGATATTTGATCTAGAGGGTGAAGATGGTTTTAGAAAAAGAGAAACAAAAGTCTTAGAAGAAATGGTCCAGCAAAACTCAATAGTTTTATCTACAGGTGGAGGAATCATTTTATCTGAGACCAATAGAGAGCTACTTTCATCAAGAGGTACTGTATTTTATCTAGCTACTCCTATAGATGTTCAATTAGAAAGAACCTCTAAAGATAAAGATAGGCCATTGCTTAAAGATGGAGACCCTGGAGAAATTCTTAAGAACCTGCATATTGCTAGAGAGAGTCTATATGAAGAAGTCTCAGACTTTACAGTAAATACTGAAAATAAATCAAGCCAAGAAGTTTCTTCAGAAATTATAAAATTAGTTAAAAATTATGGCTAAGATTATTCAAGTTGGGAAAAAAGATTCAAGGTATGAGGTTGTAATTGGAAAAAATACAATTACAAGGACAAGACTTGCATCTCACTTAAAATCTAAGAATAAAATTCTTGTTATTACTGATTCTGGGATACCAAAGAAGTATATAAAAGAACTTAAGACAGCTTTGGGTTTTAATAAACAAGTACATTTTCATATGATTCCTTGTGGTGAAGAATCTAAATCATTTGCAACTTACATAAGTATTCAAGAAAAACTTGCTGATCTAAAATTTGATAGGTCTGATTCTATGATAGCTTTTGGTGGTGGAGTTGTAGGAGACATTACTGGGTTTTGTGCTGCAACATACTTAAGAGGTATAAACTTTATTCAGATTCCTACAACCCTTCTTTCACAGGTAGATTCTTCTGTAGGTGGCAAAACAGCTATTAACATCAAGCAAGGTAAAAACTTAGTAGGTTCATTTAATAATCCCAGTATGGTGCTTATTAATAGTAAATATTTAGAGGCTCTACCAGAAAAAGAATTTAAGTCAGGCCTTGGCGAGGTAGCCAAATATGCATTCATTGGTAATAAAAAACTTTATAAAATTCTTCAAGAAAATTCAAAAGAAATTACGCAAAGAAATTTAAATATTCTAGAGCAAATTATTGAGGAGTCGATCAATACTAAGTCAAAAATAGTTACTAAAGATGAGAAGGAAGCAGGTGTAAGGGCTATTTTAAATTTTGGTCACACTTTTGGTCATGCTATTGAGGCCTTTAATAACTATAAAGGGATTACTCATGGGGCTGCAGTTACTCTCGGCATGTCAATTGCTGCAAAGATATCTTATTTTGAGGGCCATATAAAAATCCACCAATTAGATAATATTATTAATTTAATTGATTCTTTAGGTTTGGATAGTAATTATGAAAAGTATAAATTTAAAGATTTAAAAAAATATCTCTCAAATGATAAAAAAGTTTCATCTGGTAAGCTTAATTTAATATTAATTAATTCAAAAGGTATTGCTTTTAAAACAGATAAATTCCAAGAAGAGAGTCTTAAGAGGCCTTTTAATTAAGCAGCGTTAGCTGTTGTAGCTTTCAGTAAATCCTGAATATTTGATGCCGCGGGAACAACAAGCCAAAAGTAAGGTTCAAATCTATCAAAATCATCAACCAGCTCTTTAGCCTTAATACTACTAGTATTTTTATAATGAGATTTAATTATTTCTTTAAGATGCTTCCTATGAGATTGCATATCTTCTGTTGTGATTCTTTCTAGGTTGACTGAACCTCTATTACAGTTATCAAAAAAAGTTTTGTCTTCATCTAATACATATGCAAAACCACCAGTCATACCTGCACCAAAATTAGCTCCAACAGAACCAAGAACAGTAACATGTCCTCCTGTCATGTATTCACAACAATGATCACCAGCGCCTTCGATAACAGCATTTGCTCCAGAATTTCTTACTGCAAATCTTTCACCTGCTCTTCCAGATACAAATAGTTCACCTCCAGTTGCTCCATATAGACAAGTATTACCAACAAGAGATGTATTAGTGTTGTTCCTTGCATAATGATTAGTATTTTTAATAATAATACTTCCGCCATTCATGCCTTTTCCAACATAATCATTTGCATCACCTTCTATGCTTAAATTAATGCCATTAGCATTCCAGCAACCAAAACTCTGTCCAGCAGAACCAGTAAAATTAAGATTTATACCTGCTTTAAATCCTACTTCTCCAAAATTGCTTGCAATATAACCTGATAATGATGCTCCAACTGACCTATCAATATTTTGTATTTTATAATCTAAGGCAATATGCTGATTTTTATCAATTGCATTTTTTGTATCCTTGAGGATTTTCTTAGCTAAAACTCCTTTATCCCATGGAGGATTCTTTTTTGAGGTACAGAAAAAAGATTCTTTAAGGTTTTTATCTTTGAATAATAAATCACTTAGATCGATTGACTGATACTGTGAATCAAGATTTTTAATTTTTTCTAAATATTGTGTTTGTCCAATAATATCTTCAAGCTTAGAAACTCCCATAGCGCTCAAGTGATCACGGACATCGTTAGCAATAAATTTAAAATAATTTATAACTTTCTCTTTTTCGCCTACAAAATGTTGGTTAATTAAATCATCTCTTTGCGTCGCTACACCGGTAGCACAATTATTAAGATGGCATATTCTTAAATATTTACACCCCATAGCTATCATTGGTCCCGTACCAAAACCAAAAGATTCTGCTCCAAGAATGGCCGCCTTAATTACATCAAGTCCAGTTTTCATACCACCATCTGCTTGAAGTCTTACTTTGTGACGCAATCCACTATCTCTAAGACTTTGATGAGCCTCTGCTAGTCCAAGTTCCCATGGAGAACCTGCATACCTTATAGAAGTTAGAGGACTGGCTCCAGTTCCTCCATCATGTCCCGATATAGTAATTAAATCTGCATAAGCTTTTGCTACACCTGAAGCAATAGTTCCAACGCCTGGTTCAGAAACTAATTTTACAGAAACAAGGGCATTTGGGTTTACCTCTTTTAAGTCATATATGAGTTGAGCTAAATCTTCTATAGAATAAATATCATGATGAGGTGGAGGAGATATTAAAGTAACTCCAGGAGTAGAATATCTTAATTTAGCTATTAACTTATTAACTTTTCCTCCAGGAAGTTGACCTCCCTCTCCTGGTTTAGCCCCTTGAGCTATTTTAATTTGTAGCACCTCAGCATTAACTAAATAATGTGGCGTTACACCAAACCTACCTGAGGCAATTTGTTTAATTTTAGACATTTTTGAAGTGCCATATCTTTCAACTGCTTCGCCACCTTCTCCAGAATTAGATCTCCCTCCAATTTCATTCATTGCTTCAGCAAGCGTCTCATGAGCCTTGGGTGATAAAGCGCCCAAACTCATTCCAGCAGAATCAAATCTATTTAATATATTCTTTTCGGTCTCAACCTTATTTATATCTATTTCTTTTTTTCCAGTATTTATATGCAATAGATCTCGAAGCATAGCTGGAGGTCTATTATCTACAAGACCTGCATATTCCTTATAAGTTTTATTAGCACCACTACTAACTGCTTCTTGTAACTTTTTTACTATCTCTGGATTATATGCATGATACTCACCACCATGAATATATTTAAGAAGGCCGCCAACATTCATATCAGACAAGTTTGATCTCGCATAATCATCAAGAGATCTAAGCTGAGCATCCAAGTCTTTAAAACTTTTACCCTTGACTCTACTAGTTGTGTTAGTAAAACATAAATCAACAACATCTTTATCTAGTCCGACTATTTCAAACAACTGAGAACCCCTATAGCTAGATATTGTAGAAATTCCCATTTTTGAAATTATCTTAAGCAATCCCTTGTTTATTCCTTTTCTATACCTAGAACAGTTTTCATGAGGATGACCCTTAAGTTCATTTCTTTGAGTCAAATCTAGAATTGTTTGGTAGGCTAAGGATGGATAAACAGCAGTTGCGCCAAATCCAATTAGGCAAGCTATTTGATGAGTATCTCTTGCAGACGAAGAGCTAATTACTATATTTGCATCTGATCTTAATCCTAATTTAACTAGATGTTGATGCACTGATCCAACAGCTAATAATGCATTAATTGTTAATTTTCCTTCAGGAGGAACATCTTCAATTAGATGAATTATTGAGGTGCCATTTTTAACCATATTTACCACATCTTTTTGTAGCATTTTTATTGCTTTCTTTAATGATATAGAGCTATCGAAAATCAGATCTATGCTTTCTGATTTAAAATATTTATTTTTTAAAACTGCTGCTAGTTTTTTATGTGAAAGAACGGGAGAAGTTGTAACTAATCTTTTTGCATGATTAGCAGTTTCCTCATAAATATTAAGTTCAGGTCCAAAACAAGTCTCTAATGTCATTACCCCGACTTCTCTTAATGAATCTATTGGTGGGTTTGTAACCTGCGCAAACTGCTGTCTAAAAAAATCATAAAGCTGTCTATGCATTTTACTCATAACAGCTAGGGCAGTATCATCTCCCATAGAGCCTGTCCCTTCTTGGGATTCAACAGCCAGAGGCTTTATAACCGATACCCTCTCCTCCTTAAATAAAAGAAAAAGCTTTGATGCTGTTAAAAACTTATTTTGTTCAATTTGCTTTAGACCAGGTCCTTCATATGAATCTAAGCTTGATTCTATGTATATAGCATTTTGTTTAAGCCACTTTCGATATGGAAATTGCTCTTTGAGATCTTCATCTATTTGAGTCTCATTAAAAATCTTGCCAGTAGAAGTATCAACTGCCAAGATACCGCCTGGTTGGACTCTACCTTTCTCTAGAACATCTTCTTCATTAACTGGATTAACACCAGTTTCTGAAGCTATAGTAATAATGTTACTTGAATCGATCTGATACCTTGCTGGCCTAAGGCCGTTTCTATCCAAAATACATACTGCCCATTTACCATCTGCCATAACAATTCCAGCTGGGCCATCCCATGGCTCCATATGCATGGAATTATATTCATGGAAACCTCTAATATCTGGATCTAGTGTTTGAGTATTTTGCCATGCGGGCGGAAGAACCATTCTCACTGCTCTGAATAAATTAACCCCACCTTTGACAAGAAGCTCTATCATATTATCTAAAGAAGAAGAGTCTGATCCAGATTCATTAACAAGTTCCTTAAATTTCTGAATTTTAGGAATTAAAGGTGTGGAAAACTTTGAAGATCTAGCTTTTACCCAGTTCCTATTTCCTCTAATAGCATTAATTTCTCCATTATGAGCAAGGAGTCTAAACGGTTGAGCAAGATGCCATCTTGGACTGGTGTTTGTTGAAAACCTTTGGTGAAAAACACATGTCGAAGCTCTAAAATCTGTTTGATTTAGGTCAAGATAAAACTCTTTAATTGATCTTGGAAGCATAAGACCTTTATAGACAATAGTTTTTGATGACATGCTGCATATATACAGTACTTCGTCATCCATAAAGATTTCTTCTATAAATTTTCTTGCCTGAATAAGTTTTGTTTCAAACTCTTGATGATTGAAATCTTTTGAATTTGGTTTAATAAAGATTTGATAGATATTCGGGAGGCAGTCTAGAGCTATCTTACCAAGAATTTTTTTTTGAACTGGAACTTCTCTCGTTGTGATTAAGGTTAATGACTCTTTATCCAAAATTTCTTCTAATTTAGGAATAATAGTATTAATTTTTTTTGTAAAAAATATTTGACCTACTGCAAAATGTTCACCTAAATCTTTTTTTTGCTCTTCTGCGATCTTTTTTTTAAAGTAAGCATGATCTATATCAAAAAGAAGACCGCAGCCATCTCCAGTTTTACCATCCGAGCCAACACCTCCCCTATGAGTCATGCTAACTAAAGCATTAATTGAATTGAGAATAACTTTATGAGATTTTTTACCATTCGTATGAGCAACTAAACCAAAGCCACAGTTATCTCGAAATTCTTTTTTATTAAATAGTCCAGGCATAGTAATCGTTTATAGGATAAAACATTGTAGCATGTAATATATCATTTGTTTTCTAAAAGTGTCATACTGCGTCATACACTTTTACAATATGAAAAATAAGCAATATAAAATTGAGAAAGGAGTTTTACTTTTTACTCAACCAAAGTCGCCTTTCTTTTATGGAAAGCTGAGAGTTAATGGAAAGTACATAACAAAATCGTTTGCTCCTCTTGAAGATTTTGAAATTGCAAAAGAAAAATTACTTAAATGGAAAGAGGAAGTTTTTTCAAAACAAGGAAATAACTTCAGCCTTGAAAACAACAATTCGTCACTTAATTATAGAGATGAATATGTAAATCATGAAAAGCTAGATAATGATTTTCAATTTCTAGATGTCAGAAGATATGATCCTGCCAAAAAATCAGCCGAAGAAAGAAAGATTAGTTTTGTTGAAATTTATGGAGAATATAATCAAGTTCAAGCATCTAACCAAGCTCATAGATGTTTAGATTGCGGAAACCCATACTGTGAGTGGAAATGTCCTGTTCATAATTTTATCCCTGATTGGTTAAAACTTGTAAATGAAGGGAATATTATAGAAGCTGCTGAATTATGTCACTCAACAAACAGCTTGCCTGAAGTATGTGGAAGGGTGTGCCCACAAGATAGGCTATGTGAGGGAGCCTGTACACTAAATGATGGTTTTGGTGCAGTTACCATTGGTTCAACTGAAAAATATATTACTGAAAAAGCATTTGAAATGGGCTGGAAACCTGACATGTCTTACAGAAAATGGACTGATAAAAAAGTTGCTATTGTTGGCGCTGGACCAGCTGGAATAGCATGTGCAGATGTTTTGACAAGATCAGGTGTCCATAGTCATGTTTATGATAAGAATGAAGAAATAGGCGGATTATTAACTTTTGGAATACCTGAATTTAAATTAGAAAAATCTGTTGTTAAAAGAAGAAGGAAAATTTTAGAAGAAATGGGTGTCAAATTTAAATTGGGTAAAGAAATTGGAAAAGATCTACCATTTAAAAAATTATATGACGAATATGATGCCGTTTTTTTAGCTATGGGCACTTATACATCTCTCGAGGGAGGTTTTGCTGGTGAATCATTACCAGGGGTATATAAAGCAATTGACTACTTGATTTCTAGCACAAAAAAACTTTTGAAGTTACAAACTAATAAAAATGAATTTATAAACTTAAAGGGTAAAAATGTAATTGTTTTAGGTGGTGGAGATACAGCTATGGATTGCAATAGAACTGCAATAAGGCAAGGTGCAAAATCAGTAAAATGCCTTTACCGAAGGGATGAAGAAAATATGCCAGGATCTAAAAGAGAAGTTCAAAATGCAAAAGAAGAAGGTGTTGAATTTGAATTTAATATTCAGCCTATAGATATAGTCGGAAGCGAAAAAGTGCAAGGTGTGAAAATTGTTAAGACTCAATTAGGTGAGCCCGATCAAAATGGAAGAAGAGTACCAATACCTATACCTGGATCTGAAATAATTTATGAAGCTGATGCTGTTATTGTTGCTTTTGGTTTTAGAGCAAGTCCATCAAGTTGGTTTGGAGATTTTGAAATTAATACCCAAAAAAATGGGCTTGTTATAGCTGAGGAGCATCAGGAATATAAGTTCCAAACATCAAATAAAAAAATATTCTCTGGTGGCGATATGGTCAGAGGTTCGGATTTGGTTGTTACAGCTATATGGGAAGGACGTGAAGCTGCAAAAAGTATTATAAAATACGTTTCATGATAGAAAGAGAATCCATTTTTTTAAAAGCGCTTAATAAAGAGACCCTTCCTATTCCCCCAATTTGGTATATGCGCCAAGCTGGAAGATATATGCCTGAGTATAGAGCTGTTAGAAAGAAGTTTAAAAACTTTCTTGATATGTGCAAAGAGCCTGATGTTTGTTGTGAATTGGCCCTTCAGCCTATAAATGCTTTTGAACTAGACTCGGCCATACTGTTTTCTGATATTTTAACAATACCTGATGCTATGGGCCTAGATGTTAAATTCTTAGAAGGAGAAGGTCCGGTATTTGGCAATCCAATAAAAACTGCCAAGGACGTATTAAATATTAAACCATTTGATTCTGATAGCCTGTCTTATGTTTATAAAGCTGTAGGGAATATTAGAAGCGCCCTGCCAAAACATATTCCATTAATTGGTTTTTGTGGAAGCCCTTGGACTTTAGCTGCCTACTCTATAGAAGGAAAATCCTCTAAAGATTTTTTATTTACTAGAAACTTTCTAAAAGAAAATGATGATGAAGCACATATATTTCTTAATAAGCTTACAGATGCTTGCTTTGAATACCTTAAAAGACAAATAGAAGCTGGAGCTGATGTTATTCAGATATTTGATTCATGGGCTAATCTGTTAACTGAAGATGATTATAAAGTTTACTCTTTAAAATATATAACTACTTTAATAGGCCTATTAAAAAATGATGCCGTTACAAAAAATATTCCAATTATTTTATTTTCTAGAGAACCTAAAGTTCAATTAAAGACCATTATGACATCTCAATCTGATTGCCTAAGCCTTTATTGGAGTATGAATGATATTGATTTAAATGAAGTAAAAAATAAAGTTGCGATCCAAGGCAACCTTAATCCTGAAATTCTTTTGGAATCAAATGAAGTAATTAAGCAAGAAACCTTGAAAATTCTTCAGAAATTTAAAAATTATCCTGGATACATATTCAATTTAGGACACGGAATTACTCCAAATATAAATCCAGATAAGGTTAAATTTTTAACAGATCTAATTAGAAGTATTTAGTCAGCTTTTTTTGATTCTGGCCAAACTCTTATTAAACCCTCTTGAGTGCATGATGCAACCAAATCTCCGTTATGGGAAAAGATAGATCCTCTTGAAAACCCTCTTGCATTTCTAGTAATTGGGCTATCAATTGAATATAAAAACCAATCATTAAGATCAACTTTTCTATGAAACCACATTGCATGATCTAAACTAGCATT
Source organism: uncultured SAR86 cluster bacterium (assembly GCA_905478035.1). Taxonomy (GTDB): domain Bacteria; phylum Pseudomonadota; class Gammaproteobacteria; order Magnimaribacterales; family D2472; genus SCGC-AAA076-P13. The sequence goes on along the minus strand of CAJQGX010000030.1, from coordinate 15,255 downwards.
TTGAAGATTTTTAGTTAGAAAGTTTACGCCAACTGAATTATTTGCAGCAGCAATAAGACCCATATCAGATATATATAAAAGAAATGCTTGTTGTATCTTTTGATCATCAGGAATTATGCCGTCAGGCTTAATCCAAGTATTTTTGTATGGTGGTAACCTTTTTGGATTAAAATAGTCTTGTTCTTCTACAGGCCTCATTTCAATTTCTTTTTGGCGAATAAAAACAGGCATATCATCAGGATCTAATTTTAATTTTTTGAGGAGCTCCTCCCTTATTTCTATTTCATTTCTTAACTTTTCAGGACCTGTTATATCTGGCATTGGGATTTGATGCTCAAGCCCCTCTTCATCTTTTTGAAAAGATATTGAGCAACTAAAAATTGCCTCGCCATCCTGAAGCGCTTTCACAGTTCTAGTTGAAAAACTTTTACCATCTCTTATTCTGTCAACCATAAAAATAATAGGCTTATCCATATGACCAGGTCGTAAAAAATAAGAATGGAAGGAATGAGCGAAATGATCAACGCTAATAGTTTTATATGCCGCAATTAATGTTTGCGCCATTACTTGGCCACCAAAAACCCTAGCCCAGCCAACATTCTTTCCAGTCCAGGTATAGATGTCTCTATCAATTTTATTTAACGAAAATAAATCTAAAGATTTTTCTAAAAGATTGGGCTTTTCTTCCATTGGACTAGACTCCTTTAAACAAGACTAATGATTTTAAGAGTATCCATCTTACATTGTTTATAAAAAAACTAGAACTTTCATGAGTCAAAAAGTATCATGGTTACAAATTAGAAAAACTAAATAAAAAAAATGGCAATCAATTCCAATATAGATCTTCCAAAAAAACCGAATATAAAGATAGAGGTATCAAAGGTTTTTAATATTGACTCTAAAATAACTGTTAAGGGTTTTAAAGATAAAACTGAATGGGTTCCAGAAATAGATCCTAATTATGTTTTTGATAGAGAAACAACTTTATCGATCTTAGCTGGTTTTGAGCATAATAGAAGAGTGATGATTCAGGGTTTTCATGGAACGGGAAAATCGACACATATTGAACAAGTAGCTGCTAGGCTTAATTGGCCTTGTGTAAGAATAAATCTTGATAGTCACATTAGTAGAATCGATCTGCTTGGCAAAGATGCTATTAAATTAAAAGATGGTAAACAAATAACTGAATTTCAAGAGGGTTTGCTACCCTGGTCCATTCAAAACCCTGTTGCATTAGTTTTTGATGAATATGATGCTGGAAGGCCTGACGTTATGTTTGTAATTCAGAGGATTCTTGAAGTTGAGGGCAAGCTAACTCTTCTTGATCAAAATAAAGTTATTAATCCCCATCCATGTTTTAGATTGTTTGCAACTACAAATACTGTAGGTCTTGGTGATGTCACTGGCCTCTATCATGGAACACAGCAAATTAACCAGGGGCAAATGGATAGATGGCACGTCCTCTCAACCTTGAATTATCTTGATCCAAAGCAAGAGTATAAAGTTGTTGTGTCTCAGGTTGGCGACATGAAGGGTGCAAAAAACCAAGATACTCTAAAAAATATGATCAAGTTAGCAAACTTAACAAGAAATGGATTTGCAAATGGAGATATTTCAATCTTAATGTCACCACGAACAGTTATTTCATGGGCTCAAAATTATAAAATATTTAAAGATATAGCTTCATCTTTTAAATTAACTTTTCTCAATAAATGTGATGAGATGGAAAAGCCTATATTTTCAGAATATTTCCAAAGATGTTTTGATATAGATATTGAAGGTGATGGGCCAAAAACATAAATAAAATGGGCTGGATAAAAAATAGAGATAAGCTTTATGAAGCTTCCATATCATCTATAAAAGCTATAGCAAAAAATAAAGATCTTACTTCTAAAAATGGAATACCTCAAAGACCTCCAGTCTTAGATCAGGCTTCTTTATCTTCAACGCCAAGATCAACAAAGGATTTATCTACTTGGAGAGGTGAGTCAGACTTTCAAGCATTCTGGTTTGCTTACCATAAGCCCATTAAGGAAATACCCCTCACTCTTCCAGCAAGACTGGTCTTTAATGAACTTGAAATGTCCAGAGTGGAAATAATAGGCTCATCAGATTTTAAAGGCTCAAAGACAAATATAATTGACTATCTTGAAGCAAAAAGTTTAAGTATTGAGGATCAGAAATCACCAAATTACACGGCTCTTTGTGCCAATCTATGGTTAAAAGATGCTGCTGGCATTACCTTACTTCCAGCATCTCAAAAAATCCTTAATAATTTTAATGAAAAATTTGCATCTGCAAATCTATTTGAAATTAAAGAAGATATAGTAAATACAATTTCAAACCAAGAAAACTTTAGTAAATTATCTGAGAAATTCTTGAAGAAGATAAATTTGCTTAAAATTGATAACTCTGAAGAAGATCTCAATGAAGATGAGCCTTTTGAATCTCCGGGTAGCACAAATGAAATTGAGCAAGGAGAAATGGAGGATCAACAAGATAATGATAGTTCAGATCCTGAAAATATGCTTGAAGATATGGATATTGCAATGGATGATAATATCCAACAAGTTGAATCAACTTCAGATGGAACCTCGATAGATGAAGAGATCGAAGCTCTTGCTTACCCTGAAAATAACTATACTACTAACGGACAACAAGACTATTCTATTTTTACTTCTGCATTCGATGAGATTATTGATGCTAAAGACCTCACAACTTCCGATGAAGCATTAAGACTAAGAGTTCAGCTAGACAATCTAATAAAGCCCTATCAGACAACAATAGGTAAATTAGCAAACAGGCTACAAAGGTTGCTTCTAGCAAAACAGAACACAAGCTGGAACTTTAATCTTGAAGAAGGAATCCTTGATACTGCTAGACTCCACAGAGTTATTGCTGAACCGGGGCATCCTTTAAGCTACAAAGAAGAAACCGAAACAGATTTTAAAGATACTGTTGTAACGCTTCTAATAGATAATTCTGGTTCAATGCGAGGAAGATCAATAAGTCTTGCTGCTATTTGTGCTGACATCATTGGAAGTACACTCGAAAGATGTCAAATTAAAACTGAGGTCTTAGGCTTTACAACTAAACATTGGAAAGGTGGAGACTCAAAGCAAGAATGGATAAACAAGGGAGGTTTCACAAACCCCGGACGACTAAATGATATTCGTCATATTATTTATAAAAGTGCAGATAATACATGGAGAAGGTCTAGAAAATATTTTGGTGCAATGTTAAGAGAGGGTCTTTTAAAAGAAAATATAGATGGGGAGGCTCTAGCTTGGTCTCATGAAAGACTTATTAAAAGAAATGAGGAAAGAAAAATCATGATTGTTATATCTGATGGAGCTCCTGTTGATGATAGTACCTTGTCAGCAAATAGAGAGGATTACTTAGATAATCATCTTAAAAAAATGATTGCCCAGATTGAAAATGAGAGCCCAGTAGAACTTCAGGCGATCGGTATTGGGCATGATGTTACAAAATACTATAAAAACGCAATTACAATTCACAGAGCAGAGGAACTGGGTGAAGTATTGCTGGATGAGTTAACAAAACTTTTCAAGAACTAAATTCTGTTATAAAATAACTTAATGTTTACAGTGTAAACATTAAATAGGGAGCAGAATGAAAATAACAAAACAAAACGGGCCACCTGAAGACCTTCTTTACTTTGATGATGAAGTAAACATGACACCTGATCAGGTTGAAGATGTGGTTGAGATATTTAATACACCATTAACAGGATCATATAACTGGGACTATACAGTTGCAGATAATAGAATTAAAAAACTTTATGAACTTGGCAAAGAGTTAAATTGGAATGGGTCAATTGATCTTAATTGGGATTACACTCATCCAGCAGATGAGAAAATTGTTGAACCTGATGAGGAACTACCCCACGAAACTCTAGAAGCCTATCAGGCTCTTTCAGAAGAAGAAAAAATACTTTTTGATAGGCATTCAACTGCTGAATTAATGAGTCAATTCCTTCATGGAGAGCAAGGTGCATTATTAGTTGCATCTCAACTTGCATGCTGTGCTCCAACTTTTAATGCGAAGCTATATGCAGCATCCCAGACTTTTGATGAAGCAAGACATGTTGAGGTTTTTAATAGATATCTTCAAGATAAAATTGGAATCCATTATCCTATAAACCCATCACTTAAATTGCTTCTTGATAAAATTCTTACAGATGAAAGGTGGGATTTAAAATTTATTGGAATGCAAATTATTATTGAAGGATTGGCACTTGCAGCATTTCAAATGCTAAAAGCTATTACTAAAGATCCTCTTTTGAAACAACTTCTCCACTATGTTGTTAGAGATGAAGCTCGACATGTAACTTTTGGTATCAATTATCTAGAAGATTATATAAAAACATTAACACCTCAGGAAATAGAAGACAGAGCTGAATTTGCTTATGAGGCCTGTGTTATTTCTAGAGAAAGATTAATAAATACAAAGGCTGAACAAAGATTTTTAAAAATGACGCCTGAAGAAGCAAGAGAGTTCCAAATGAATACTAAAACCTTTGATATGTTCAGAAATTTCTTGTTTTCACGAGTTATTCCTAACCTATCAAGAATTGGACTCTTAACAGACTCTGTCAGACCAAAGTTTGAAGCGCTTGGATTGCTTGAATATGAACATGCTCCTGATGACTTTGAATGTGATTGGAGTGAGTTAAAAAAACCTCTAGAAAGTTTTGAAGATATTCCTGAAGCAATCTAAACTTTATTTAATAGGTATCTTGCTCAGTACTGCAGGTTTTGCAGAAACTATTTATATATCTCCATCTGAAGATCCATACACAGAGATACAAGAAGCTCTTATTCTTGCAAATCCAGGTGATATTGTTCATTTATCATCTGGATTATATGAACTAGAAGATAGTCTTTCCATTGATGTCAGAAATATAATATTAGAAGGTGATGGAATGAATGAAACTGTTCTTTCATTTAAAAATCAACTTTCTGGAGCTCAAGGACTATCAGTAACCTCAGATAACGTAATCCTTAGAGACTTTGCTATAGAAAATGCAAAGGGTGATGCAATAAAAGTTAAGGGAGTAGATGGAATTAGTTTTATAAGAGTGAGGACAGAGTGGACAGGTGGTCCGAGCTCTGAAAACGGTGCTTATGGATTGTATCCAGTTGAATCAAAAAATGTTCTTATAGACTCTTGTGTTGCTATTGGGGCATCTGATGCTGGAATTTATGTCGGCCAATCTGAAAATATAATTGTAAAAAATTCAATTGCTGAATTTAATGTTGCAGGAATTGAAATTGAGAACTCTTACTATGCTGATGTTTTTAATAATGTAGCGTCTAACAACACAGGCGGTATTCTAGTTTTTGATTTACCAGATATTCCTCAACAGGGTGGACATCATATTAGAGTTTTTAATAATAAATCAGTGAATAATAATACAGATAATTTTGCTCCTGAGGGCAATATTGTTGGGGAAGTTCCTAGAGGTTCTGGAATTATCATTCAAGCCAATTCTCATGTTGAAGTCTTTGATAATGATATTGGTGAAAATGATACTATCAATATTGCAGTAGTAACTTATGGATATGATACAGAAGATAAGAACTACTATCCGCACCCAAGATCAATTCAAATTCATAGTAATAGATTTGGTAGATCTGGCTATAACCCTGATCTTGAAACTGGTGAATTAGCAAAAATCCTTTTTGAAATTTCTGGTGGTGATATGCCTGATATATTTTGGGATGGAATTATGCCCCTACCCCAAATTATTTTTGGCCAACCAAAAGAAGACAAAATTGTGCTTGGTGATAATGGTGATGCATCCTTTCTGACTATTAACGCATTAAAATATATCTTGCCTTTTTTTAATCCTGTCGAAACTAATTATGAAAAATTTTCAGGTGAAATATCACCTCTACCTCCAGTTGTTATAAGTGAAACTCTATAAATCATCACTTCTTATAGTATTTACTATATTTTCTCTTTCAATAAATTCTGAAGTTAATCAATCGGTTGTACTCAATAATGAAGCTGCCTCAAAATTATCTGATTATGGTTTTTTTAGTGATTTGACTCTTCAAGTTCCAACAGATGGCGTTCTTCCGTATGACTTAAACTCACCACTTTTTTCTGATTATGCTGATAAATTAAGATTTATTTATATACCTCAAGGTGGATATGCAGAATATCATCCAGATGAAGTATTTAATTTTCCGAATGGCTCAGTTTTAATAAAAACCTTTGCCTATCTGAATGACTTTTCTGAATCAGAGCTTGATCCTCAGTTACTAGAAACTAGATTGCTTATAAAGCATGATGATGGATGGAAAAACATTAGCTATGTTTGGAATAAAGAGCAAACTGATGCATACAAGAGTATTGCTGGGAAAACAATATCAACTCAATTCGTAAACGATTATGGAAAGATTCAAGATATTAGATATAGGGTTCCGAATATCAATCAATGTAAAGAATGTCATCAATCAGGTGAAACTATTACGCCAATAGGACCTAAAGCAAGAAATCTTAATAAAGATATTAGTTATAAAGATGGCTACATGAATCAACTTTTAAAATGGCATCAAGAGGGATGGATTCAAGAAAATATCTCTACAAATTCAATGGTTGACTGGTCAGATATCAATGCAGACCTAGATGCAAGAGCTCGCTCATATTTAGATATTAACTGCGGTCATTGTCATATTGAAGGAGGCTCAGCCGATACCACTGGTCTTTATTTAGATTTTACTGAGAACAGAAAAATTCACTTAGGTTATTTCAAGAAGCCTATAGCAGCAGGACGTGCAAGTAATAACTTAAAATATTCACTTGTCCCAGGAAAGCCAGATGAATCTATACTGTTGTATAGGATGGAATCTCTTGATCCTGGTATCATGATGCCAGAATCTGGAAGAGCTCTTCAACACACTGAAGCTATAGACCTTTTAAGAAAATGGATTCATCAGCTTTAAATTTGTTATTAAGGCCTTAAGTATTTAATATATAAAAGTAATTTTAAAGGAGTTATTTATGTCTAAGCATTCTGCAATTAATCGATTTGGTAGATCACGCAATCCTGCTTTCTCAAAGAATTTTGATCAAAGTGGATTTAGAACTCAATCTAGTAGTGAAATGAATACTGCAAGTGGTTTCAGAACTACATCATCAGTTATTGAGTCTTCAGATATTATGACTTTAGATGGAGCTGTTAATAAAACAGGAATCCTTTTAGCTCTATGTTTTGCTGGTGCTGCGGTAGGTTGGAATATTCCGGCTCTTGCGCTTCCAGCTGGTATTCTTGGTTTTATACTTGCTCTTGTAACAATATTTAGAAGCCCAACCAAAGCAGGAACTACAGCTCCTTTTTATGCACTTGCCCAAGGAGTTATGCTTGGAGGTGTTTCTCTAATGTATGAAAATCTTTTTGACGGAATAGCTATACAAGCTATTGGTCTAACTTTTGGAATACTTGCATCTCTTTTAGTTTGTTATAAAAGTGGTCTAATAAAACCAACTGAAAATTTTAGATTGATGGTTGTGGCTGGCATCGGGGGAATATTCATACTTTATATGGTTAGCTTTGTTATGAGTTTTTTTGGATCGGGCATAAGTCTCCTATCACCAACTAATGGCTCTTGGACCAGCATAGGACTATCAGTGGGTATTGTATGTTTTGCATCTTTGTCACTAGTTCTAGATTTTGATTATATTGAAGAAGGTGCAGAGAAAGGACTTCCAAAATATATGGAATGGTATGGAGCTTTTTCATTAATGGTAACTCTAATATGGCTATATTTAGAAATATTAAGACTTTTAGCAAAAATAAGAAGTAGGTAACCAAATGTCTAATGCTCTTATATTTGGAGGTATGGCTGCTATTTCACTTTTTGTATTCTTTAATCTAGGAAAAATTAAAGCATCAAAAAATCAAACAAATAGAAATAATAGGATTAATAGATTTGGCAATAATAATTCAAATAATATTATTGATGCAGAGGTAGATAAAGATGATAAAAACTAATTTAGTAAATAAAAAATTATTTAAAAGTGCGAACATTGTTTTTATATTAACTTTATCATTATTTGGTCAATTGTTATTAGCCGAAACTACTCATAATAATGCCCCAATTATTCAACCAGGAGCGCCTGGTATGGATTCAAAAAATCTTGACCCTGAAGCTGCTTCTGATATTGCCAGCACTTCTTACGTTGAAGCTGATGTAAAATTCCTTGAAGGCATGATTATTCATCATCAACAAGCAATATTGATGTCTCAATTGGCCAGCAAGAGAACAAATAATAAAACTATTATTGATCTTGCTAATAGAATAGATGTTTCTCAAGAAGATGAAATAGACTTCATGGATAGTTGGCTTAAATCAAGAGATGAAGGTATTTCTAATAAATCCAATGATCATCATATGCACATGCATATGGCCGGGATGGCATCACCGCAGCAATTAAAAACACTAGAAAATAGTGAGAGTACTGATTTTGATAGATTATTCCTTCAATTAATGATTGCGCATCATGATGGCGCACTTGAAATGGTTGAAGAACTTAAAAAATTTCCAGGATCTGCCTTTGACCCAATATTAAATGAATTTATTTCAGATTTAGTTAATGATCAAGGTGTTGAGATTGAAAGAATGAATATTATAGCCGTTAGTTTATCTGACGATCCGAGAGCGGGTTTGAGTCCTGGTTTATATATTGCAGATGAAGCAATTTTAAATATGGAGCTGATAGCGGCATTAAGAAAACCCGTTGGTTTTTTTGATCGAGATAATCCAGAAGCTAAAGGCGTTAAAGATATTGATGATGAGGATGAGGATGAAGAGAAAACAACAGAAGAAAAATCTAGAGCTTTACGCTCTCCTATTTTAAGTTTTGCAAATACAGATATGGCATTTAGTGATGATTTACTTGTAGCTGGAAGTTATCACGGCTTTAACATGTATAAAATTAATACTGAAAATGGAATTCCAAATTTAATATCTTCAGTTGTTTGTCCAGGAGGTCAAGGAGATGTTTCTATTGTTGGAAATTTACTCATTATGTCTGTTGAACAGATTCGTAGCCGATTAGATTGTGGATTAGATGGTGTTGGCAAAGATGCAAGCCCTGAGAGATTTAGAGGAATAAGGATTTTTGATATTTCAGATTTAGAAAGGCCAAAACAAGTAGGAGCGGTTCAAACCTGCAGAGGATCTCATACTCATTCAGTCGTTTCTAATGGTGCTAAGGATGGAAAAATAATTATTTATAATTCTGGAACTTCTAGTGTTAGAGACGAAGAAGAAATGGAACAATGTATTGGAAACATACCTGGTGATGATAGAACGGCTCTTTTTAGAATTGATATTATTGAAATCCCAATCATAGATCCATCAAAATCAAGAATAGTAAGCAGTCCAGCTGTTTTTGCTGATCCTAATACAGGTGCTCTAGGAGGGTTGTGGGTTGGTGGAGATCATGGTGATGATACTCAAGATACAAAAAGAACAGATCAATGTCATGATATAACAGTTTTTCCTTCTGCAAATATAGCAGCAGGAGCATGCTCTGGAAATGGTATCCTTTTTGATATAACTGATCCTTACAATCCTGAAAGATTAGATGTTGTTACTGATAAGGGTTTTGCTTACTGGCATTCGGCTACATTTAATAACGATGGAACCAAAGTTATCTTTACTGATGAATGGGGTGGCGGAGGAAGAGCTAGATGTAGAGCATGGGATCCTTTGGATTGGGGTGCTGATGCTATATATGACATAGTAGATAACAAGCTTGAGTTTAAAAGTCACTATAAAATGCCCGCGCCTCAATTAGAAACTGAAAACTGTGTTGCACATAATGGCTCCATAATTCCTGTAAAGGACAGAGATATTTTTGTTCAAGCTTGGTATCAGGGTGGAATTTCTATTATGGACTTTACTGATTCTTCTAACCCAGTAGAAATTGGATATTTTGATCGTGGTCCAATTAATAAAGATATATTAATAACTGGTGGTTATTGGTCGGCTTATTTTTACGAAGGGTACATATATGGAACTGAAATAACTCGTGGCCTGGATGTATTTAAATTAACTCCAAGTGAATTTTTATCTAGTAAAGAGATAAAAGAAGCCGCTAAAGCTATGCCAGCATCTGGTGAAAGAATTTTTAACCCTCAGCAGCAAGTGCCTATGAGTTGGTCTGAAGCTATTTCGGGTAAATAAACCTTATTGACTATGTTTGTTGGGATAGATTTTGGAGTTACCAATACTGACATTGCTGTTTGGAGCAATGATAAATATACCTTTTTCTCATTACCTTCAGAAAAAATTGATAATCATTTCCTAAGTAAAATATTTGAATTTATAAAAATTAATATTAATGATATTAATAAAATTGCAGTTACTGGTGGCAAATCTAGTGATTTAAATAATAATTTTAAAAATATATCTATATTAAAAGTTAATGAGGTTTCAGCAATTGGATATGGTGCAATGGAGCTATATAAAATTAAAGAAGATAATTTTGTAGCCGTAAGCGCAGGAACGGGAACGGCATGTATTTCTTACTCTAACAGAGAGTTTAATCATCTTGGAGGAATATCTGTTGGTGGAGGAACTCTTCAAGGTTTATCTAATTTAATTATTAAAAATAATAATGCTGATAATATTAATCAAATAGCCTTAAGTGGAAATAAAAACCAGCTTGATTTTTTAATAGGTGATGTTGTAAATGAAATAGGTTCTTTATATCCAGAAATTACAGCTTCAAACTTTGCAAAAGCAAGATCTAATAATAATCAAAAAGATGAAGATATTGCATCATCATTATCTAATATGATTGGTGAGGTTATTGGGACAGTGACATACCTAAATGCTCTTTTAATGGGAGTTGATAAGGTTTACTTTTTAGGTAGAACATCATTATTAGATTCTGTAAAAAAAGGTATTGATCAAAGATTAGCGCTTGCCGGCATTGTTGGTGAATATAACTCTGATAGAGAATTTGGAAATGCTATTGGAGCTATTGCTTATTTAAGAACTAAAATTTAAAATCAGAATTATATATAAATCTAAACAGAAACTATGATCGAATCGACCGCGGCAGTTGTAACTGATAAATCATTAATCATTACCTTTGCTATTCCCGCATTTTTTATTCTCATCCTAATTGAGTATTGCTATGGGAAACTGGTAGGAAAGAATACATATAGACTGAATGATACCTTTACAAGCATATCGCTAGGAATGATAAGTAGGTATCCTACTATGCTAAATTTAGGAGTCCAAAGTCTTATTTTTGTCTATGTCAGCAAATATCTGAATGTAGGGCTATTGTCTGTTAAGAATCCGTTCACTTGGATTGCAGCCTTTCTTTTGTATGACCTTTCATACTATTGGATGCATAGAATGCATCATGAAATAAAAATATTATGGGCTACTCATAGCGTTCATCATCATGGCGAGGACTTTAATCTTGCTACCGCCTTAAGACAAACAAGTACAGGATGGATTTGGAAATGGATTTTCTACTTACCAATGATTCTTCTTGGGGTTCCTGTGGAAGTTTTTATAACTGTAGCTGGAATTAATTTGGTTTATCAATTCTGGGTTCATACTGAACATATTGGGCATTTAGGTTTTTTAGAAAAAATATTTATTACTCCAATGAATCACGGCATTCATCATGCAAAAAATAAAGAATATATTGATGCTAATTATGGTGGTGTCTTTATTATTTGGGATAGGATGTTTGGTACTTATATAGCAAGAAAACCGGATATTGATCCAGTTTATGGAACAGTTAGTGCCTTGAAGAGTTTTAATCCTATTTGGGCAAATTTTCAGATATATACAACTATGGTCAAAGACAGTTTTAAGACTAAAAAATTAAGCGATAAGCTAAAAGTTTTTTATTCTAAAACCTACTGGCGTCCAGAAGACTGTATTGAAGAAAAAGATCCTAAAGAATTCTATGTAAAATATAATCCTCAGGTCTCTAAGGATATTACCGTGTTTGCATTCTTCCAAATGCTTTTTACTATTATTGTTTCTGGATCAGTATTATTTGTTTTGCCTCAGCACTCATACAATGAGATAGCTATATTTGGAATAACAATAACTCTAATGAGTACACTTACTGCATCTTTACTTCAAGATAATAGATATGTTTACTTTATTATTTTTGGGTTTTCTGTGCTTGGGATATTTGGTATTGAATACTTAAGCCTTCTAAATATAAGCCTTATTTCAACTCAGTTATTGATGAGCCAGTTGTTTGTAAATGCTTTTGTGGTTTCTTTGATAGCTGCCTTCCAAGGCTTTAAAACTCTTCTTCTACTAAAAAATAAGAGCACTCTATAGTTTTATTTATTGGTTTCTTTTGCAGGAACTCCTGCAACTGTCTTGTTGTCATCAACATCATGTAACACCAAACTTCCTGCTGCAACTATTGAGTTTCTTCCAATAGTAATATTTCCTAGAATTGTACTTGCAGCAAAAACTGTTGCGCCCTGTTTTATATTTGGATGTCTTTTTCCTGACTCGAAACCCTTACCGCCTAGAGTAACTCCTTGAAATATAGAGACATCTTTTTCTATATTAGTAGTTTCTCCAATAACAACGCCTGTTGCATGATCAATCATCACGCTGCCAGCTATTTTTGCAGCAGGATGAATATCTACACCGAAAACTTCTGATGCCCTATTTTGTAAAAATAAAGCCATAGTATGCCTTTCGCCATTCCACAAGCAATGAGCTGCTCTATATGTTGCAAGTCCTAGAAAGCCTTTATAAAAAAGAAGTGGGGTAGAGAAATATCTGCATGCTGGGTCATGCTCTTTAAAAAACTTGAGATCATCTTCTAGTGCAGGCTCTATTTCTTCACATTCCCTATAAACATCTAAGATAAACTTCTTAATATCTTTAGCAGATAATGCATCGCTATGAAGTTTGGATGCGAGTATTGATGCAACCGCTGCCAATAAATCTTTTTGAGATAAAACTAATGAATTAAGAAATGGTCCTAATGATGGTTCAGCATCAATTCTTAAGTGAATTTCACTCTCTATCTGCTTCCATAAATTAATATCCATATATTGATTATAGGCTTTTTAAGTTCTTAAAATAGAATTAGGCAGCATCTAATGCTGCCTAATATTATTTGGATTTAGATATCAAAACGGTCAGCATTCATAACTTTATTCCAAGCAGAAATAAAATCACAAACAAACTTATCGCCCGAATCACTTGATGCATAAACTTCTGCTAATGCTCTTAATTGTGAATTAGATCCAAAAACAAGGTCTGATCTTGTAGCTGTTCTGACCTTTTCACCTGAAGATCTATTAAATGCTTCGTATGAATTTCCAGTTCCGTTTGGCTTCCACTCTACAGACATATCCAATAAAGTATCAAAATAGTCATTAGTCATTGTATCTGTATTTTCAGTGAAGATACCATATCCGGATGCGCTTATACCTATAGATCTCATGCCGCCAACCAGAACTGTCATTTCAGGTGCGGTTAGATTTAAAAGCTGTGCTTTATCTAGCATCATTTCTTCTGGTGAAACATTAACACCTGATTTATGGAAATTTCTAAAACCATCAGAATGTGGCTCAAGTACTGCAAAAGACTCTGCATCTGTTTGTTCTTGAGTTGCATCACCTCTTCCTGGGGTAAATGGAACCTTTGAACCAGTTGCCATTTCAATGCCCACATTACCACCCAAAACGATAACATCTGCAACTGAAGCTCCAGTATCTGATGAAATATTTTCATAAATATCTAATACTTTATTTAGCTGTTCTGGTTTATTAGCTTCCCAATCTTTTTGTGGTGCCAATCTAATTCTAGAACCATTAGCTCCACCCCTCATATCTGAATGTCTGTATGTTGAAGCGCTAGCCCATGCTGTTTCAACCATTTCTTGAATAGTTAAACCACTATTTTTAATTGCTTCTGATACAGAATCCACATCATAATCTGCATTACCAGCTGGAACTGGATCCATCCATATTCTCTCTTCACTAGGAACTTCTGGTCCTACATATCTCGTCTTCGGGCCCATATCTCTATGAAGAAGTTTGAACCAAGCTTCAGCAAAAGCATCTGCAAATTCTTCAGGATTCTCGTGAAAATGTTTAGATATTTTTTTATATTCGGGATCTTCACGAAGAGCGATATCTGCAGTTGTCATCATTGTTGGGACTTTTACAGAAGCATCTTCTGCATCTGGGGCTAAATCTTCATCTGCAGGATTAATTGCATGCCACACTTTTGCTCCAGCTGGAGTATCAACTAGCTCCCATTCATATCCAAATAGTAAATCAAAATAACCGTTATCCCATTGCGTAGGATTTGCAGTCCATGCACCCTCAAAGCCACTAGTGATTGTATCTCTTCCTTTGCCTGAAGCATAAGAACTCATCCAACCTAAGCCCATTTCTTCTAGTGCTGCACCTTCTGGTTCTACTCCAACGTTAGAATCGGGACCTGCTCCATGGCCTTTACCAAATGTATGTCCACCAGCAACCAAAGCTACAGTCTCATAGTCATTCATTGCCATTCTTCCAAAGGTTGTTCGGATATCATGTGCGCTGGCTAATGGATCTGGATTTCCATCAGGCCCTTGAGGATTAACATAAATTAAACCCATTTGAACAGCGCCAAGAGGCATGTCCAATGATTCTCTCTCGTCATTATTTTCATAACGATTATTTTCAAGCCACTCTTTTTCTAGACCCCAATGTATATCTTCTTCTGGGGCCCATATATCCGGACGTCCACCACTGAATCCAAAGGTTTTACCTCCCATAGACTCTATGGCAACATTACCTGCAAGAATTAATAAATCAGCCCAACTAATTTGTTGTCCATATTTTTGTTTAATTGGCCAAAGCAATCTTCTTGCTTTGTCTAAATTACCATTATCTGGCCAACTATTCAGAGGTGCAAAACGTTGTGCTCCAGTACCTCCGCCACCTCTTCCATCTGTACTTCTATATGTACCAGCAGCGTGCCAAGTCAATCTAATAAAGAAAGGTCCATAATGGCCATAATCTGCAGGCCACCACTCTTGTGAATCTGTCATTAAATCATTTAAATCTTTTTTTAGTGCATCGTAGTCAATTTTTGCAAATTCTTCTTTGTAATCAAAACCATTTTCCATAGGGTTTGATTTTTCATCGTGCTGATGAAGAATATTAAGATTTAAGTTATTTGGCCACCAATCACGAACAGATGTACTACTTTC
>CAJQGX010000029.1 GCA_905478035.1 uncultured SAR86 cluster bacterium | reverse complement strand
TTGATGACCCTAGAGTAGCAACAACAATTGCTTGTGTTTCTCCTCTAGTAAATAATGATGATCCATGAGCACTTGGTAATACATCAGTTTCAATAAATATTGGTCTTACTGTATCTGTATCTCTTCCGTCTATTCTAGGTTGATTACTTAGAATATTTTTTCTTACAATGTCTTTCTCAAGATTTTTAAAAGCTCCTAAGACTTTACCAAGTTGGATTTCATCTGCATCAGGATAGGATTCAACAATAGTATCTTTTATAACACTAATTGCTGCAGTTCTTTCTGACTTATCTTTGATAGTGAATGCATCAGCTATTTTACTAGAGAACTTTTCAGTTAACTCAGCTAAATAAACTGGTGATTCGTCATCTGAACTTACTACCCAGTCTTCTTTACCAGCTTTTTCTTTAAGCTCTGTACACGCTTTGATCACAGTTTGCATTTCTTGATGACCAAATAGAACAGCTCCAAGCATTAAATCTTCATTTAGCTCTTTAGCTTCAGACTCAACCATAAGAACAGCTTTTTCGGTTCCAGCAACTACCATATCCAGATATGAATTTTCCAATTCTTCATAAGATGGATTTAAAACGTAATTTCCATCAATAAATCCAACCCTTGCCGCACCCATTGGCCCATCAAATGGAACTCCAGCAACACATAAGGCTGCAGATGCTCCAATCATTGCCGCTATATCAGGATTCTGATCTTTACCTGATGACATTACAGTACAAAATATTTGTACTTCATTTTTAAATCCTTCTGGAAAAAGAGGTCTAATAGGTCTATCAATTAATCTTGATGTCAATGTCTCTCTTTCTGTTGGCCTAGCTTCTCTTTTAAAGAAGCCTCCAGGAATTGTTCCTGTTGCGTAAAATTTTTCTTGGTAGAAAACAGCTAGTGGGAAAAAATCCTTCTTTGGATCTGCCTCTTTTCTTGCAACTACTGTAGTTAAAACTACAAGATCTCCAATTGTTACAACAACTGCAGCAGTTGTTTGTCTTGCAACTTTATTTGTTTCTAATTTTACTAATTGATTTCCGTACTGAAATTCTACTGATGTAGATTCTAATTTATTATTTTCCACGATTTTCCTCTTTATATTTGTTATTAACCTCTAAGCTTTAATTCTTTAATAACTTCCGCATAGCTTTCTGAGTTCTTTCTTTTTAAATATGCTAGAAGTTTTCTTCTTAGATTAACCATCCTTATTAAACCTGTTCTAGAGTGATGGTCTTTTTTGTGTTCTTTAAAATGACTTTGTAATTTATTGATATTTTCAGTTAGTAAAGCTATTTGAACCTCTGGAGATCCAGTGTCGTTATCCGCTCTTTGAAATTTTCCAACAATTTTTTCTTTTTCTTGTGATAGAAGTGCCATATTTATAATCCTCGTTATACATATATTAATTGATGCAAACCTCGTATAACTAAAGTAAGCGTGCGAATCTTATATCTTATTAAGCTTTTAAACAAGTCGTTTGAGTGCTAACTGACTATCTGCAATAACGCCAAGACCTAGAAATTTATTGCTAAAATCATAAATTCTAAAAAAATTACTTTGTTGATTTTCAACTGCAAGCTTCCCACCATTTGAGAATACTTTAGTTTCTTCTTCATTTAATTTAATCTCTTTAAAAAATTGAAATGCGCTTTCAATTGAAATTATCTTTTTCATCTCTAACTCACTAGGAAGTTTTGATTGTTCTATATTAAATTCGCCCTGTGTAACCCTCTTTAATGCAGATAAGTGCCCTCCACTGCCTAAATTATCACCCAAATCTCTTGCTATAGATCTAATATAAGTGCCTTTTGAGCAATGTATTAAGAATGAACATCTGTTATTAAAGTAATTAAAATTATTTATAGAATAAATATTAACCCTTCTTGAAGGTTTGGATATAAATTCGCCATCTCTAGCATATTTATATAAGGGCTTTCCTTTATGTTTTAAGGCAGAGAAAAATGGAGGATTTTGAAGAGATTCTCCTAGAAACTTATTTAACTCCTTTTTTATATCTGACTCTTTTGGTATTAAAGAGGATTCTTCTACAACTCTTCCCATGGCATCATCTGTATCTGTTTTTATTCCAAAGCAAATCTCAGCTTCATAGCTTTTATCGGATTCTAGGAAAAATGATGAAAATCTTGTTGCCCTGTTTATAGCAAGAACTAATAATCCCTCTGCCATTGGATCAAGAGTCCCTAGGTGGCCAACTTTCTTTAATGAAAGAAGTTTTTTGGCTTGTTGAACAACTTTATTAGAAGTAATACCTTTTTCTTTATAAGCTAAAAGAAATCCATCCATTATCAAAGGTTTTTAAGTAGGTTCTCAATATTATCTGAGTACTCGATACTCTCATCAAATCTAAATTGAATAACTGGGACTCTTCTTATTTGCATCGTTTTAGATAATTTAGAACGAACCATGCCAGAAAACTTTTTGAGTACTTTTTTATCAATACTACTTTTTTCTTTTTCAATAGATTCACCAATCATGGTGTAGAAAACAGTTGCAATTCCAATATCATCTGAAACTTTAACTGCGGTGATATTTAATTTTTGAAGTCTAGGATCTTTAGTCTCTTTGTTAATAATTAGAGATATTTCTTTTCTTAGAAGGTCTGATATTTTGTCTGATCGAAGTGATGGCATTAACGATTATTACATTGACTGTAATTCTTCTTTTCTTTCATACACTTCTATTTTGTCACCAGCCTTGATGTCTTTATAGTTTTTAATACCCATTCCACATTCATTGCCATTTTTAACTTCGTTAACATCTTCTTTGAACCTTCTTAATGAATCTAGCTCACCTTCAAAAATAACAATCTCATCTCTAAGAACTCTGACTGGTCTATTTCTTAGAACTGTTCCTTCAATTACATTACAACCAGCTATCTGACCAAATTTTGGAGAATTAAATACATCAAGAACTTCAGCAGTTCCTATTATTTCTTCTTTAATAATTGGATCTAACAAACCTGTCATTCTTGCTTTAACATCATCTAGTAATTCATAAATAATGCTGTGATAACTTAAAGGAATTGACTCATCTTCGATGATTTTCTTTGCTGAATTATCTGCACGAACATTAAAGCCTAAAATAATTGAATCTACAGCAAGAGCTAAATTGGCATCTGATTCAGAAATACCACCAACTCCGCTTGAGACTATTTTTACTTTTGCTAATTCATTACTGAGATCATTCAGTGATGCTATGATAGCTTCACATGTACCACCAACATCAGTTTTTATAATTACATTTAAGACTTTCTTAGAAGATTCTTGACCTAAGTTTTCAAATAAATCACCAGCACTATCATCTTTTTGTTTTAGTAGCTTTCTTTCTTTTTCTTTATTGATTCTATATTCAGCAATTTCTCTGGCTTGTTTCTCATTATCTACAACTTGAAACTGGTCTCCAGCATTTGGAACATTATTTAAACCTAGCACTTCTATAGCTGCTGATGGTCCTGCTGATTTAATTTTTGAACCATCACTATTAATAATACTTTTTATTTTTCCAATTGCATTTCCTGATGCGACCAAATCACCTACTTTTAAAGTTCCATTTTGTATTAAGAAAGTGGCAACTGAGCCTCTAAATTTATCTAATTCTGATTCAATAACAACGCCTTGAGCCGGTCCATTATGATGAGCTTTTAATTCAAGTAATTCTGCTTCCAAGGAAACGCTTTCTAAAAGCTGATCAACACCTGTACCTTTTAGGGCTGATACTGGAATCATTTGTGTGGTCCCACCCCAGTCTTCTGGAGCTAGGTCTTTTGCAGCAAGATCACCTTTAACCTTATCAACATCAGCACCTTCAAGATCTATTTTATTAATAGCAACAACTATAGACACTCCAGCAGCCTTAGCATGATTAATAGCTTCTTCTGTCTGTGGCTTGATTCCATCATTAGCAGCAACTACAAGAATAACAATATCAGTAGTATTTGCACCCCTGGCTCTCATTGATGAGAATGCAGCATGTCCAGGTGTATCTATGAAAGTTATTTTACCTTTAGAAGTCTCAACCTCATATGCACCAATATGTTGAGTTATACCGCCAGCCTCACCATCAACAACTTTAGTTTTTCTAATAAAATCAAGCAGCGTGGTCTTACCGTGATCAACATGACCCATTACCGTAATAACTGGAGATCTAGTTTTTGCTTCATCTGTATAATTAATTAGATTAGCTAAATCCTCTTCAAAGTTCTCTTCTTTTAATGCTATGCCATTATGTCCAATTTCTTCTACAACTAGTATTGCTGTTTCTTGATCAATCACATCATTCAATGTAGCCATGACACCTAGACCCATTAGATTTTTAACAACCACATTACCTTTAACCGCCATTAATTTAGCAAGCTCTCCAACCTGAATTGTTGTTGGTACTTCTATATCTTTTTTTATTATTTCAGTAGGTGCTTCAAATTTATGTTTTGAGTCCTGAGAGAATGACCCCTCTCTTCTTTTGTATGCATTTACTGCACTTGAGAGCTGATCTTTTACATTAACTTTTACAGCAGGTTTGGCTGGATCAGGTTTTTTAAATTTCTCTCTTTTCTTAATTTCTTCCTGTTTAAGTCGTGCAGCTTCTTTTAGTTGTTCTTCTCTTTTCTTCTGTTGTTCTTTTAGCTGTTCCGATGCAGCAGCTCTTTTAGCTTCAATATTATCTGAATAACTCTTAACCGCATCACCCTCTTTAAGAGATTTACCTTTTGAAGTAACTGTAATACCAGAACCTGAAGTAACAGACTTAGAAGTAGGTGTACTTTTGCCACCCTTAAGAGATCTAAGTAATGCTTGCTTATCTGATGGTGTTATTTCATCCGAACTTTTAGTATGAGATAGTCCAGCATTCTTCATTCTTTCAATCAGAGCTGAATCAGATATCTTTAGAATTTTAGCAAAATCTTTAACAGTAACAGTCAAAATATAATTTCCTTTTTATTTTTAATTAAACCAATGCTCACGAGCTTTCATAATCATTTTAGATGCATTGTCAGAAGATATTTCAATAATATCCTGTAACTCATCCACAGCTAGCTCAGCTAAATCATCTTTGTTCTTGATGCCTTTATTAGATAATTTTTGAATATCTTCTTCTTCCAAGTTTAAATCAGTAAGCGATTCAACATTATCCTCTTCCTCTGTAATTGCTCCCATTGCTTCCATTAAGGCAGCATCCTCAGCAGCCCCTTTGATTCTAGTAATTTCTGCATCATCCTCAACAAAAGATTTAAACACCGAATCATCTGCATAGGCAATATCATCAAAAGATGAAAGTCCTGATAATGCAATTTTTTCAGCTATATCATCTGATACTTCTAGGCTAGATGTAAGTTTTGCAAGAAACTCAGTTTCATCAACTTTGACCTTAGCTTCTGCTTCTTCACTACTAACAATATTTAGCTCCCATCCGACAAGTTTTGATGCAAGTCTAATGTTTTGCCCTCTAGAGCCAATTGCTAGAGCAAGATTGTCTTGATTTACAGCAATATCCATTGATCTAGAATCTTCATCCATGACGATGGATTCAACTTTAGCAGGAACAAGAGCATTAATAACGAGCTGTGCAGGGTTATCATCATAAATAATAATATCTATTCTTTCATTTCCTAATTCAGCAGATACTGCTTGAACCCTAGAACCTCTCATACCAACACAGGCACCAACTGGATCAATTCTTCCATCATTAGTCTTTACGGCTA
>CAJQGX010000028.1 GCA_905478035.1 uncultured SAR86 cluster bacterium | reverse complement strand
CTAGAAGTATTCATGGAGCAATACATCTACCCTCGTGAAAAAGATTATGACGAATTTACATCTAACCAAGATAATCTATGGAAATACCCTGATTGGTATGAAGACTTAAAAAATGAAGCAAAAAAACAAGATTTATGGAATTTATTTTTACCAAAAGAATATACACCCTGGAGTCCAGGTCTTACAAATATTGAAATAGCTACACTCTTTGAAACAATGTCTAGAGCGCCATGGAGTCAACAAATTTTTAATTGTAATGCTCCAGATAGAGGTAATATGGAAGTCCTTGCTAAATACGGAACTCCAGAACAACAAGAACAATGGTTAAACCCTCTTCTTGCAGGTGAAATAAGATCTGCATATGCAATGACAGAACCTGATGTTGCTTCCTCTGATGCAACAAATATGGAACTTGAAATAATAAGGGATGGGGATGAGTATGTTCTTAATGGCAGAAAATGGTGGACCACCAATGTCATTACCCCCAAATGTAAATTAATGTTGGTCATGGGTAAATCTAATCCAGGAAATTCAAGACATACTCAGCATTCTACAATACTGGTTCCAACAGATACCCCTGGAGTAGAAATTGTTCGCTCATTAAGAGTTTTTGGTGAGTATCACTCTCCTGGTGGCGAGGGAGATGTTGTTTTTAAAAATGTTAGAGTTCCTGTATCAAATCTAATTTTAGGAGAAGGTAGAGGTTTTGAAATAGCTCAGGGTCGATTAGGGCCTGGTCGTTTTCAATATGCCATGATGTTTGTTGGAATGGCGCAAAGAAGCTTGGAATTAATGTGCGAAAGAGCACAAAATAGAGTTGCTTTCGGTGAGGAGTTAAGCAAAAAAACAAGTGTACAGCATGAAATTGCTAGGAGCAGATGTGATATTGAACAATGCAGGCTATTAGTCATGGCAGCTGCAGAAAAAATGGATGAGCATGGCATAGATGCTGCAAGAGATTATATTTCTATGCTTAAAATTGTAGCTCCTAAAATGTGTGAAGATGTATCAAGTAGAGCAATGCAAATATTTGGCGGTATGGGTGTTTGTCAAGATACACCTCTTGGACATTTTTTTACAACTAGTAGATTTTGTAGAATTGCAGATGGTCCAGATGAGGTTCACATGTCTCAATTAGCAAAACTAACAATGAGATCATTAAATAAATAAGATTGTACTTTTAAGTTTTATGTAAAGGCGTAGGTTGCCATAACTCTATATTATTACCTTTGCTATCAATCTCTTTTGAGTATCCTGCAAAATATATCAGTCTACCCTTTCTATCTTTTTTAGATTCGCCTAATAACCATAGCTTTTTATTATTACCTTTAACTTCTGTATTCATTAAATATTCTTATGATGTGGCTAGGCTTTTATTAGGATCATAGAAGGGTTTTTCAACTACATGTGCCTGCACTTTGTCGAAACCATTATCAACTATTAGGCTTGTTCCTATATCAGAATAATTAATATCAATCATAGCAAGTGCAATATTTTTTTTAAGTCTAGGTGAATATACTGCTGAGGTAACTCTACCAATTACAGTTTCATTGTGTAAGACATCCCAGAATCTAGTATTTGGACCTTTCATTGGATCATTGTTGATTATGATTCCAACTTGTTTTCTTTTTAGCCCTTGTGCTGATATTTGAGATAAAGCCTCTTTCCCAACAAAATTAAAATCTTTATCTAAATCAATAAATTTATCCATGCCAAGTTCAAGTGGATTGGTATTTATTGTCATATCAGCATGATAAGACAACATCCCGCCCTCAATTCTTCTGATGGTTGACGTATGTCCTGGTTTTAAACCCATTGGCCCACCTAGCTTCATGAGATGATTATAAAGATCATTTCCTTGATCTGAATTTAATAAAAATATCTCATAGCCCAGCTCACTAGACCATCCTGTTCTAGAAATGACGAGATCTATATCGTTTACGCTAAATCTATTAAACCAGTAATATTTAAGATCTAAAATTTTATTACCAAAAACTTTTACCATAATATCTCTAGATTTTGGACCTTGAACTTGCAAGGGAGAGACATCAGGTTCTGTAATTTCTACATCGTATTCAGAATTAACAGCTAAACCTTGGGCCCAAAATAATATGTCGCTATCTGCTAGAGAAAACCAGTAACATTCTTCTTCTACCCTGAGCAATATAGGATCATTTAAAACACAACCGAACTGATTAGTTAGAATTACATATTTGCATTGCCCTACCTTCATTTGAGAAAGGTCGCGAGGAGTCATCATTTGCACAAACTTTGATGCATCAGGTCCTTTTATCTGAACTTGTCGCTCTACAGCCACATCACAAAGAATCGCATCATTAATAAGATTCCAAAAGTTTTCTTCTGGATTCCCAAAATCTCTAGGTATATACATATGATTGTAAACAGAAAAATCCTTTGCACCCCATTGTACAGTGGCATCAAAAAATGGACTTTTTCTAATTTGTGTACCAAAACCAAAATCATTTGAATTAGTCATATAGTTTCTCTATATCATATTTTTATAATATTAAAGTTAATACTCTTTTAATAAATTTTCAATCAATTTATATAATGCTAAAATTAACTATGCGATTTTATATTCAACTATCAATTCTTTTTTTATCATTAAACTTATTTGCAGA
>CAJQGX010000027.1 GCA_905478035.1 uncultured SAR86 cluster bacterium | reverse complement strand
CCGGTATTACTTTGGCAACAGCAGCTACTGCTCCGGTAGATGTGATAACCATATTTAATGGAGCCCCTCTTCCTCTTCGGTCACCTTTATGGAAATTATCAATTAAATTTTGATCATTCGTATAGGAATGAACTGTTTCAATATGACCACCATTGATACCATATTTATCCTTAATTACCTGAAGAACTGGGACAATTGCATTGGTAGTACATGAGGCTGCAGAGATTATTTTCTCATCAGCTAAAATATCATCATTAATACCAAAAACTATATTCTTAATATCACCTTTTGCTGGTGCAGTTAAAAGAGTGTGAGATGCACCTGATTTCAGATGCAAACCCAAGCCTTCTTCGTCTCTCCATACACCCGTATTATCTATAACAATTGGATCGTTTATATCATAATCACTATAGTTAACATCACTTGGTTTAGATGCGTATATCACTTTTATTGGATTGCCGTTAACCACTAGTTCAGAATTGGATTCATCCACTCTTACTGTTCCATCAAATGATCCATGAACTGAATCTCTTGAAAGCAAGCTAGCTCTCTTGTATATGTCATCATCAGAGGCCTTTCTTATAACTATAGCCCTTAATCGGAAATAATTACCAGGACCAGTCATTTGTATCATCATTCGAGTGACTAGTCTTCCAATTCTTCCAAAACCATATAAAACAATATCCTTTGGCTTGCTTGGTCTATTAGAGGGTTTATTAACAACATCAACTAATTCATTATTTAAATAAGCAGGTAAATTTGATGCATCATTTTTTAATGATGGAAATTCAGGAAAACGTATTGCCAATTCACCAACATCAATTTCACAATCAGCCATTTTAAGAGTAGATAGATATTGAAGAATTGGGAAAGTTTCTAGTTCACTTAGCTCATTATCATCCGATTGTCTTGCAAACCTATGAGCACGCATTATTTCTACCGGAGACTGATTAACAAGTGATTTACCATAAATAAGTATGTTTATTCCATTTCTATATAAGTCACCAACAATTGGAACCATCATTTCAGCTAGGCCTTCTCTCCACTTCCAATCACCAAAAGAATCATCAGGTAAAATTCTGTCCTGACGTTTAGTTGATTGAAATGTTGAATCTTTGATAACTGACATGTTTATGTAAATAATTTAGATATTAGGTTTATTTTAGATAATAAAATCAATAAAAGCATTAAATAAATACACATAAGTGTTAATAAAATACATTATTTTAAAACAACCTTTGTGTAAAAATTATTTAGCTTGAGAATAAATTTAAGTGATGGTCTGCATTACCAAATAAAGCATCAATAGATATCATTTTTTTAAGGTAATGTCCTATCATCATTTCATCACTAACACCCATGCCACCATGAAGTTGAACAGCATCTTGTGCCGAAATCTTTCCTGATTTACCAACATGAGCCTTTAATGCAGAAACATGTTTGAATTTCTCATCAGAATTTGCATCTACTTCTAGCATAGCTTTAAATAATAAAGATTTAGCTAATTCACTCTCAATAAACATGTCCACCATTCTGTGTTGAAGTACCTGAAAATTAGAAATAGGCTGATCGAATTGATCTCTACCTTTTGTATATTCAACAGTTTTAAGATAGCAAGAAGTCATACAACCAACTGCCTCAGCACCTACACAAAGCGTTGCTAGATTCAATGTTTCATTTAATAGAGTATTAGCTTCTTCTCCAACAGCAAAAATTGCTTCTTCTGTAATTGACACATTTTCAAATATTATTTCTGAACACGATTGGCCATCAATAGTAGAAAACGTATTTTGTGAAACTCCGTCAGCATTAGTATCTAAAATTGCAAGAGCTAACTCATTATTATGCAAACAACTTACAATAACTTTTGAAGCATTCGAACCATTTAAAACAAGTGTTTTAGTACCATTTAATTTCATGTCTGAAATTGAGCACGAAGGTGAGTTATATTCATAAGACTTAGCGGCTTCTGCATATGCAAGGGAAACATGCATTGAACCAGAGCAAATAGCTTCAATCACTTCTAATTTTGCTGAATAATTTGATTTATCTAAAAGAGTTCCTGATAAAACTACTGTTGATAAATAAGGTTCTATTACTAATGCTTTACCAAATTCTTCAAATAGAACTGATAACTCAACTGGCCCAAAACCAAATCCACCTGATTCTTCTGAAAATGGCATAGATAACCAACCCTGTTCAGCAAATAATGACCAAACATTTTCATCAAAATCTTTATCTGATTTAACAATATCCTCTCTTTTATAAAAGTCATATTCTGATTCACAGAATTTTTGAATCTGCTCACGAAGCATTGTTTGTTCTTCACTGTAGTTTAGATTCATCCCTATACTCCTAGTACAAATTTTGAAATGATATTTTTTTGAATTTCGTTACTGCCACCATAAATTGATGTTTTTCTCATATTTAAATATTTAGAAAGAGATGCAGCCGCAAATTCAGGTCCTGATGGTTTGTCATTAGATCCATAACCATGCGCTCCTGGATACATAAGAGCGTATTCACCAGCAGCTTCAACAAAAATTTCAGTTAGTCTTTGTTGAATTTCTGTGCCCTTTATTTTAAGAATAGAAGACTCGGCGCCAGGATTGCCACCATTTTCTAAGGCTGACAATAAACGAAGTTCTGTCAGCTCTAATGCTGAAATTGATAGTTCGACTTCAGCTACTTTTTTATCTAATTCAGGATTATTAATTTCTTTTACAACATCCTTTAGTCTTGATAACTCTCTCATTGAAGCTCCAACTGCAGCAATTCCAAATCTTTCATGAGCTAATAAGAATTTAGCGTAAGTCCAACCCTTACCCTCTTCACCTACAATATTTTCTGCAGGCACTTTAACATCTGTAAAGAAGACTGAATTTACTTCATGCTCACCATCAATTGTTATAATTGGCTTAACTTCTATACCAGGAGTTTTCATATCAACTAATATAAATGAGATACCTTCTTGTTTTTTACCAGTTGATTCAGTTCTTACTAAAACAAAAATCCAATCAGCGCTTTGTGCTAATGTTGTCCATGTTTTAGAACCATTGATTATGTAATGATCGCCATCACGAACTGCCTTAGTTTTAAGTGAAGCAAGATCAGAACCAGATCCAGGCTCCGAGTAACCTTGGCACCACCAAGTATTAAATTCAAGAATATCAGGTAGAAATCTTTTCTTTTGCTCATCATTACCAAATGTATAAATAACTGGTCCAACCATACTTACACCAAATGCTAATAATGGGGGACAACCAGCTTTACCAAATTCTTGGTTATAAATATATAACTGAGTTGGTGACCAGCCAGTTCCACCGTATTCGACAGGCCAGTTATAACCCATCCAGCCTTTGGCTGAAACAGCTTTATGAAAGTCAACCATATCTTGTCGAGTTAGTGGCTCATCATTATCTTGTTTATATTTGACATGCTCAGGGTAGCCACCATTTGTAAGCCAGTCTCTAATTTCATCTCTAAATTGAATATCTTCTTTTGAAAAATTTAAATCCATAATTACCTTTATATATAATTGATTGATAGAATACGCCGCATATTATACAAACAACGCGTCAAAATTGTAACAAATTTACATAACCAATGAATCATAAAATTCGACAATCTAATGCACATGAATTATGCAGATTTTATCAAGAAAGTAATAACTCCATTTGTTTAATCGTAAAAAACAATAAAGAAGCTAAATATATCTTTAATGAACTTTCGTTATATTTAAATCAAGAGGATATAAATTATTTTCCTGAGAATGAAATACTACCTTATGATCATTTCTCAGTTCCGGAAAATATTTTAATAGAAAGATTTAAAATCTTAAATTCAGTCTCTATAAAAAAAAATATATTAATAACAACAATTAAAAATCTATTTGAGCTATATCCATCAATTGGATTTTTTAGCTCAATTAATAAATTTTCTAATGGTGATAAATTATCTATCAATGATCTTGAGTCCATACTTTCTTCATTGAATTATAGTAAAACAAATAAAATTGATGGCATTAACCAGTACTCATTAAGAGGTGGTATAGCTGATATTTTTACTCCGATATATAAATACCCTCTAAGAATTGAAATCTTTGATGACCAAATTGAATCAATTCGCTATTTTGATCCTGAATCGCAACTTTCAATAAAAAGATTAGACAACTTTAATATATCTCAAGGGACCTTACCGCCACTAGACGAGGTATCAATTAAATTATTTAAAGATAATTGGAGAGAATATTTTCAAAACAATGATGAAAGATTGTGTGAGATTTTTCAGAAGCTTAGCTCAGGAATTAATCCAGAAGGATCCGAAGTCTATCTTCCACTTTTTTTAAAATCAAAATCTAATTTTTTTGAATTATTTAGTGATTACTCTTTTTTAAAAATAGATGGCGATCTTTGTAAATCAGCTTATGAGTATGAATCATTTATAAACCAAAGATTTGAGGATGAAAATATAGATAATCAAAGACCAATTTTAAGTCCAATTGACATGTTTGTTTCTGCAGATAAGGTTACGAATGAATTAACAAAAATAAATAATTTTAAAATAAATGATAGTGAGCCTTTAGACTTTAGTGATTTTAATGACCTTCTAAAAAATATTAAGACATATAAAAATTTAAAAGTAATTCTAGCTACATCGATAAGAAGTGAATATGAGATTCTGCTCAAACAATTTCTCCCTAGTATAAATGAAATTATTAATATTAATGATGCCTTGCCTGGAGTTAACCTTATTAATTCATCAGTTGTAAGACCATACTACTCTAAAAAAAATAATCTTATTGTTGTTCATAGAGAGTTTTATATTGATTCATATGTTGAGGAAGATACAAAAAATATATCTATTAAATCTAAGCAAGAAAAGAGTCTTATGTTTGAAGAAGACGACCTTGTTATTCATGAAAACTATGGTCTTGGTAGGTATAAAGGTTTAGAGGTAGTAACTGCTAATAATATATCTAATGAATATATGAAGATTATTTATTTAGCTAACGAATCTCTATATGTGCCACTTAGAAGCATAGATCTAATTTCTAAATATCATAAGAATATAGAATTAGACAATGTCTTATTAGACTCATTGTCATCAACAAAATGGATTAAGAATAAAGAAAAGGCAAGCAAACGTGCATATGATCATGCTGCAGAAATATTAGATGTTGAGTCTAGAAGGCAAGTTGCTAAATCTTCAGTCTTACGAATAACAGATAACGAATTACGAATATTTAATGCAGATTTTCCTTATACAGAAACAAATGATCAAATTGAAGCAATAAACTCTATTAGAAAGGATATCGGGTTAATTAAACCTATGAACAGGGTTCTATGTGGAGATGTTGGATTTGGTAAGACTGAAGTAGCAATGCGAGCAGCATACATAAGTGTTCATTCAGAAAAACAAGTAATAATTCTATGTCCGAGCACAGTTTTAGCAGATCAACACTATGAGTCTTTTATTGAAAGATTTAAATCATTCCCCATAAACATAAAACTTTTAACACGACATTCAAAAACATCAATTAAAAAAGAAATAGTTGAAGAATTCAATTCAA
>CAJQGX010000026.1 GCA_905478035.1 uncultured SAR86 cluster bacterium | reverse complement strand
ACCTTCTCTTTCAATTTGTTAGAAGTTAAATATAAACTTAATTAATAGTTTAATTTAAGCAAAAAAACTACCAAAATAATTTTCTTTAAACCCGTTAAATTTTGATTTACAAAATCAAAAAAAGGGCGTAAATTTATTAAAAATGCTTATGTAAAATATATACATTAAGCAGTCATAACTTTAAATTTCGGGGGGAACTTAATATGACAAATCCAAATCACCCTAGTGTTGATCAGAGCGATCGCGTAGTACCTTATAATCTTAGACAAAGCGGTCGAACGCCTGTTCAAATGTTGATTTCAACACGAGTAAGAAAGTCGCCTTTTTGGCATCTTTCGCATGAAGCAGGTTGTTGGAGAGCAACTGTTTATAACCGCATTTATCATCCCAGGGGCTATGTAAAACCTGAAGATGGGGGTGCAATGGTTGAATATGAAGCATTGGTGAATAGAGTAACTATGTGGAATGTTGCTGTTGAGAGACAGATACGAGTAAAGGGGCCTGATGCAGAGGCTTTTACTGATTATGTTATTACTCGTGATGCAACTAAAATTGAACCAGGTAATGGTAAATATGCAATTTTATGTAACGATAAAGGAGGGGTTCTAAATGACCCTGTTTTATTAAGATTAACGGATGACGAATTTTGGTTTTCTATTTCAGATAGTGATTTATTACTTTGGTTACAAGGAGTTAATGTCACCAAGAAGTATGATGTGATCATTGATGAAATCGATGTGTGTCCTGTTCAAATCCAAGGACCTCTTTCTGAAGATCTGATGGCTAAGTTAGCTGGAGAAGAGCTTAGAGATGTTCCTTATTATGGAATTATGGAAACTCAGATTGGTGGCGCTGATGTAGTAATTAGCCAAACTGGATTTACTGGAGAGAAAGGTTATGAAATCTATGTTCGTGATGCTCATCAGAATGCTGAAAAAGTATGGAATGCTGTACTTGAAGGTGGAGAGGAGTTTGGACTAATGGTTATAGCTCCAGCTCATCATCGAAGAATTGCTGCTGGTATCTTATCTTGGGGTCAAGATCTTGATCACGAGACTTCACCATTCCAGGTTAATTTAGCCTATCAAGTACCACGTAACAAAAAAGCTGATTATATTGGCAAAGAAGCGCTTGAAAAACAACGTGCCATGATTGATGAAGGCACACCTCCATTTAAAATGAGAATGGTTGGAATTACTTTAGGCGGAAAAGAAATAACAGACTATGCTCCTGATTTTTGGTTAATAGCTGATACTGATGGAAATGATATGGGATATGTTACTTCTCCTTGGTGGTCACCAGAGTTAAGCACAAATATTGCTCTTGCATGGGTGCCTTGGACTTCATCAGATATAGGAACAAAGTTATTGGTAAGACTTCCTGATGAGTTCTCAGAATCACCTGGAGTTCCAGTTGATGCAGAGATTGTTGATGTGCCATTCAGAGAGTCAGTTAATCCTAACAAAAGAGAAGTTCAATCAGCAAAAGGACTAGACTTTGCTGATTAAAAAATAGAACTCTTCTTGTTCATTGCCAGCAGGCTTAATACCTTTTAGGCCTGCTGTATTAAAAATAGTCCTGAAGTAAGTTAATATAAGTTATGGATTACATTACTTATGCAGTACCTTTTTTCTTTTTAGCACTTTTAATAGAGCTTGCTTATGGCATTGCAATTAAAAAGAATACTTATAGATTAAATGATGCAATTAGTAATCTATTTATGGGGACGCTTCGAACAGCAAATAAATTAATTATTATTGGCGCAGCAGGTTATGTTTTTTATATAGCAGAAACAAAGTTTGCATTATGGCGAATGGATTCATCTTTAGTAATTACTTGGGTTTTTGCATTTATTATCTATGATTTTTTTTACTATTGGTTTCATCGTATTAGCCATGAACGACAAATATTTTGGGCATCTCATGCTGCCCATCATCAAAGCGAGGATTACAATCTAAGCACTGCTTTAAGACAAACAGGAACTGGCGCATTTGTTAGCTGGGTTTTTTATATTCCAATGTTTTTAATAGGAATACCTTCTTATGTTTTTGTGAGTGTTGCCTCATTAAATCTTATATATCAATTTTGGGTTCACAGCGAGCATATTCCTAAGCTCGGATGGTATGAAAACTACTTCGTTACTGCCTCAAACCATAGGGTTCATCATGCTCAGAACGAACAGTATATTGATAAAAACTACGGTGGTGTTTTTATTATTTGGGATAGGATGTTTGGTACCCACAAAATAGAAGATGAGAATGAAGTTTGTATATATGGGATAAGAAGCACATTAAATACCTTTAATCCTATCTGGGCAAACCTTCATGTTTACGTAAAAATAGCACAAGAAATGTGGTTCTCTAAGGATTGGAAAGATAAGCTTTACGCACCATTTGCTAGAACAAGTTGGACGCCAAACAGCCTTCCATTTAAGTCATATAAAGATGATTTTAATCCTAATACTTTTAAAAAGTATGACCCTCTCATTAACAAAAATCATAAAATCTATGCGCTTTTTCAGTACCTATTTGTAACTTATATTTTTCTGGCTTTTATTCAAACCGGCTACTTAAATTATTTACAACTATGGGTAACCATCACCATGATGACATTTACCATGTATTGCACAACTATGTGGTTTGATGGAAAAAATATAACAAGTATAGAGATAATTAGGCTGATCTTATGCTTATGTATTGGAGTATATGCCTATTTTGAGACCTCATTAATATCCATCGCACTAAGCGTACTAATTTATTCATTAATTAACTTATTGGTTTTACCATTAATAAATAACTTTAAATTAACATCTTCAGTGCAGCACATTTAAGCTGCTATATTTTTTATGCCTTTTACTTTATATTTACCATTATGACTAAGTGGAGATTCCTTTCTTTATTGTTTCTTTCGCTGCTATTGCCAGTTATTTTCATTCGTCTATTTATAGGGTATTAAATAAAATAAGGAGAAATTTAATGATCGACTCATCCAAATCTATAGAAGCATGCGCTGCATATTATGGCGATGAT
This sequence comes from uncultured SAR86 cluster bacterium, assembly GCA_905478035.1. Classification (GTDB taxonomy): domain Bacteria; phylum Pseudomonadota; class Gammaproteobacteria; order Magnimaribacterales; family D2472; genus SCGC-AAA076-P13. The sequence goes on along the minus strand of CAJQGX010000026.1, from coordinate 4,281 downwards.
GCTGATGCAATGAAAAGTTATCTAATTGAAGGGGAAAAGAAGGCACTTAATTTAGATAATCGTGGTCCCATTTCTTTTGAAAACGATGGAAGCCTTGCAAGCAATATACGAGAAGCATATTCAAAATATGGCTTTTATATTTTTGAAGGCGCTTTAAGTGAAGAGGAAGTTAAAGATATTAAAGATGATATAAAAGAATTACGATCTAAATTTCCAACAGGTCCTGAAAGCACAATTACTTCAACTGGTGAACCGGCTATGAATGCAGAGTCAAAGTCTCTCACACTATTATGGTCAAAACCTCTTGGAGATCCACTTGGTGGAACTGAGCTTGCAAATGGAAGACATCAAATAAAAATGTTTGAGCCCGAAGCAAAAGAAGATGCTCCTATGGCAGTGCCTTTAATATTGCTTGGGTCTCTTCAATTTTCAGATGCATGCCTGCGAACCTATGCTAATCCAAATATTTTACGTGTAGCTGAATCAATCAATGGCAAAGATTTTGCACCATTTAATGAAGCTTTATTTATAAAAGAACCTGGTGTTGGTGCTGCAGTCTCATGGCATCAAGATGGAGTTACTCATTGGGATAATGAAGATTTTAATGAAGACATACATGGCTTTAATTTTATGGCTCAGGCATATGGAAGTACAGCTGTTAATGGAGTCTGGGTGATGCCCGGTACACACAAACAGGGAAAAATCGATATAAAAAAACTTGTAGAAGAAACAGGAAGTGAGCGCCTAGAAGGAGCTGTTCCTATAGTATGTAATCCAGGCGATGTAGTAATTTGTAACCGACAAATACTCCATGGATCTTTTCCAAATTGTGGATTTGAGCCCCGCATAACAGTTAATTTTGGATTTCATAAAAGATCCTCTGTTTTGGGCACAAAGGGTGGCGGAATACATAGTGAATCCCAAGTCTTTGATGAAAATGTTATTGAAAGACGATCAAGAGCAATGGGTTATGCAATTGAAGCAAGAAAGCAAAAATATCCATCAGAGATAGCATATTCATATCAACCTTTTAAACAGTCTGGATTATCTTTTGAATGGAACGAACAATCTCGTAAGGATCTTAAAGACTATAATCTTGAAGACTTAAGTATTTAAAAAAGATGAATACTTATGTATAAAATCTTATCAATATTTTTAATTCTTGGGATTATTGGATGTGATAAAGCATCTAGTGAAAATACCCCTAAACCACCTTTTGCCAATATTGATGAATGTGTAGATTACGTGAATAAATTAGATGCAAAGAAAGGCTATCCTAAAAGAAAGAAAGAATCAGTCATTAATGAATGTCAGGGTAGTCCTAATTTAATGAAATCTGAATAAATAAGATATTTCGCTTACGTCATTTCATGTGGCAGAATTAAAAGATGAAATTTTTTATACTTCTTACAGTACTACTTTCTCTTAATCTATTTTCTTCAAACTCAACAGACAGAATCCTTGTCGCTAAAGAAATAATAACCTTAGATGATCGTTATCAAGATATAGATGCTATTTTTATAAAGGGAGATAGGATTCATTCGGTTGGATCAAAAGATAAAATATCTAAAGAATTTCCTGATATTAGAGTAGATACCGCCCATGAAAATAATGTCATCATCCCTGGTTTTATTGAACATCATATCCATCCGCTACTTGCAGGCATAACAATGAACTCTGAAATTGTTGCTATAGATGACTGGGATATACCTCATAAAAAAAGTGCAGGAGTAAGAAATAGAGAGGGTTACTTAAAGAGATTATCCGCTATTGAGAATAATATGAGTGATGCTAAGGAGCCTTTAGTAAGCTGGGGATTTCATCATTATTTTCATGGCAAGCTAACAAGGCAGGATTTAGATCTTATATCCAAAGATAGACCAATTCTGATAATACATAGGTCATTTCATGAATTTATCATGAACTCTAGTGCTTTAAATTTATTTGGCATTACTGAACAAGATCTAAACCATCTAAACAAAGAAGAAAAAAAACTAGCTAGTTATGAAGAAGGTCATTTTGCTGAAAGAGGCCTAATCGCTGTAATGCCTAAAGTGATGAAATATATTGCTGCCCCCCAAAGAATAATTGCCGGCCTTCAAATAACAGAAAAATATGTCCAACAAAATGGCATTACTCTGATTGGTAATCCAGGATCAATGCATGATCAGAAAATACAGAAAGCTAAAAATTATGTTTTTGGTGATAAAGAAACTCCTTTCAGATCACTATATATTCCAAGCGCCTTATATATGCTCGAGCATACCGATATTTCAAACCTTTTAGAAGAAACCACCAAACATTTATCCTGGGGTCAGGGCAAAGTAGAATTCCTACCAAAACATATCAAACTTTTTACTGACGGTGCTATGTATTCGCAGAACATGGTTCTAAGAGATGGTTATTTAGATGGTCATCAAGGTGCATGGTTGATGGAAAATGATATTTTTAGAGATACATTCAGAATTTTTTGGGATGCTGGATATCAAATTCATGTTCATCAAAATGGTGACGCTGGTCTTGATAGGCTTTTAGATGTTTTAGAAGAAAATATACAACGCAATCCTCGGGTAGATCACAGAACTACTGTAGTTCATTTTGGCTATTCAGCATTTGATCAAATAGAAAGAATGAAAAGTCTTGGCGTAATAGTTAGTGCAAATCCATACTATGTACCTGTACTATCCGATTTATATAGCAGAAAAGGAATTGGATATGAGAGGTCTCAACAGATGGTAAGATTGGGCGATGTTGATAGAGCAGGTATAGTCTTATCACTCCATTCAGACATGCCAATGGCACCTGCATCTCCATTAGTACTTATGCACTCAGCAGTTAACAGAATAAATTATGCAGATGAAGTGGCTGGTCCTAATCAAAGAATATCTCCTTTAACAGCCCTCAAAGGAGTTACCTTGAACTCAGCATACACTTTAGGGATTGAGGATAATTATGGATCAATAGTTCCTGGGAAGTTTGCAAACTTTACAATCCTCTCAGAGAATCCATTGTCCATTGACCCACTAAGAATAGATCAAATCAATGTTGAAGGAACTATAGTTGAGGGTAAGCTTTTTCAAAAATAAAATATGTTTGTTAAGGGAGTTTAATTATCTTTGATTTAGTTATTATTGGAGCTGGTGTAATTGGTTTGTCTATAGCCAAGTACTCAAGTGAAAAAGGTATGTCAGTTGCTGTAATAGAAAAAGAATTCAGATCAGGAGAGGGCATCTCATCTAGAAATTCAGGTGTGATTCATGCCGGCATGTATTATCCGCAATCATCACTTAAAACAAAATTCTGTATTAGTGGTAATAAGCTCTTGTACAAATATGCTAAAAACAAAAATATAAATCATAAAAAAATAGGTAAATATATTATTGCTTCTAAATCCTCAGAGCTAAAAAGACTTAAAGACATTTATGATCAAGGCATTATTAATGGTGTTAATTTAGAACTTTGCTCAAAAGATAAAACTAATTCACTTCATCCTGAATTAATTACAGAGGGGAGTATTTTTTCACCTGAAACGGGTATTATCGATGTGCCTGAGTTAATTACCGCTTTAGAGGGAGATATCCAACATAACGGAGGCTTGGTTTCATTAAATACATCATTCTTAAAAGCAATCCAAAAAGACAATATTTTTGAAATCCAATGTAATGATGGGAAAGAATTTGCTATTAAATCTAAATTCCTGATTAATTCATCTGGAATCTCTTCTGAAGTAGTAGCACAAAGTATCGAGCCTCTTGATTCAAGATATATATACCCAATAAGTTATGCAAGAGGGCATTATTTTAAATATTCAGGTGATCACCCATTTTCAACTTTAGTTTATCCAGTTTCAGATGAATTTACTTCAGGCTTACATGTTGGGTTTGATATGTCAGGTCAGATAAGGTTTGGGCCGAGCATAGATTGGGTTGATGATATAGATTATTCATTTGATGAGTCCCTTAAGGAGAATTTCATTAGCTCTATTAAAAGCTATTGGCCAAGCTTAAATCCAGATAAACTTCAACCAGACTATGTTGGCATTCGACCAAAAATACAAAATGCAAATGAGCAAATGAAAGACTTTTCTATTCTAGAGCCTAAAGATCATGGAATACGTAACCTTATTAATATTCAAGGAATTGAGAGCCCTGGAGTTACATCTTGTTTATCGATTGGGGAATATGTCACTAATTTAATTTCAAAAAACTAAATCTAACTTTGAGATAAATGCTCTAATAATTTTTCTTTGAATTGATCTAATATCTCTTCTTCAATTAGGTG
>CAJQGX010000025.1 GCA_905478035.1 uncultured SAR86 cluster bacterium | reverse complement strand
TGTTACTTTTTTTCCTGGTTTAAAATTTCTTTTTTTCATATCTATAAAATGTTAACTGTTCTAAAATAATTTTATGATTAAAACTCTAATTTATATCGACGTATTTTTAATATTTTTATCTCTTGGCAGTGCGCTCTATTTTTTAATAGTTGATCAAGGCAAAGTTGAAAGTAAGAGAACTGCAAATAGTCTCGGTTTCAGAGTTGCTTTGGCTGTTATATTAATAATCCTGGTTACCATCGGCCTAATAACTGGCGAACTAGGAAATAGTGTGCCTTGGGATGGTTCCTAACTACAGTATATAAACAAATAAGAACAACATTACCCATACAACATCAACAAAATGCCAATACCAAGAGGCAGCCTCAAATCCAAAATGATCATGGTCTTCAAAATGTCCAGCATATAGGGATCTAGCCAACATTATCCCAAGCATTATTCCTCCCATCATTACATGGAAGCCATGGAAGCCAGTTAACATAAAGAAGGTCGACCCATAAATACCTGAATTCAATGTTAAGCCGTAATGAGTATATGCTTCATAGTACTCAGCAGCTTGCAAGAAAACAAAAATTACAGCAAGTGTTACAGTAACTCCTAGCCAAACATTGAATTGTTTTCTGTTGCCATTCTTTAAACCAACATGAGCATGATGAACGGTTAGGCTTGAGCTTAATAAGACGATTGTATTCCATAGTGGAAGCCACGTAAGAGCTTTATCAAAGCCAGGCCAAGACATACTTGTAAAACCAGTATCTTTATATGCAGCCCCTTTATCTGGTGTCTCTATTAAAGGCCAAGCAGACTCGAAGCCATCCCATAAATCTAGAGCGGCAACGCCAATTCCTTTTTCACCAACCCCGCCAAGCCAAGGCACTGCAAAATTTCTTACGTAGAAAAGTGCACCAAAAAATGCTGCAAAAAACATAACTTCGGAAAATATAAACCAAGCCATTCCGTAAACATAAGATGTTTTTAACTGATTGCTATCTAAGCCAGCTAAATGTTCTTTAATAACCTGTCTAAACCAGAAAAATAGTGTCGTGAACAAAGAAAGAAAGCCAGCATAAAGAATATAAACAGAATTATTATCAGCATCTCCTAAATTATTAATAGTACTTGAGGCGCCCATAACCAAAAGAAATAAAGATACCGCCATAAAAATTGGAAATCTACTTTGGTCAGGTACGTAATAATTTTGTGTACTCATATTATTCTAGTGCTCCATATTCATTTCGTGACCAGCCATTGGCTCGTCATTGTAGTCTGTAATGTCAAAAATAGTGTATGACATGATTATATTTTTAATGTTTTTAGGTAGTTCATTTGAAACAAGTAATTTTACTGGGAGAAGAGCCTCTTCACCTGGCATTAATTCTTGCTGCTCAAAACAAAAGCATTCTAATTTCTTAAGATGGGCTGCTGCATTTGAGGGAGCAACACTTGGAACGGCCTGAGCAACCATCTTTTTATTAGTGGTGTTTTTAACGTAGAACGTTGCAGTATAGTATTCGCCGGTAGAAATTTTCATTACTTTTTCAGATGGCTCAAAAACCCAAGGCATATTTTCATTATTTGTTGAAATAAATTGAACTGCCAAAGGCCTACCGTCATCTGTGAGAAGCTCATCCTCATAGTCTGATTGGAATACTTTTCCATTAATACCGGTCACTTCACAGAAAACATCATACAAAGGCACTAATGCAAAGCCAAAAGCAAACATAAGAGGAACTGCAATAAGCAGTTTCTTTAATGTTTTCTTTGCGTCCGAATTCATTAGTCTATCTTAGGTGGAGTAGTAAATGTGTGATATGGTGCTGGCGATGCAACTGTCCATTCAAGACCTCTTGCTCCTTCCCAGACTTGGTCAGTAGCTTTTTTACCACCCATAACTGTCTTCACAACTATGAATAAGAATAAAATTTGAGAAACTCCAAACAAGAATGCTCCTACAGTAGATACCATATTCCAATCTGCAAATTGCAATGCATAGTCAGGATATCTTCTAGGCATTCCTGCTAAACCAATAAAGTGTTGCGGGAAGAAAGTTACATTAACTCCAATAAAAGAAAGCCAGAAATGTAATTTTCCTAGTCTTTCGTCATACATGTTTCCACACCATTTGGGTATCCAGTAATAAACAGCAGCCATGATTGAGAATATAGCTCCTGGAACAAGTACATAGTGGAAATGAGCAACAACAAAATATGTATCATGGTATTGGAAATCAGCAGGTGTTATAGCCAACATCAGACCTGAAAAGCCACCCATTGTAAAAAGAACAACAAAAGCACAAGCAAACAACATAGGAGTCTCAAATGTAATTGATCCTCTAAACATAGTTGCAATCCAATTAAACACTTTTACACCTGTAGGAACAGCTATCAACATAGTTGCCCACATAAAGAATAATTCAGCAGCAAGAGGCAAGCCAACTGTAAACATATGATGCGCCCAGACTACAAATGAAAGAATTGCTATAGATAACATTGCCCAAACCATAGATGAATATCCAAATAATTGTTTCCTTGAGAAGGTTTCAATAATATGAGATACGATTCCGAAAGCAGGCAAAATCATTATGTAAACTTCAGGATGGCCGAAGAACCAGAATATATGCTGAAATAATACGGGATCGCCACCACCAGCAGCATTAAAGAAACTAGTGCCAAAGTGAATATCCATCAACATCATTGTTACTGCTCCGGCAAGCACAGGCATAACTGCTATTAAAAGATATGCAGTGATTAACCATGACCAAACGAATAATGGCATTTTCATCAAACCAACCCCTGGTGCTCTCATGTTCATGATCGTTACAACAACGTTGATAGCTCCCATAATTGATGAGGCTCCCATTATGTGAACAGAGAAGATAAAGAAGGTTACGCTTGGAGGTGCATATGTTGTAGATAATGGAGCGTAGAATGTCCAACCAAAGTTAGGAGCTCCACCTTCCATAAAGAGAGAAGAAAGCAGAATAAAGAAAGCAAAAGGTAGTATCCAAAAACTTAAATTATTCATTCTGGGAAGTGCCATGTCTGGCGCCCCAATCATCATTGGAACAAGCCAATTAGCGAGACCAACAAATGCTGGCATAACTCCACCAAATATCATTATTAGCCCATGAAGAGTTATCATCTGATTATAAAATTCAGGTTCAACTATCTGCATTCCAGGCTGAAATAATTCAGCTCTGATTACCATAGCCATTGCTCCACCAATTAAGAACATCGCAAAACTAAACCATAAATATAATGTACCTATATCTTTATGGTTGGTTGTATATAACCATCTTGTTAAACCTTTAGCAGGTCCGTGATGGTGATCGTCATGATGGTTTTCTATAACTGCGCTCATACTTTCTATCCTCTTCTTTAAATTCTTTAAATTTTTGGTTGTTTATAATCGACTATATCTTTTGGAATAACTATTTCGCCATCTCCATTTTCAGCGTTACCCCATGCTTGTCTCGTATATGTAATTACAGCTGCTAATTCAACTTCAGATAAATAGCTAAACGAATTCATAGCAGCACCTTGAACACCTTCCATTAATATCTCAATGTGTCTCTCTTTATCATTCAAAGCAATTTCACTTCCAACAAGACCTGGAAAAATTCCTTGAATTCCTTGGCCATTTGTCTGATGGCATGCAACGCAATTAAGTGCATAAACATCTTCGCCTCTTTCAACTAATTCTTGTGTGGACCATTCCTTGGTTGTTAGTTCAGCAAGCTTCATGGCAACATCTTTCTTTTCCGAAACCCATTGATCATACTCATCTTGTTCAACAGCTTTAACAACAATTGGCATAAACCCATGATTTTTACCACATAGCTCTGTGCACTTTCCTCTATAAATACCGGGAACGTCTACTTTAGTCCATGCTGTGTTAACAAATCCAGGTATGGCATCCTGCTTAATAGCAAAGTCAGGCATCCACCAGGAATGAATAACATCATTGGCGGTTATTAGAAATCTAACTTTTTTACCAACCGGGATTAAGACCATTTCGTCAACTTCTTGAAGATAGTTTTCTCCCTTAGGAACAAGGTTGTAAATTTCATCAAGGTCTGTTGAAAGATTAGCAAAGAAACTTATATCATCTTCTAAATAATTATATTGCCACTTCCACTGATATCCTGTGACTTGAATATTTACATCACCAGCCTCATCGTCATAAATTTTAACAAGAGTCTTGGAGGCCGGAATCGCCATAGCAATAAGAATTAAAAAAGGTACTATTGTCCATGCAATCTCTACTTTTGTATTTTCATGAAAAGTTGCAGCAACTGGATTTTTTTTCTTAGTGTGGGCATACATTGAATAAAACATGACAGCAAAAACCACAACACCAATAGCAACACAAATCCAAAAAATTAACATGTGTAATTCAAATACTTCATTACTAATGTCTGTAATGCCTCTTGTCATGTTTAGTGCAAACCAGTCCGCTCTGATTGGACTCGCAACTAAAAGCGCCCCTGCAATGATCATGTATTGAATTTTTGCTAAATATTTAAGTAACATTTAAGTGTGTCCTGTGAAAGTGTGTATAAAAATAAAATTCCCTTATAACGTATTATAAGCTATTAATATAATTAAAACAAAAAATTGCCCTATAAATTTGCTGCATATGATATCTTTTTGTCTCTTGTTTTACTAGCTTTTGCTGGCCTTGAAATCATCAATATTAATAACATTTATAGACTGATTATTTTTCTCTTTTAGCACAGGTCTATTTTCTTTGAAATCACACTTAACACAATAAATTAAATCATCTTCGGTGTTAATCGCGATTGTATCTTGTGCTTTACAAGATGGACAAACAGCCCCTGCTATAAATTGAATGAATTTACTCATTTTTTAAATTCTGAAGCTCTTTTGTTACCTGAGATACTGATGGGAGAACACCAAACCAAATTTTAAATGATTGTGCTGCCTGATTAACAAGCATACCAGTTCCATCATAAACGTCATCTGTGTAACCTTTTGCCCAATTACAAAAAGGTGTTTGATCTAGTGAATAGTTCAAGTCATAAAAGTATGGTTTTTTTGAAAGGCTTAAATCTCCTGGATTAAAGAAATTGCCAGTGAGACCAGCAGAGCTACCATTGATAATTACATCATAAGGGTCTTCTGTATTGGAAACTAAATCTATTGAGCCGTATCTAGCATATTTATCTTTTAAATATATTGCTTTTTCAATAGTTCTATTCTTTATAAAAATAGATTTTGGATTCTCAAAAATTATCCTATAAAGAATGCTTTCAATAGCTGCTCCAGCACCAATTAAAAGAATATTCTTATTTTTTAAATTTATTTTCTTAGACTCTAAATCTTCTATAAATCCGATACCGTCAGTAGATTCAAGCATGTAATTTTTATTTTTTTTTAGAATTGTATTTACAGCATTTATTTGTTTTGCCTCATCAGAGATATTACCTGTTAATTTAGCTGCAACACTTTTAAATGGCAGGGTGACGTTTAGCCCAATAGCTGATGATTCAGAAAAAAAATCATTTATAAAAATTTCAAATTTATCTATTTCAACTTTATATGCTTGATAGTCCAGATTAATTTTTTCTTGCCTTGCAAACCTAGAATGTATAAAAGGTGATAGTGAATGCTCTATTGGATTTCCAACAACGCCTAATTTAAATTTCTTAGACATTCCAATCTCTATTGATATGTTTTAAGAGTTGTTTTTCCATTTTTATATAAGATGGGTCTTTTTTATAAGACCACTGAACATCTTTAGGCAGGGAGGCAAGAATAGATTGTATTCTCCCATTAGACTGAAGGCCAAAAGCAGTCCCCCTATCATTTACTAAATTAAATTCAGCATATCTTCCTCTTCTTAAAAGCTGAAAATCTTTTTGTTCTTTTGTAAATTGTGTTTTTTTTCTTTTATTTGCAATATGCAAATATGAAGATAGATATTGATCTGCAATATTAGAAAGCATGTCTATAGTCTTGTTTAAATCCATTTTAGTAAAATTATCAAAAAATATACCTCCAACACCTCTTCTTTCCTTTCTATGTGGAATATAAAAGTATTCATTACAATTTTTTGAGAAATTTTTATAGAAATTTTTGTGATATGAATCTAATAAAGCTCTAGCATCCTTATGCCACTTAACATTGTCAGATCTAAATGAAATATATGGGGTTAAATCATAGCCGCCACCTGCCCACCATTCTTTTATATTTTTATTTTTGTCAAGAATGCAAAAAAGTCGAATATTTAAATGGCTAGATGGTACAAATGGATTCTTAGGGTGCGAAATAACAGACAGGCCCATTGCTCGATATCCATTATTTGATGATTTTACCAAGGCATTTCCAAGAGCAGCTTTTGGAAGTTTTTTTCCAGAAATTGAAGAAAAATTAACTGCACAATTATCAAAAAACGCACCTGATTCAATTACAAAAGTTTGACCCCCTCCACCCTCTGGCCGTTTCCATTTATCAAAGGTTATTTTTGCTTTCTTTGAAGACTCAATTTTAGAAAATGCATCAATAACTTTTTTTTGAGAATTGGTAAATATTTGTTCTAGGTCTTTAGTCATTTTTAATTGCGAATTATTGCTCGTGATGTCAGATCAATTATCTTTGAAGGCTTTTTAAGCTTCCCTAAATCCTCATTATAAAAGGCAGTACAATCATCATCAAAAGTTAACATTATTTTTTCAGGATCATTTATTATAGCCTCTCCTGATATGTTTGCAGAAGTAGAGACCATAATTCCATTAAATCCTTTAATTAAAGCTTTTATAGGTAAGTGATTACTTACTCTTACTGCTATCTTTCCAGTTTCATTTTGAAGATGTTCTGGAAGATTGTTATTATATTGTATAAGGAATGTTACAGGTCCAGGCCAATATTCATTTAAATAATCTATATCAGCTTTTGATATTTTAGTAATATATTTTTCAATGCTTTGATATGAATTAACCAGTAAAATAAAACTTTTTTTTCTATCTCTTTTCTTTAAATCATATATTTTTTTGAACGCTAACTCGTCAAAAGCATTGCAACCCAAACCCCATACGCCCTCAGTCGGATGAGCTAATATATTTCCTCTATTTAGCCAATCTATAGACTGATTTATATCTAAAGATTTGGAAGACAATTATGAATTGAGAGCTTTATCTTTTTTGAGTACTTCATCTCTCATATTATTTTTATAATCTGTTAATTTTGCTGAAAGATCATCATCAGATGTTGCTAAAATTTGAACAGCAAGAATCGCACTATTTTTGGCACCACTTTTACCTACAGCAACAGTTGCTACAGGGACACCAGGAGGCATCATAGCAGTTGATAATAAAGAGTCTATACCACCCATTCCGCCTGATTCAATTGGTATTCCTATTACTGGTCTTGTGGAATGTGCGGCAACAGCACCAGCTAAATGAGCAGCCATGCCCGCAGCTGCTATAAATACCTTACATCCATTATTTTCTGATATTTTAATTAAATCCATTACTTCATGAGGAGTTCTATGCGCTGAAAGCACATTTTTAGTATATTTGACCCCAAAAGAGTCTAAAATTGGAAAAATAGCTTCAACAACTGGTAAATCAGAGTCTGAGCCCATTAATATTGCAACTTGTGTTTGATGTGTCATATTTTGGTGTAAGTGGATTATAATTGTAAGATTATAATGAATAATATTAATATATGGCAACAAATACTCTTAAAATTTTAAAGTTTCCCGACCCTAGGCTTAGGACAGTTGCAAAGAAAGTTACAAAATTCGACAAAAGTCTAGAAACGTTAGCAAAAGACATGTTAGAAATAATGTATAAAGATAATGGGATCGGTCTAGCAGCAACTCAAGTCGATCATCACATTCGATTAATTGTTATGGATTTGAGTGATGCTAGGGATGAGCCTATGTATTTTGTTAATCCAGAGTATAAAATACTTGATGAACACTCATTATTTTCCTTTGAAGAAGGATGCTTATCAGTTCCAGGTTTTAATGAGACCATATCCAGGCCAGATAAAATTGATTTAACCTATCAGGATCTTAAGGGAAACTTGCATCATGAGCAGCCTGATGGCCTTTTAACAGTCTGTATTCAACATGAAATGGATCATTTAGAGGGCAAGTTAATGGTAGATTACATAAGCCCAATTAAAAGAGATAGAATAAGGAAAAAACTTACTAAGTAAATTAGAAGAATTTAGAAGAACTTAACGTATAATAGGTAGTATATTAAAGAATTTAATGAATATTTTGTTTGCAGGTACACCTGAGCCATCAGCAAGAATATTAGAACATCTCTTAGAATGCTCTGACCTCAATGTTGTTGGTGTCTTGTCTCAACCAGACAAGCCTCAAAAAAGAGGAAAGATAGTTGCTGAGTCGCCTGTATCTAGTATTGCAACTCTTAATCAAATTAAGATCTACAAGCCAAATGATCTTAATGATGCTAATTTTATTAAAGATATACAGTTATTAAATATTGATGTTCTTTTGGTTGCTGCTTATGGGAAGATTCTTCCAGATTGGTTATTAGAAATTTCAAATATTGTCCCAATAAATATTCATTACTCGTTGCTTCCACTTTATAGAGGTGCCTCACCAATTCAAACTTCGCTTATGAATGGAGATACAAATACTGGTGTTACTTTTATGAAAATGGTTAAGGGTTTAGATGAGGGTGATATTATCAAAAAATATGAGCTAAAGATTAAACAAAATCATAATAAAATTTCACTGGAAAATGATTTATGTTTGCTGTCTATAAGATATTTGAATGAGGTTTTAGATTTAATAAAAATAAATAAATTTAGTTATGTGAAACAAGATAATGATCTTGCTTCCTATTGTTCTAAAATTAAAAAAAGTGATTCTATTGTTAATTTTGATTCGCCAGCTGAAGAGATATTTAATAAATTTAGAGCCTATTATGAATGGCCAGGAACGGCTTTTAACTATAAAGATATAAGAATTAAAATTTGTGAAATGACAGTATCTGATATTATTTCATCTAAAAGGCCTGGAAATATCTTTAAATTTGATTCATCGGGTTTATATATAAATACTAGTACTAAAGTAATAGTGATTACTTACTTACAGTTTCCAGGCAAAAAAATTATCTCCTCTTCTGATGCCTTTAATGCTTATAAAAGTTTCTTTGTTTAAAAATTATTTTTACAGAAACCTTTTAATTAGCTAAAAAGAGGTTTAATTTACTCATTATGAAAATAGTAATTCTAGGCGCCGGTAGAATAGGCGGAAGCCTTGCAAGAAATTTGTCTAAAAGTAATTATCAAGTTTTGATTGTTGATCAAAATAAAGATAGGCTCTCAGATCTTGAAGATAAGTTGGACATAATGACAGTTGAGGGCAATGCCTCATCTTTGCTTACTTTAAAAAAATCAGGTCTTGATGAAGACACAATTGTAATTGCAGTAACCTCAAATGATGATGCAAATATTATTGCTTGTCAGATTTCTAAAAATGCATTTAATGTTAAAAAAACAATTTGTAGATTTAAAGATGACTCATACATAAATCAATTAGATATTTTTGGTGAGGGGATTATTGATATTCCAATTAGTCCAGAAAATGAGGTTACCTCCCATCTAATTGAGCTAATAAAACATCCAGGCGCAGAACAAATTGAAGAATTTGCAGAGGGCAAAGTTAAACTTGTCTCTGTTAAGGCAAAGAAGAAAGGCAAGCTAGTTGGTAGAGAACTAAAGCATATAAAAGATGATATCCCTGATGTAGATGCATATATTCCTTCAATATATAGAAAGGGTAAGCCCTTTATTCCACAAGGCGATACGGTTATTAAAGAGAATGATGAGGTATATTTTATCTCCTCAGAGGCTAATATAGAGCCTATTGTTGAAGAATTTAGAAATCATGAAGACTCCTATTCAAGAATAATGATTGTTGGCGGTGGGAAAATAGGATTTTCATTAGCAAAAGATCTTGAAAAGACATACAAAGTTAAATTAATTGATTCAAATGCTGATAGATGCAGCTCTTTATCAAGAGATTTAGAGAAAACAATAGTTTTATGTGGCTCTGCAACTGATGAAAGTTTATTGAAAAGTGAAAATATAGCTAACATTGACCTTTTTTGTGCTTTAACTAACGATGATGAGACAAATGTTATGTCTTCGCTTCTTGCAAAAAAAATGGGTGCAAAGAAGACCATGATTATTCTAAATAATCCATCGTATCTTGGATTGGTGCCTGGTTTTATTGATATTTATATTGCCCCTTATAGACTTACTGTTTCTTCAGTGCTTCAAGACCTAAGAGATAGCGATGTGGCGCAAGAAGTAATTCTAAAAACAGATCTAGGTGCAGAGGCTATAGAGGGCATAGTTCATGCAAATGAATATACATCCCCTCTTTTTGGTAACCCAATTAAGGATATTCCTTTACCAGAAGGTTGTTCGATTGGAGCTATTATTAGACACGGCGATGTAATAATGCCTAATGCAAGCATTGATCTTGCATTAAATGATCACTTAATAGTATTTTTATCAGATAAAAACATGATGGGCGAAGTTGAGGCATTATTTAAGTCTTCATAATGAATCTTAAATCTATAATTAACCTTTTTAGCATTCTTGTAATGTTTTTTAGCACTTCTTTTATATTCCCAATGATTGTTTCATGGGTTTATATGGACACAAGTCTCAATATTTTTATTACAACCTTCGTTCTTGTTTTTACTTTTGGTCTTTTGGGGTGGTATCTCACTAAAGGATCTATTACTGATCTCAGCCAAAGCGATGGATTTATAATAATTACCTTTTTTTGGTTAATCCTTTCTGCTGCAGGCTCTATACCCTTTTACTTGAGCGGTATGTCGCTAGTTGATGCTTTTTTTGAGTCAATGTCAGGTATAACAACAACAGGGGCAACTGTTTTATCTGGTCTAGATGAGCTCCCTCAATCAATTTTATTTTATAGACAGCTTCTTCAGTGGATGGGAGGAATGGGCTTAATTGTTTTAGCAATAGCTGTTATGCCGCTTTTGGGCATTGGTGGTGGCCAACTCTATAAAGCTGAAATACCTGGAGCAATGAATGATCAGAAACTTACTCCAAGGATCAAGGAAACTGCTCAAGCCTTGTGGGCAATATATCTAGTTTTAACTTTGGCCTGTGCCTTTTTATACTTTATTGCTGGAATGACAGCGTTTGATGCTATTTCTCATAGCCTTAGTACGGTTTCTATTGGAGGCTTTTCAACACACGACCTTAGTATTGGATATTTTAATAACAGCGCCATAGAAGCTGTATGCATAGTATTTATGCTGCTGTCAGCTCTTAGCTTTACCCTCCATTATTTTGCTTTTTACATGAAAAAGCCACTTAAATACTTTTATGACCCAGAACTGCGGTTTTTTATATCGGTAATAATGCTTATTTTTATAATTACAGTAGCTATTAATTTCTTTTCCTTTAATAGTGATGCCTCTACCAGTGAGCTTTTGTTTCAATCTGTATCCATAATAACAACAACAGGTTTTTCGGTTGGTGATACTTCTGGGTGGTCGCCGTCAATTGGATTTCTTCTTTTAATTGGTGCTTTTATTGGAGCTTGTTCAGGATCTGTTGGAGGAGGTGTAAAGGCATGGAGAGTTTTAATTATTATTAATTATGCATACATAACTCTTAAAAAGATGATTCACCCCAATGCTGTGATAAGTTTAAAGATAGGAACCAAGAGTGTGGATGATTCAGTTGCATCATCTGTATGGGGATTTTTTTCTATATATGTTATTTCTTTCGTAATACTTTTTCTCTCTCTTCTGATTACTGGAATGGATTTTGAGTCTGCATTCTCTGCAATAGGAGCATGCCTAAATAATCTTGGTCCTGGACTGGGTGATGTATCTAGCAATTATCAATCTGTTTCTCCAGCAGGCAAATTAATATTATCTTTTGCAATGATTTTGGGTAGGCTTGAAATCTTTACTTTGCTTGTCTTGTTAACTCCTGCCTTTTGGAATAAATAATTTAAATATAAATATATGGATCAGTATTTTTTGGCTGAGCTTTTTTAAATCTTTTGTATTCCCATGAGTAATCTTTTGGATTTATATTGATTAGATCTTCAATGCTCTGATTCATAGATAGTGTGCACTTACTTTCATTATAAATACTATCGTTACAAGTTCTTAACGTAATACATAACTTGCTTTGGTCTGAATTCATACAGCAATATATTACAGGCTTTTGTGTTTTTACTGCCAGTGAAGAGGCGAGAGTTGTTGTATAAGCTTCTCTATTAAATAAATTTATATATTCTCCCATGCCTGCCTGGGGAACTTGATCAGCAGCCAAGCAAACTACTTGATTAGATAGAAGAGATTTATATATTTTTCTAACTCCATTCATATTGGTTTCGTAAGTTTTACTATTATTATTTTCTCTCTCTTTTCGAACAAAGTTATTAAGTTTTTTGTTTTTTATTTTTTTATAAAGAGTTGTCGTATTTGTTTTTGAATTAATCCATTTAAGCAACATATCAACACTACGGTTGTGAATTGCAATTATTATTAAGCCTTGTTTGTTATAAACATTCCTTGTTAATAAAAAATTGTTTTCTACTTTAAAAATATTATTACCAGCTTTATGGATTGGCCTGGACCATGAAAGCATGGATTCATATCCACTTATAATAGTTTCAATAACGCTATCATTGGCTAATTTAATTTTTTGATGGTCATCTAAGTCTGGATAACATAAATTAATATTTATAAGTGTTATTCTGTAAAGATTGCTTTTTATATGAAGACGGCAAAATATAATAAAAACAACTAAATACCTTATGAGGCTTATGGGAAGAATAGTTAAAAAATAAAATAAAGCTTTCATAGTGCTTGTATGTGGTCTGATTGATATATAATCATTATAGGCTTAATACAATATAGGTTTATTTAATATAAATTACAATATGATTAAAAAGAACATTTGTTACTTTTTAGTATAGGAGATTGAATTGACTGCAAAAACAATGGATGACCTAGTATCTTTATGCAAAAGAAGGGGTTTTATTTTCCAATCTGGTGAAATTTATGGCGGTATGCAGGGTATGTATGACTTTGGTCCACTTGGCGTAGAGCTTAAAAACAACCTTAAGCAGGCTTGGTGGAGCTCAATGATATATGAAAATGATAATATTGAAGGCTTAGATGCATCAATTTTATCAAATCCTACTGTTTTAAAATATTCTGGGCATGAAGACACTTTTTCAGACCCTATGGTTGACTGTCGTGAATGTAAATCAAGATGGAGAAGTGATTTATTAGAAGATGATAAATGCCCAGGCTGTGGATCTAAAGACCTTACAGAACCAAGGCCTTTTAATTTAATGTTTAAAACAAACGTTGGGCCAATTGATGATGGAGATTCTTTTGCATATTTGAGACCTGAGACAGCACAACAAATTTTTACTAACTTTAAAAATGTTGTTGATTCTTCTTCTAAAACATTACCTTTTGGTATAGCTCAAATAGGCAAAGCCTTTAGAAATGAAATAACTCCAAGGAATTTTATTTTTAGAGTTAGAGAGTTTGAGCAAATGGAATTAGAGTTTTTTGTAATTCCAGGCACAGATGAGGAATGGCACAAGAAATGGGTCGAAATAAGATTATCCTGGTGGGAACAGCAGGGTGTTTGTTCAGAAAATATTGAATTATATGATGTACCTAAAGATGAATTAGCCCATTATTCAAAAGGAACCATAGATGTTATGTATAAGTTTCCTCATGGTCTTGAAGAGCTTGAGGGCATAGCAAATAGAACAGATTTTGATTTAGGGTCTCATACAAAAAATCAAGAAGAACTTAACATATCAGCCAATGTTATGGATAACAACTCATCTAATACAAGGCTAGCAATACAAGATCAAGAAACAAATAAATGGGTTGTACCTTTTGTAATTGAGCCATCTGCCGGGGTTGAGCGGGGTATATTGGCAATAATGAATGAAGCTTATAATCTTGAACAGTTGGATAATGGCAAAGAGCGAATAGTTCTGAAACTTAAGCCTCATCTTTCTCCAATTAAAGCTGCCGTGATACCTCTCAAAAAAAATAATGAAGATCTTGTTAATTTGGCAAAAAATGTAAAAAATTCTTTGCAGAAGTTAAACTTAGGTAGAATTATTTTAGAGAATACTGGAAATATTGGTAAAGGGTATAGAAGGCATGATGAGATTGGAACACCTTTGTGTATAACGATTGATTTTGATAGTTTAGAAAATCAAACAGCCACAGTTAGGGATAGAGATACTATGCTTCAAGAAACAATAGCTATTGAGAATCTACAGGACTATTTGATAAAAAAAATAAATGGTTAATAAATGAGACTTATTGGTAGTATTCTATTTAATATAGTCTTCTACATTAGTCTCATAGCGGTATCAATATTCATATTGCTGTTAAGGCCTTTTCTTTCAACAAAAAATCTGCAACTTTTTTCATCTAAATGGATAATTTTTTTACTATACGCCTTAAAGTTTTTTTGTGGCATTTCATGGGTTGTGGAGGGGCGCGGCAATATACCAAATGATGCATGTATTGTTGTATCAAACCATCAAGGTCAGTGGGAATCCTTTTTTATTCAAACGCTCTTTATTCCCAATACAAGTATAGTAAAAAGGGAGCTATTGCTCATTCCATTTTTTGGCTGGGCACTTAGGTGTATGAAACCAATAACCTTAAATAGGGCTAATAAATTTAGTAGTCTCAAGAAAGTTATAATTAAAGGGGTAGAAAGACTTAAAGCGGGTTACTCGATTATTTTATTTCCTGAAGGAACTAGAATACCTCCAGAAAAAGGTATTCAAAGGTTTGCAAATAGCTGTGGAGTGCTTTCTATAGAGAGCGGGATCAAAGTAGTACCCTTATGTCATAACTCTGGTAAGTTTTGGCGTAACAAAAGATTTGTTAAGGATCCTGGTGAGATAATAGTAAAGATAGGCCCTGTTATTGAAGGTAAAAGCGCAAAAGAAATAACACAAAAATCAGAAGAGTGGGTTAGAAAAACCTACAATGAAATCAATTAAATATCTAAATCCGTTACTGTTAAAGCGTTTTCGTCAATAAACTCTCTTCTAGGCTCAACATCATCTCCCATAAGCATTTCAAAAGAATGGTTGGCATCTTGCACATCATTAATATTGACTTGCTGCATTCTTCTTTCAACTGGGTCCATCGTTGTAGTCCATAGCTGCTCTGGATTCATTTCTCCCAAGCCTTTATACCTCTGAACCTCTAAACCCCTTCCGCCATTTTTAGAGAATTCTTCAACAGCATCCTCTTTTTGTTGCTCATCTGAAGCATAAACAAATTCTTTCCCTTTTGTGATTTTATATAAAGGAGGGAGCGCTATATATACATGCCCTCTTTCCACAATCTCAAACATTTGCCTATAGAAAAAAGTCAATAACAGAGTCCTGATGTGTGATCCATCAACATCAGCATCTGTCATAATGATTATTCTATGGTATCTGAGCTTTTCAATGTCGAAATCGTCTTTTCCTATACCACAACCCAAGGCCTTAATTAGAGTTCCAACCTCTTGAGAACCAAGAACTTTATCTATTCTGGCTTTCTCAACATTAATAATTTTTCCTTTTAGTGGAAGAATAGCCTGATTTTTTCTATTACGGCCTTGTTTAGCAGAACCTCCAGCAGAGTCACCCTCAACTATATATATTTCTGATTGTGCTGGATCTTTTTCCTGGCAATCGGCTAATTTACCTGGGAGACCTGCAATCTCTAATACGCCCTTCCTTCTTGTCATTTCTCTTGCTTTTCTTGCAGCCTCTCTGGCCAGTGCTGCTTCAGCAACCTTTGCATATATGCCTGCCGCATCTTTTGGATTTTCTAAAAGGTAGTCATTAAAGTGATTACTAAATACAGTACTGACTACACTTTCAACCTCTGATGAAACTAATTTCTCTTTTGTTTGAGAGGAAAATTTAGGATCTGGTACTTTAACTGAGATTATTGCAACAATTCCCTCTCTAACATCTTCTCCTAAAAGATCTGTTGGTGTTTTTTTTGCATTCTCTTTTTTAATGAATGCCTTTAAAACTCTTGTTAGGCTTCCTCTAAAACCAGCTAAATGTGTTCCGCCATCTTTTTGTGGAATATTATTTGTGTAGCAAAGTACGTTCTCTGTGTATGAGTCTGTCCACTGTAACGCGATTTCCACACCAACATCATTCTCAGTAGCAGAGCATTCAAATATTTCTGTTACATGTTTTTTTGTGCCTTTTAAGTAGGTTACATAGCTTGAAAGGCCGCCACTATTTTTGAATTTCTTTGATTTTCCAGTTCTTTCATCTGTAACAGTTATTGAGACGCCAGCATTTAAAAAAGATAATTCTTGTATTCTCTTATGTATCTTATCTATCTCAAAAATTACTGATGAGAATGTTGTGTTTGAAGGATAGAATGTTATTTCAGTTCCTGTTTCTTTTGAGGTGCCCAGTTTTTTTAATTTTGCTAATGGAACTCCGTGCTTGTATTCTTGAAAGTACTCTCCGCCATCTCTACATACTTTTAAGATCAGTCTATCAGACAAGGCATTCACAACAGAGACTCCAACACCATGAAGTCCGCCAGAAACTTTATAGCTGTTATCATCGAATTTTCCACCTGAATGCAGTGTTGTTAAAATAAGTTCCGCAGCTGATATGCCCTCATCTTTATGGACATCAACTGGGACGCCTCTTCCATTGTCTTTGACTGTTACTGACTCATCTTTATTGATAATGACATTAATGTCAGAGCAATGACCTGCCATTGCTTCGTCAATGCAATTATCCAGAACCTCAAATACCATATGATGAAGTCCAGAACCATCATCCGTATCACCAATATACATCCCTGGTCTTTTTTTAACCGCCTCAAGGCCTTTTAAAACTTGAATATTGGATGAATCGTAAGTGGCTTCTTCTGCTTTTTTTGGCATAAATTTTTACTTTAATTGTTCCACGTGGAACTTTTTAAACTCTCTAAAATCAGCCTCTATTTTACTACTAAAATGATCATCTATACAGGAAAAAATAATTTGATTGTTTAGAAAATTAAGCAGGTTCAAAAAGACTTCAAAAGTACTATCATCTAGCTCTGATTTAATATCATCTATTATTAACACTGCGTTGATTTCATGGTATTTACGAAGGACTTCATGCTGAGCGCAACACCAAAGTATAGAAAAAAGCTTTTGCTCGCCTCTTGAAAGAATTTGTTTAGCTTCAACATCTTCTATTAGAAACCTAATATCAGCCTTGTGAGGACCCTCTGAAGTGGATTTGCGCCTTAAGTCTTTGTTTCTATTGGATTTAAATAACTCACTTAGCTCAACATCATGATCCCATCCTGGATAAAAGCTAATATTAATATTTTCTAAAAAGTCAGTCGATGGTGATTTGTTGAGCTTACTTATAAGATCTTTTAATTCATAAAATGTATTATTGAAGAATTTTATTCTTAAGGCTGTGAGCTCTTTGCCAAGATCAGCAAGCTTTTTTTCCCAAGGCTCAATGTTTATGATAGACCCATTTTTTAACAAGGCATTTCTTTGTTTAAGGCACCTATAATAGCTAAACCAAGTCTCCGAGAACTGTTTATCGGCAATAAATATAGACTTATCTAAAAGCTTTCTTCTAAAGTCTGGCGGGGCATCAGCAAAAGAAAATGTGTTGTTGTGAATAGATGTTGAAGGAAACTCTCTTATAAGCTTGCTTGTTGTTGTCTTAGAGTTGTTGAGTAATATAGATATCGGCTTGGTTTTTTGTTTTGTAATTACGAGAGAATAGCCTGAAGTGTTGTCATGGCCTTTGATATTAAACGCCTCCTCTCCTATTGAAATCAAAGATTGAAGATTTCCACTTTTGAAAGATTTGGCACTAGAGCAAAGATTAATTGCTTCAAGGATGGATGTCTTACCTGATCCATTTTTTCCATAGAAAAAGTTGATCCCAGGAGAGAGTTTTATATTCAAAGAGGAAAAGCACCTAAAGTTATTAAGTGTTAGATCATGAATCATTTATCTTAGTAATAAATTTAGTCTTCTTATATAAGAAGCGGCATTACAACATATTTAAAGCTTTCAGACCCTGGACTCGTTATTAAACAACTTTTGTTTGAGCCAAAGAAATGTATTTCAACATTGTCATCATCGATAGAGGATAAAATTTCTTGAATATAATTTACATTAAAGGCTATATCTGTTGCCTCTCCACTGTAGGAGCATGCTATAGATTCTTCTGCTTGCTCTTTTTCTGGGTTGTTTGCTGATATATTAATTGAGTTGTCAGATGTCACTATTCTAACCCCTCTAAACTTTTCACTGGATAATACACTTACCCTACTTAAGCTTTCAGAGAAAAGCTTTCTGTTTATAGAGAGTGTTGAGCTATCTCCAGAAGGAATCACTTGCTCATAGTCTGGGAATTTGCCTTCAATAAGTTTACTGGCAAAGGTTGTTCCAGAGATGTCTACAATTATTGAGCTAGAGCCTAATTTTAAAACAACATTTTCAGAACTATCACCGACAAGTTTGCCTATTTCATTGATAGACTTCCTGGGCACTATTCCTGTGATCTGCTCCTTAACACCTTCATTTAACGGTAATGTTGCCATTGCAAGCCTATGAGCATCTGTTGCAACACTAGTAACTAAAGTGTCCTCAACGAATAAATATAGACCGTTTAAATAATGCCTCCAATCTTGGTTGCCCATTGCAAAAGCTGTTTTACCAATAAGAGACTTAAGATTTTTTGGCGTTATATTAATAGAATCGCCTGTTTCTTCTTTCTCAAAGACAGGAAAGTCTTCGCTTGGCAGTGTTGCTAAGTTATATTTACCTGAATTAGTTTCAATTCTGAGATTATCCCCATCAAGAAAAAAATGTATTTCAGACCCATCGCTAAAAAGTCTACACAACTCACTAAGCTTCTTGGCTGGCGCGGTTATTTTCCCACCGCTTTTAAAATTTGAGATTGTAGATATTGTTGATATTTCTGACTCAAGATCCGTAGCTGTTAGTCTTAAGGATGACTCATCAACCTCAAACAAAACATTAGCCAAAATTGGCAATGTTTGTCTTTTCTCAACAACACCAAGTGTTGAATTAAGCGATTTTACGACCTCTTCTTTTGTAATATAAAAGTCCATAAGCTAGTTAGTTAATGCCCTGTTAAGATTCCTGTAATCCTCTTCTTGTGAAGGGTTTTCTTTTCTAAGTTCAGCAATTTTTTTACATGCATGAAGCACCGTTGTGTGGTCTCTACCGTTAAAAGCTTCTCCTATTTCAGGAAGACTGTGGTTTGTTAACTCTTTGGTTAAAGCCATTGCGAGCTGCCTAGGCCTTGTTATAGACCTACTTCTTCTTTTTGATAAAAGATCAGAAAGTTTAATGTTGTAGTATTCGGCAACAGTTTTTTGAATATTTTCTATGCTAACCATTTTTGCAGAAATGACAAATAGGTCTTTGAGCGCATCTTTTACTAAGGCTAGGTCAATAGGTTGATTTGTAAATCTTGCATTTGCAATTACTCTTTTTAAAGCGCCTTCTAACTCTCTTATGTTTGACCTTATTCTTTGGGCTATATAAATAGCGCAATCATTAGGCATCTCTACACCCATAGATGATGCTTTTTGAAGAAGAACAGCAGCTCTAGTTTCTAGTTCAGGCGGATCTATTACTACTGGAAGGCCCCATCCTAATCTAGATTTTAATCTTTCTTCTAGGCCATCTATTTCCTTAGGGTATTTATCACAAGTTAAGATCATTTGATTGTTTCTGTCTAAAAGGGCATTAAAAGTATGAAAAAACTCTTCTTGTGATTGCTCTTTGCCTGCAAAAAACTGAATATCATCTATAAGCAACGCATCAGCGTTTCTGTAAAATGATTTGAATTCATTCATTGCTCCCAATTGAAGAGCTTTAACCATATCTGAGACAAATTTCTCTGAATGAACGTACACTATTCTTTTTCCTGGTTCGTTTTTTAATATCTCGTTACCAACAGCATGCATTAAATGAGTTTTACCCAAACCAACTCCACCATATATAAACAAAGGGTTATAGTCGCCCTTTGGGTTGGATGCAACCTGTTTAGAGGCCGCTAAAGCAAGGTGATTAGACTTACCTTCGACAAATGTCTCGAAAACATAAGATGGAACTAATTTTGTATCTTCAGATTTTTTTTGATTTTTATATTTATCAACAAATGTTTCTTTTGTATGAGTTTTAAAGACTAAGTTTATATTCTTTTTTGATTGTGCTTTGACCATCTGTGTAATTTCATCTACTAAATTAGTTTCCACATAATTAAGAATAAAATCATTGGGAGCAACTAGCTCTAAAATATCTTCATTTAAATTTGCTTTTAATGGTCTGATCCAGGTGTTAAAATCGTCTTGTGAAAGTTTGTTTTCTAATCTTTCTGAGCATTTATTCCAAAATTCCAATCTCTTCTCCTCTTATGTGAATGTCTAGTCTATTAAAAAACACACAAGATATCTACAGGATAACTTCATGAATTTTCTGTGGATAACTTGTTTATATAAAATAATTTTATGTTTTTATATATATTTGTGAAAACTCTTAATTATTGGGCTATAATGCGCCACTAATTTTTTAGATGGTGAATTATGAAACGAACATTTCAACCTAGTACATTAAAAAGAAGCAGAACTCATGGCTTCAGAGCGAGAATGGCAACCAAGGCTGGTAGAGCTATTTTATCTGCTAGACGTAAAAAGGGTCGAAAGGTTTTAACTGCATAGAACTTGGCTTATTCAAAGCTTCCAAGACATTTTCATTCATCTAGTCGACTTAGAATCTTTTTCCTAGAAGGGGATCCTGAAAACTTAAGGGTCTCAATATCAAAAAAAAATTTCAAACTTGCTGTTGATCGCAATAAAATTAAGAGGCAAATAAAAGAAATATTTAGAACCAACGATCTAATCTCAGATAAAGGGTGTTACCTAGTGTTGGTTTATAGTGATTATTTTAAAGATGGCGGTGTAAGCCCTTCTGTTGAAATCGTTAAAGCTGTAGAATCATCAAACCATTAGTGGATATATAAAAATGAACATTAGAAAAATTTACCTAGCAGTTATATTGGTTTTGTCAGGCTCTCTGTTTTATCAGTGGAACGCCGAGAATAAAGTTGTGTCTCAAGCAGAACACATGAGTCTAGCAAAGACAGAAGGTCTTATTGGTGCTGTAACAGATGATGGTCTTTATGCTTATCTAGAAAATGATCTGTTGAGATTAAAGGTTGCAGTAACTTCTGGTGCTATTGTTGAGGCAAGGCTCAAGGAATATGGAGTTGAGAACATACCTGGGTCTATTGGAGTTAGGGTTTTTGGTTCTGATGAACAGGGTGTTTTTAAGTATTACTTTAAATCAGGTTTTACGGGTGAAAAAACAAACTATGAGCTGCTTGATAATGGCGAGGGTTTTGTAACCCTTTATGACAAATCTCTAGGAGCAAAAAAAGAAATATCTTTTCTTCCTGAAACATATGAGGTTCAGGTATTAGATTCAATAGAGGGTGGTAGTTATGGGAAAGCATTTGCTTCTCTTTATAGAACCGATGGGAGGTCTTTGGATTTAAAGACCGCAATTACAGAGGGGGGTATGATGAATAACAGCTCCTATCAGGCTGTTGCTTTTAGCACATCGGATGACCCATATGAAACTCAAAGACTCAGAAAAATTGAGGAAAGAATTTCTTTTTTATCTAGGGGTGGTTGGGTTTCCTTTATTCAAAAATATTTTTTTGCTGCTGTAATTGGATCAGATGACTTTGTTTATAATTATTTTGCTCAGCCTGGGGATTCGGGTATTTATAGTATGGGTTATACAGTTGAAAAAGGGGATGCTCAAAACCTGGTGAGCTCTCACTCTCATAGAATTTTTATTGGTCCAAAGATAAGAAAGGACTTGGAAACAAGAGCTGATAATTTAGAGCTTTCAATTGATATGGGTTGGTTTTGGTTTATATCTCAGCCAATGGTGATGGTTTTAGATTTTATAAACAATTATGTTGGTAATTGGGGGGTTTCGATAATTCTTTTTACCCTGTTGCTTAAACTTATTCTGTTTCCTGTAACCGCCAAAGGTTTTGTTGCAATGGGCAACATGAGAAAAGTTATGCCCAAAATGAAAGAGCTACAAGACAGGTATGCTAATGACAAGCAAAAGCTCAGCCAAGAAATGATGGCATTATATAAAAAAGAGGGGGCCAATCCTCTTGGTGGGTGTTTACCAATGCTTGCTCAGATGCCTTTTTTTATTGGTTTCTTTTTTGCTTTAAGAGAGATGGTTGAATTAAGGTTTGCTGATTTTGGTTTATGGATAACAGATCTTTCTGTTCCCGATCCTTTATTTATTCTTCCTGTTGTTTTTGGGTTTGTTATGGTTTTAACACAAAAACTAAACCCTCAACCGCCAACACAAGACCCAATGCAAGCCCAAATAATGAAAACCATGCCAGTGATGTTCGCTGTTTTCTTTGTAATCTTTCCAGCAGGTCTGTGTTTATACTCTGTTGTTAATGCTGGGGTTTCTTTGATTCAACAAAGATATCTTTATAGCAAGCTCGGTGTATTGGGTGATCCGCAATCCAAGAACTAGGAGTTAATTAGCGTGTCTGTTGTGTATGCTCTTGCGACCCCTGCCCATAAGTCAGCCATATGTATATTCAGAGTGACGGGCAATGGTTGTTTGAAAAGCCTGAAGAGTCTATTTGGAACATCTGATATTTCCTCAAGAGTTTTTTCTGTGAGGCCTTTTTACAACTCCGGTCTTTTAGTGGACACGGTTGGTGTCTTGGTTTTTGATGGGAGTAAGAGTTACACAGGCGAGGACTCTTTTGAGATACATGCTCATGGCGGCCTGGGTGTCATGGCTCTCATAGAAGAGGCTTTGTCGGGTATAGGTTTTGATGAAGCGCCTCCTGGTGAGTTTACTAAAAGGGCTTTTTTAAATGGGAAGATAGATTTAAATGAAGCTGAGTCTGTTTTAGATGTTATCGACAGCACAAACACAGAAGATGTTTATCTTTCATCTAAATCTTTGTCTGGTGATTTTTCTAGGGAAGTGCATGAGCTTTCAGATGATATAAATAGTTTGAGAATGCGAGTTGAGGGTGAGATTGATTTTTCTGATGAGGAAGAAGATTTTATGGACGAAGATATTGTTTCAGACGTAAGTGTTTTGATTTCTAAATTTGATCTATTTTTAAGTGGCTGTAAAAACAGGAAAAACCTTTCTGCTAAAAATAAGGTTGTTTTTATCGGTCCTACCAATTCAGGCAAATCTTCAACTTTTAATAGGTTGCTTGGTTTTGAGAGGGCGTTAATATCAGATACGCCTGGAACCACTAGAGATATTATTGAATCTGAGGTTTTTTATGAAAGCTTTTCCTTTTCTTTGTTTGATACGGCTGGTTTAAGAGAAACTAGTGACACAATAGAGGCAAAAGGTATTGATTTGACAAAAAATGAGATTGTTAATGCTGACGTTGTTGTCGGTGTTTTTGATCCATCATCATTGAGTCGTCTTGAAGAGTTTTCATCTCTTGTTGGAGAAAAGCCTTTTTTAAAAGTACTTAATAAAATTGATGTTGATGACTCTGAGGTTGCTTCATTTGATTGCAGAATATCAGCTAAAACTGGTGAAGGGTTTGAGGATTTTAAAGAAAAAATTACTGCGTTTTTTAAAACAAGTTTGCAAAAAGACGCAACTTTTCTTGTAAGAGATAGGCATATTAGTTTGTTTAATAACTCCATATCCTCCATTAAGAAAGCTTTAACAATAATTCAATCTGGGGATGGTTTAGAGGTTGCTGCTGAGGAATTAAAAATAGCAAGATCATGTCTTGATGTTGTTGTTGGCAAGAAAACATCAGATCAATTACTGGGAGATATTTTTAGTAGTTTTTGTATTGGTAAATAACTTGTTATTAACTTGTGGTTGTTTTTTCGCGGTTTTTTTTATCAACAGGTTCATACCTGCTTTTTAACCCCTTATAAGTAATATTAAACAATGGTTATTAGAAGCTTTAAAACCGTGCTTGTATTGGGTTTAGAGGCTTTATTAACAATAAACAAAGACCCTAATAGAAATAACAATAAGTATATAATATAGATATTATTGGTTTTATAACTTAGAGAAATAGATATGAATAAGTATGACGTTATAGTTGTTGGTGGAGGGCATGCCGGGGTGGAGGCTGCTCATGCCGTTTTTAGACTAGGACTAAAATGCGCTCTTGTTACATTTGAAAAAAACAAAATAGGCCAAATGTCATGCAATCCAGCAATAGGTGGTTTAGGAAAATCACATATAGTAAGAGAGGTGGACGCTCTCGGCGGTATTATGGCAGTTGCAACCGATATGTCAGGCATTCAGTACAGAACACTCAATACAAGAAAAGGTGATGCTGTTCAAGCTCTAAGAGTTCAATGTGACAGAGGACTATATAAAAAAGCAATCCAAGATATTCTCCTTAAAACAGACATAGATATTTTTGAAGAAGAGGTTTTAGATCTTGTTATAGAAAAAGATTCTGTTGCAGGAGTGGTCACAGATAAACAAGAGATTTATGCAAAAAAAACCATTCTTACAACAGGGACTTTTCTAAACGGAGTAATGTATACAGGATCAGAATCTTCAAAAGGTGGCAGGGTTGGAGACCTTTCATCAATACCCCTATCTAAAAAACTTTATAGCATGAATCTTCCAATGGGAAGACTGAAAACAGGAACTCCGGCAAGAGTTAAACTTTCGAGCCTTAATCTTTCTGCAATGGAAGAACAGCCAGGCGAAGAGCCAACCCCTTTTATGTCTTTGAGAGGAGAGGTAAAAAAACACCAAACCCAACTCTCCTGTTATATAACAAGAACAAATAAAAACACCCACTCAATAATAAGCGACAACACCCACCTATCAGCCATGTATTCAGGCAACATTGTTGGTATAGGCCCAAGGTATTGCCCCTCTATTGAAGACAAGGTGTATAAATTCAGTACAAAAGAAAGCCACCAAATATTTATAGAGCCAGAAGGTATCGATGTTGACCTTGTTTACCCCAACGGAATATCAACAAGCCTTCCAAAAGAAGCTCAAGAAAAATTTATTAAATCTATAGCAGGAATGGAAGAGTCAGAAATAGAAGAGTATGGCTATGCTGTTGAATATGACTTTATTGACCCAAGATCTTTAAAACAAACACTGGAGACCAAATTCTTAAATAATTTTTATTTAGCTGGTCAAATTAACGGAACAACAGGATACGAAGAAGCCGCAGCCCAAGGATTGATAGCAGGAGTTAATGCTGGAAGATCAGTAAAAAACGAAACAGAGTTTGTTTTAGAAAGAAGCGAGGCTTATATAGGGGTCTTGGTTGATGATTTGATAACACACGGAATAACAGAACCTTATAGAATGTTTACAAGCAGAGCAGAACACAGACTTTTATTATCGCAAAACAACGCAGAGCAAAGAATATTGGAAAAGGGTCATGCATTCGGCCTGGTTGAAGAAAAAAACCTAATCAAATTTATCGAAAAAGAAAAAACATACAAAGAGTTTGTTAAAACAGTTTTAGAAAAAACCAAACTAAACAAATTTAAAAACAAACAAAACAAAACAGTGGTATTGGAGGAAAAGCGAAGCATTGCTCAACTCCTAACAAGACCAGATGTGGACGAAGCTCAAATAATTAAACTCGAACAAAACCAAAAAAAATTATTTAAAAGAGCCTCTACAGAAATCAAGTACAAAGGATATATAGAAAAACAACTCCGAGAAGTAAATAAAAACAAAAAACAAAACAACAAAAAAATACCTAAAAACTTTGAATATGAAAAAATTAGCGGACTATCAAACGAAGTAGTTGAAAAGCTTTCGAAAGCTGAGCCGGAAACCATCGGGTCTGCATCTAGAATAGAGGGCGTTACTCCCGCAGCTATAAACTTAATATTAGTAAGCATAAAAAAGGGCGAGCTAGTCAAAACCAATGGATGATCATTTCACAAAGCTTTTAAAAGAACATCACAATAAAATTTCAGAGAAACAAGTCTCCCAAGTAAACAGTTTTGTTGACGAGGCACTCATCTTTAATAAAAAACACAACATATTTGTTAGAGAGAACAAAGAAGAAGTTTTCAAAAAGGATGTTATAGACTGCCTGCCCTTAATTAAACAAATACAAGAGGGAGGGTCGGTGCTTGACTTGGGTTCGGGTGGTGGCTTTCCTGGCATTCTAATAGGGATATTTTGCCCAAAAACACAAAACAGCCTGTTAGAAAAAAACCAAAAAAAATGCTATTTTCTTAATAAAATGATTGATCTCTTAGGCCTCAAAAATACAAATGTAATCAAGACAACAATAAACGAAAAAAACAATCTTGGGACCTATGACCTAATAACAGCAAGAGCATTTTCTTCTGCAGAAAATATTTTAAATCTTACACAAAAAAATCTCTCCGCTAATGGAAAATATTTACTTTTAAAAGGAAGAAAAGAGAAAATCGTTGAAGAATTAAATTCTATAAACACAAACAAATATAAGTGTGAAATAATCGAGATAGGGAGCATAGGGGTTGAAAGGCATTTTTTACAAATAAAACCAAATGAATAAAGTTTTAGCTATAGCAAACCAAAAAGGTGGAGTTGGTAAAACAACAACTGCAGTTAATCTTGCAGCAAGCCTAGCCGCAACAAAGAGAAAAGTATTATTAATCGACCTAGACCCCCAAGGGAATGCCACCACGGCAGCAGGCATTAAAGAAAACAAACCCAATACTTTATACAACCTGTTTTTTGAAAATATACAAATAATGGAATGTATTTACAAATCCTCAGACGATTATGATCTTTTGCCTGGTGGACAAGAGCTAATAGCTTTAGAGGTTGGAATACGAGAAAATAACAAACAATCTTTCTTATCAAAAGAACTAGAAGCCTTAAAAGATAAATATGACTATACAATCATAGACACACCGCCAACCTTAAATCAATTAACCATAGAGGCTCTATTTGCTGCTTCAGGAACACTTATCCCTCTTCAGTGCGAGTATTACTCCCTTGAGGGTGTGACTGGTCTGATGGAGACAATTCAATCACTATCTGATAAAAATCTGTCAAATAATAGGGTTATTGGAATAGTTCGAACAATGGTTGATATGAGAAATAACTTGGCTAAAGAGGTTTCGGATGAGCTTGAGTCCCATTTTTCAAACCTAGTTTTTAATACCCTAATACCAAGAAATATAAAGCTTGCAGAGGCGCCTAGTCACGGAATATCAGGTGTAAAATATATGCCGAGCTCATATGGCGCAAAAGCCTATCTAGCACTCGCTGGAGAACTAATAAGGAAGGTCGAATATGTCTGAAGATGGAAAAATTTTGAATAGAGGACTTGATGCATTATTGGGATCATCAAGCACATCAAACCAAAGAACTGTTAAAGATGTCGAGGTGTCATCTATTAATGCTGGCAGGTTTCAACCGAGATCTAACTTTGACGAAGAAAAACTTCTAGAACTAACTGAGTCAATTAAAAACCACGGCGTGCTTTCTCCGATTTTAGTCAGAGAGCTTGGTCTAAACAAATATGAAGTAATTGCAGGAGAAAGGCGGTTAAGGGCATCAAAAAAAGCTGGGTTAAAAACAATACCATGCCTTGTTGATCAAAAAAAAGACCAAGACGCATTAGAGTCTGCTCTAATTGAAAATCTTCAAAGAGAGGATCTTAATGCTGTTGAAGAGGCAAGGGGTTATGATAGGTTAAAAAGAGAGTTTGGCCTCACACAGGATGAAGTAGCATCATCTACAGGAAAAGCCAGAAGCACAATAGCTAACTCCCTTAGGCTTTTATCACTTCCAGCAAAGGTTTTGGATCTTCTCTCCTCTGGACAAATAGAAAAAGGACACGCCAAGCTATTAGCATCACTAGACCCAAAAGAGGCCGAGCTGGCAGCTGAAAATATAGTAAAAAACAAACTTACGGTCAAAGACTTAAGCAACATAGCCAACAAAAAGAAAGGAACAAAGACCGGCGTCAAAAAAAGCAAAGACACAGACCTTTTAAATATTGAGCAAGAGATGTCAGAGGCTTTCGGGCACAAGGTTGAAATCGAAGCAAAAAATAAAAAAAATGGAAAAGTTGTTATCACCTATAACACATCAGATGAGCTTGAAAACATCATCTCTAAGTTAACAGATTGATATACAAATTAATGTGAAAACAACTTGTTTATAAGGCCATAAATTTCTATAATTCCCGCCAATACATTTATACAAAAACATAGACCTTTTGAAAAGTTTGTTTAACACTATTTTTAACAACAAAAACCTTATATTTATAGGCTTTTTATTTCTTGGAATTGCTGGAACGATGCAAAGCGCTTTCTTCGCTTTGGCACCAATTACTTATTTTGCTTGTCTAGCAAGTGCTTACATTATTAGCAGCAGAATAAATGATCATGCTGTTAACGCCGTATATAATTGGTCAGTTAAATGGTCCCTTTTTATGGTTTTTTTATATCTAACAGGCAGATACTTAAATGAAGCCTTTGTTTACGCAATGTTTTCTTATATTTTAATAAATACAACAGTAAGTCCAATGTTTTTTATTTCTAAAACAAGGGCCTCAACATAATGGCAAAAGAGCTAACTACAAAATCATATATTGATCATCATTTAACAAACCTTACTTGTGGAAAAACTCCAGAAGGATGGACTTGCGATCCTCATTATGTAGATCAAATGGGATTCTGGGCTTTTCACGTAGACTCTCTTTTTTGGTCAATTTTTTTAGGCGGACTGTTTATATTATTGTTTAGAATGGCTATGCCAAAATCAGTAAGTGCTGATTCAACACCCACCGGCCTTCAAAACTTTGTAGAAATGAGCATAGAGTTTGTAGAAGATAATGTGCAATCATTGTTTGGCTCTGTTAAAAATAAGCTTATTGCTCCACTTGCTCTTACTGTTTTTGTTTGGATATTGTTGATGAACCTAATGGACTTAATACCGGTTGATTTTATCCCCGTACTAGCAGGCCACATCGCTTATTTTCTTGTTGGTGGGCCAGAACATGCATGGATTAACAGTCCTGAGTCTTTTTATTTTAAGGTTGTTCCAACCACCGATCCAAACATAACACTTGGTATGGCATTGGCAATATTTGTTTTAACAATTTATTACAGCATCAAAGTTAAAGGACCTAAGGCTTTTGTAGCAGAGTTGACATTACATCCATTTGGAAAATGGATGATTCCTGTTAATTTTATTTTAGAGATGGTTAATTTTATAGCCAAGCCAATCTCATTAGGCCTAAGACTTTTTGGAAATTTATATGCAGGTGAAATGATATTTATATTAATTGCATTGATGTTGTTTTTTAGTAGCATACCAATAGGCATGGTTGGATTTGGTCTACATTTAGTTTGGGCGCTTTTCCACATATTAATTGTGGCACTGCAAGCATTTATATTTATGGCGTTAACCATTGCATATTTGGCAATGGCGCATGAAACAGAGGAACATTAAACCTCAACTTTAAGGAGAAAAAAATGGAATATAGTATTTTAGCAGCAGGAATTACCATGGGTCTTTCAGCAATTGGAGCTGGAATTGGTGTGGGTATTTTAGGTAGTAAATTTATTGAAGGTATAGCTAGGCAGCCTGAGTTGGCTCCTTTCCTTCAGGGTAGATTCTTCCTTATGATGGGATTAACAGATGCGGTACCTATGATTGGTGTAGGCCTTGGCATGTATATGTTATTTGCTCTGTAAAAATTTAAAGAATGAATATAAACGCAACCTTACTTGCCCAAGCAGTCGTGATGATTGTATTTGTAGCTATATGCTGGAAATATGTCTATCCGCCTATCTTGGAAGTCATGCAAGAAAGAGAAAAAAAGATATCTGATGGACTAGAGGCTGCTAAAAAAGCAGATGATTCGCTTGAAGAAGCTAAATTAGCTTTTGACAAAGAAATGGATCAAGCCAAAACAGAGGCTGCAGAAATTCTGAAGAAAGCCAATGCCAGAGCATCGCAAATTGTCGGAGATGCTTCGTCTAAAGCCGAAGAAGAGGCTGAAAAAATTATGACTTCAGCATCAACATCTATTGAGAATGAAACCAACAAAGCAAAAGAAGAGTTAAGACAGCAAATGTCTGAGATTATTATTGATACAACTCAAAAAATCCTTGGAGATGAGATATCTCCAGAAAAACATGATGCTATTTTGAAGAAGGCAGCAGAGGATTTATAGACAATGATTGAACTCACCCCACTTGCAAGACCATACGCGAAGGCACTATTTTCTTCGGCGCTTGAATCAAGTAATTTAGACAGCATGGCTGATGAGCTAAAAATAATGGCTATAGCTTCTGAGTCTAAAGAGGTGATAGATACAATTGAAAATCCCGTCTTATCAAGACAAGAGGTTGTAGATATTTTAGTTAAGCTTTTTGATGACAGTATTTTAGATACATCGAAAAAACTCCTTGCAATATTGGCTGAGAATAAAAGATTAAACCTTCTCCATCCAATATATTCGATTTATCAAGAACTATTAGAAAAGCATAAAGACCAAAACTCAATAGAAGTTTTTGTTGCAACAGATCCAAGTGATGATGCCAAAGAGAGCATTGAGGCAAAGCTAAGAAGTTCTTATGGCAAGGACGCAAATATATATTTTTCAAAAGACCCAAAAATGATGGGCGGCTTATCTATTAAGGTAGGTGACGAAACTTTAGATCTTTCTATAAGAGGAAAGGTCAACAAACTTGTAAACCAATTAAATTTTTAAGGTGAAAAAATGAGTCAATTAAATCCATCAGAAATTTCTAGCGTTCTAAAAGAGAAAATCGCTGGACTTGATCTTTCGGCAGAAAGAAAAAATGAAGGCATTATCGTCAGCGTATCTGACGGTATTGTGAGAATACATGGCATGGGTGATGTTATGTATGGTGAAGTTATAGAATTTGAAAACGGCACTAAAGGAATGGCGCTTAACTTAGAACAAGACTCTGTTGGTGCAGTTGTTCTTGGCGATTACTTAGAGCTTGTAGAGGGTCAAAAGGCGCTTTGCACAGGCAAGGTTTTAGAGGTTCCTGTTGGAGAGGCTCTTCTTGGAAGAGTTGTAAATACATTAGGAGCTCCTATTGATGGTAAAGGCGAGATTAAAGCAGAAGGAACTGCGCCTGTTGAGGTTGTAGCGCCTGGTGTTATTGCTCGTCAATCAGTAGATCAGCCTGTTCAGATTGGACTGAAGGCTGTTGATGCCATGGTGCCAATTGGAAGAGGCCAAAGAGAATTAATTATTGGTGACAGACAAACAGGTAAAACAGCAGTTGCAATCGATGCAATTATTAACCAGAAAGGAACTGGGGTTAAATGTATTTATGTTGCTATTGGCCAAAAACAATCAACAGTAGCTAATGTTGTAAGAAAATTAGAAGAGTATGGCGCAATGGATCACACGATTGTTGTTTCAGCTACAGCGGCTGATCCTGCACCAATGCAGTATTTATCAGCTTATTCTGGTTGTTCAATGGGCGAGTATTTCAGAGACAAGGGTGAAGATGCACTTATCGTTTATGATGATCTTTCAAAACAGGCGGTTGCTTACAGGCAGGTATCATTACTTCTTAAAAGGCCTCCAGGAAGAGAAGCATATCCTGGAGATGTGTTCTATCTACATTCAAGATTATTAGAAAGAGCTGCTAGAGTTAATGCAGATTATGTAGAACAAGTTACTGGCGGAAAAGTAAAAGGCAAGACAGGCTCATTAACAGCACTGCCAATTATTGAAACATTAGCAGGAGACGTTTCTGCTTTTGTTCCAACAAATGTAATTTCTATTACAGATGGACAAATCTATTTAGAAACAGAATTATTTAACTCTGGTATAAGGCCTGCTATTAATCCCGGCCTATCTGTTTCAAGGGTTGGTGGCTCCGCACAAACAAAGATAATGAAGAAACTAGCTGGTGGTGTAAGAACTGCTTTAGCTCAATATCGTGAGCTTGCTGCTTTCTCTCAATTTGCCTCAGATTTAGATGATGCTACAAAACAGCAATTAGCAAATGGTAAGGCTTTCACAGAACTTCTGAAGCAAAAACAATATGCACCAATGAGTGTTGCGCAACAAGCATTGAGTTTGTTTGCAGCTGATAGGGGTTACATGGCTGACGTTGAAGTTGAGAAAATATTGGACTTTGAAGAAGCACTTCACGGGTATTTAACTGCTGAAAAATCAGAGCTAGAACAACAGATTAATTCAACAGGCGATTGGAATGATGATATTGAAAGCCAGTTCACAGCATTGGTTGAAGACTTTAAAAAAACACAAACCTTTTAATTAAAGACAAATAATGGCTAACACAAAAGAAGTAAGAAAGCAGATTGCGAGCATTAAAGGCACGCAAAAAATTACTTCGGCCATGGAAATGGTTGCAGCGAGTAAAATGAAGAAAACTCAAGACAATATGTTAAAAGGAAGACCTTATTCTTTAAAAATTAAAGATGTTATTTCTCATATTGCTTCAGCAAACTCTGAGTACCCACATCCATTCTATGAGGAAAGATCTGCAAAAAAAGCATGTTTTATAGTAGTGTCATCTGACAAGGGATTATGTGGAGGTTTAAATATTAATTTGTTTAAACAGGTAATTGCTAAATCAGCAGAACTTCATGAACAAGGAATTGAGTCATGTTTTGCACTTATAGGATCAAAAGCTCCAGGCTTTTTTAAAAGTGTTGGCGCCCAGGTTGTAGGGGTTGCAGAAAAGCTTGGCGATAAACCAAATCCAGAAGATTTAATTGGCCTAACAAAGGTTGTTTTAGACATGCATAAGAATGGCGATATCGATCAGGCTTATTTATGTTCGAATAGCTTTGTAAATACCATGACTCAACAACCCAATGTTGATCAATTAATTCCTCTAGCTCCAGCTGAGCAAGACGAATCCATTCCAACACAATGGGATTATATTTATGAGCCTGAAGCTAAAGAGCTATTAGATGGCCTTTTAACAAGATATATCGAGTCATTGGTTTATCAGGCTGTTGTAGAAAATAATGCCTGTGAACAAGCGGCGAAGATGATTGCAATGAAAAGTGCAACTGATAACGCAGGCGATTTGATTAAAGAATTAGAACTTTTATATAACAATGTAAGACAAGCAGCTATCACTCAAGAGCTCTCAGAGATAGTTGGCGGCGCAGCAGCAGTTTAAGGAGAAAAATATGAGCAACGGAACAGTTACACAAATTATTGGAGCGGTTATTGATGTCGAATTCGATAAAAATAATATTCCAAAAGTATATGAAGCTTTAATGATCGATGAGAGTGGAACTACTCTTGAGGTTCAACAGCAGCTTGGCGATGGAGTTGTCAGAACTATTGCTATGGGCGTCACAGAGGGATTAAAAAGAGGTTTAGCTGTTTCAAGAACTAATGCGCCTATTTCAGTTCCAGTTGGACAACCAACTTTAGGTAGAATCATGGATGTTTTAGGAAATCCTATTGATGAAAAAGGACCTATTGGCGAAAAAGAAAAAATGCCAATTCACAGAAAACCACCTAGCTATACAGATCAGTCAGCATCTAATGATATTTTAGAAACAGGTATTAAAGTTATCGACTTAATGTGCCCATTTGCAAAAGGCGGAAAGGTTGGTTTATTTGGTGGTGCTGGTGTTGGTAAAACAGTTAACATGATGGAGCTTATTAATAATATTGCTCTTCAGCATTCTGGGCTTTCAGTATTCACAGGTGTTGGTGAGAGAACCAGAGAAGGAAATGATTTCTACTATGAAATGCAAGAATCTGGTGTTGTTAATATAGATAAACCCGAAGAGTCAAAAGTTGCCATGGTTTACGGTCAGATGAATGAGCCTCCAGGAAACAGACTTAGAGTTGCTCTAACAGGCTTAACAATGGCTGAAAAATTTAGAGATGATGGAAAAGATGTTCTGTTATTTATTGATAATATTTACCGTTATACACTTGCCGGTGTTGAGGTTTCAGCTCTATTAGGAAGAATGCCTTCTGCTGTTGGATATCAGCCAACTCTTGCAGAAGAAATGGGAGCTCTACAGGAAAGAATTACTTCTACTAAAACAGGCTCTATTACTTCAATTCAAGCTGTATATGTTCCAGCTGATGATTTAACCGACCCATCTCCTGCTACAACCTTTGCCCATTTGGATGCAACAGTTGTTCTATCAAGACAAATCTCAGAGCTAGGTATTTATCCTGCTGTAGATCCATTAGATTCAACAAGTAGACAGCTTGATCCGTTTGTTGTTGGTGATGAACACTACGCAGTTGCTCAAGGAGTTCAAAAAATACTACAAAGATATAATGAATTGAAAGATATTATTGCCATTCTTGGAATGGATGAGCTTTCTGAAGAAGATAAGGGCTTGGTTGCAAGAGCAAGAAAAGCTCAAAAATTCTTATCACAGCCATTCTTTGTTGCTGAGATATTCACAGGTACACCAGGAAAATATGTTTCTTTAGATGACACCATTAAAGCATTTAAAGGATTGCTTGCTGGTGATTATGATCATTTACCTGAACAAGCATTCTATATGGTTGGAACTATAGAAGAAGCAGTAGAAAAGGCTAAAACTTTATAACTATGAGCACAATCAAGATCAACATAGTTTCTTCTAATGAAGAAATATATTCTGGCGAAGCCACTATGGTTTATGCAACAGGATCTCTTGGTGAGCTTGGTATCGCTCCTGGTCATACGCCATTATTAACTGGATTAGCTGCAGGGCCAGTCAGGGTTCAAAATGGATCTGAAGAAGAGGCATTTTTTTGTTCAGGTGGGTTTTTAGAAATCCAACCAGATCTTGTAACAGTATTATCCGATACTGCTGAAAGAGCAGACAGTCTAGATGAAGCCGAAGCAATTAAAGCAAAAGAATCAGCAGAACAAGACTTAGCCAATAAAGATGCGACTTTAGACTATGCTAAAGCAGCTGCTCAACTAGCCGAAGCTGTAGCAAGATTAAAAACTATTCAAAAACTACGTAAAAACCAGTAAGGTAGATATTTAATATTTAAATTACTGTGAGCTTACACACCATAATACTTGCAGCCGGAGAAGGCTCAAGAATGAAATCAAATAGAGCTAAAGCCCTTCAAAAGGTTGGGGGTAGCTCTATGTTACAAAAAATATGCGCCACTGCTGGATCTATTAGCCCAGATATTACTTTGGTCGTTGGTTATGACAAAGAATCAATTATTGAAGAATCAAAAAATTATTCTTTAAACATCTCTATTGCTGAGCAGCCTATGGCAATTGGTACCGGTGATGCAGTAAAGTGTGGCCTAAAGTCAACTGTTAGTGCTTCTAAAATTCTTGTCTTATATGGAGACGTCCCACTCATAAGAAGAGAAACATTAGATAATTTAATAAAATCATCAGATAGCGGCCTTTCAATCCTAACCACTGTTTTAGATAACCCATTTGGTTATGGAAGAGTTAAGAAAGACGCAAGTGGCCATGCTCTTGCTATAGTTGAAGAGAAAGACGCTTCGGAGTCTGATAAAGAAATTAATGAAATTTTTACTGGCGTTTTATGCGGTTCTAAAGATCTTATAGAAGAGGGTTTGAAAGAGATTAAGAATGATAATGCAGCAAATGAATACTATTTAACTGATTTAGTTTCAATTTTGAGCCAAAATGGTATTAAAATAAAAACATATAATGCTTCGAACGATGAAGTTAAGGGAGCAAATAGCAAACAAGAACTAGCACAACTAGAGGCCATTTATAGAAAAATGAATTCAGAGGAACTTTTCAATCAAGGCGTTACTATATCTGATAAATCTAGACTAGATATTAGAGGGGATGTTACTGCTGGAAAAGATTGTTCCATAGATGTCAATGTAATTTTAGAGGGAACAGTTACACTTGGAGACAATGTTTCAATAGGTCCAAATACAATTATCAAAGACTCTGTCATTGGAAGCAATTCTAAAATCGAACCCTTTTCACATATCGATCAAGCAATTATTGGGGACGATTGTGTTATTGGTCCTTATGCAAGGTTGCGAGTGGGAAGTATAATAGAAAATACAGCTAAGGTTGGAAATTTTGTTGAAACCAAAAACTCTACTCTTGGCAAAGGATCTAAAGCAAATCACTTTACTTATCTTGGCGATACCGAAGTGGGTGAAGGTACCAACATCGGAGCTGGAACAATAACTTGTAATTATGATGGCAAAGATAAACACAAAACTGTTATTGGAGACGGAAGTTTTATTGGAAGCAATTCATCATTAGTTGCACCTGTTACTGTTGGTTCAAACGCAACAGTTGCTGCGGGCTCGGTTATCAATAAAGATGTCCCTGATAATGCTCTTGGTTTTGGTAGAGCAAAACAAGAAAATAAAAAAGATTGGTCTAAGAAAAAGGATTAAATATGTGCGGAATCATTGCTGCAGCATCAACAAGAAACGTTGGTAAATTACTAGTTCAAGGGCTCCATAAAATGGAATATAGAGGCTATGACTCAGCAGGAATCGCCTTGCATCAAAATGAATCTATTGCTCACTTGCGCGCACTAGGTAAAGTTCAGCTTCTCGAAGATAAAATGATTGCTGAAAAGCCAAAGAGTAAGCTCGGTATTGCGCATACAAGATGGGCAACTCATGGAGAGCCTTCAGAGATAAATGCCCACCCACATAAATCAAAAGACTCTGTATATATCGTTCATAACGGCATTATTGAAAACTATGTGGACTTGCGAGAATCCCTAATGAGCGACGGCTATGAGTTTTCATCCCAAACCGACTCAGAGCTTATAGCGCATTTACTTGATCTGCATATGAATGAAGGTAACAGCATGCTCGATGCAATGTATTTAGCAAAAGAAAAACTTGAAGGAGCTTATGCAATAGCTGCTATAGACATTAAAGATAATACTAATTTAGTTGTAGCAAGAAACAAGTCGCCTTTATTGATTGGCCTTGGCACGGATGAAATGTTTGCCGCCTCTGACCCTTTAGCTATAGCACAAATGACAAACGATTTTATCTTTCTAGAAGATGGAGATGTTGCAGAAATATCAGCGAACTCTTATAAAATTTTTGATAGTTCTAAAAAAGAAGTTACCAGAGAAGTAACCCATATAGATATTTCAAACCAAGCAACCTCAAAAGGTGACTATAGACACTTTATGGAAAAAGAAATCTATGAACAACCTGAAGCAGTATCCAATACTATCGATGGAAGAATAGGTGGAGAGGATGTCTTAGATAATATTTTTGGATTAGGTTCTAGCGATATTTTTGCAAAAGTTAAACGAATACAAATTGTTGCTTGTGGAACTAGCCTGCATGCTGGAAGAGTAGCAGCAAATTGGTTTTCATCTATAGCTGAACTCCCATGTCAAATAGATTACGCTAGTGAATACAGATATAGAAACCCTCATGTAGATGATGATTCATTAATCATAACCATTTCTCAATCTGGAGAGACTGCAGACACATTGGCAGCGCTGAGCTACGCAAAAGAAAAGAATTATTTGGCTTCTCTAGCTATTTGTAATGTTCCAACAAGTTCACTAGCAAGAGAATCTGACTTTGTGCTTTTTACTAACGCTGGTCCAGAAATTGGAGTTGCCTCAACCAAAGCGTTCACCACTCAGCTAGCTGCTCTTATGTTGCTTGCTCTTTCTTTAGCCAAAAGCAAAGACTTAAATCCCAAATTAAGAGGCAGAATTGTTAATGCACTAAGATTATTACCAGAAACAATTTCAGAATCACTGCTGCAAAAAGAACAAATCGCAGCAATAGCGCCAAGTATTGCAAATAAGAATAATGCTCTTTTTTTAGGCAGAGGAATTTTTTATCCAATTGCAAAAGAGGGCGCCTTAAAACTTAAAGAGATTTCTTATATTCATGCAGAGGCATACCCAGCAGGCGAGTTAAAGCATGGACCACTGGCTCTTATTGATGAGAATATGCCAGTTATTGCATTGGCACCTGAAAGCGAAATAGCTGAAAAATTAATTTCTAATCTTGAGGAAGTAAAAGCAAGAGGTGGCACGCTATATGTTTTTGCTGATCCATCGGTAAAAATGGATGTTAAGGCTGGTGAGCTTGTTCATATGCCAAAATGTGATTTCTTCTTAACTCCTATTGTATATAACATTCCTCTACAGATTCTTTCATATGAAGTCGCCTTACTAAGAGGAACAGATATTGATCAACCAAGGAATCTAGCAAAGTCAGTTAC
>CAJQGX010000024.1 GCA_905478035.1 uncultured SAR86 cluster bacterium | reverse complement strand
AGCAAGTGCAGCAGTTTCAGTCGCATTTGGAAGTGAGTTTCTTGATATGTTCCAAGCAGTTGCTTTAAATCCAGTTGAAACACCACCATAAAGAGTTACTGCATCATTTAATGCATAAGATAATTTAGCTGTATAGTCGACATTATCATCACTGCTTTTACCATCTTGTGCAGCATTTGGAAAATTAACAAATTGAGGAATAAATTGAAGTCCTCTTAGAGGTAATAAAGGGTTGTAAGCAGGATCTGTTGCAAGAACTACAGCCTGTGATGGTGGAATGCCTGCTGCTATTAATCCCATTGCTCCAGCACCTACAAAATCAAGATTTGAAAATACAGCAGTATTGATTTGATTATATGAAACAGACTTTTCATCTTCCATATAACTAGCGCCGATAATAGCATTAAGCTTTTCAGTAAGTTGAATGTCAAATTGTGCAAAGATAGATTTAGTTGAATTATCTTGAGTGGCTGTTTCTGTATTGCCCTGACCAGCTGCAAACATTAAGCTATCTGGAAGACCAAAAGCAGCTGCAACGCCAGCAATTGTTCCTGCAGGTAGAAATGCATCTAGATAAGTTCTCCATAAAGGTCCGTAGTAAATAGATTCATTAAAATCCATATCTTCTTGATAATAAAAACCACCAAATAACCAATTAACTTTTTCATTGTCTTCAGAGTAGATTCTTAATTCTTGTGTAACACCATTTAGATCTTTTTCAATTGGACTTGGAGCAATTACATTAACAGCATCAAAGTCAACATCCTGAACTTCAAAGTTATATGATTTTCTGTATGAGGTAATACTTTCAATCGTTGCATTTTCTAGATTCTTTTCTATGTGAATAGATAAACCAGAATTATCGCCTTTTGAAGTAGG
This sequence comes from uncultured SAR86 cluster bacterium, assembly GCA_905478035.1. Lineage (GTDB taxonomy): Bacteria > Pseudomonadota > Gammaproteobacteria > Magnimaribacterales > D2472 > SCGC-AAA076-P13. The sequence continues at coordinate 2,992 of CAJQGX010000024.1, read as the reverse complement.
ATCAAAGTCATAGAATGCTTTTTCTGTATAAGGATCATTAGGGATTATTTGCCCACCTAACATTGCAGTTACTTGGTTTCCAACTCCATATGAAGTACTTCCAACGGCACAACATATTTCGTCATAATCATCGTAATCAGCAGTAACCCTAACTGATAAATCATCAGATGGTACATATAAGAGCTCTGCTCTATAGCCTACTCTATCTCTATCGTTAGTAGCATTCCCAGTGATAGGATTTTCTGAATGACCATCTCTTTTATTAAAGTTAGCACTAAAACTATAGGCAAGATTCTCATTTAGAGGGCCTGTATAATAAACCTTACCAACTCTTGAATTATATTTACCTATTCCAAAAGAAACATTTCCAGACTTTTCAAAGGATGGTTTTTTAGTAACAATATTTATAACACCAGCAGAAGCATTTTTGCCAAATAAAGTACTTTGTGGTCCTCTTAGAACCTCAATTCTCTCGACCATTGGTAAATCAGATATCTGACTTTGGGTTTTAGATCTGTAAACACCATCAATAAAAACAGCGACAGAGGGTTCAATACCGGGATTATTTGATCCATTGCCGAATCCTCTAATAAAAAAAGTTGTATTAACAGATGATTGGTATTGTCTTGTATCAAGTGATGGTACAACTGACTTAAGATCAAATATATCAACAACATTAGCTTTCTCAATAACATCAGCAGTTACAACTGAAACCGCTATTGGAACCTCTTGAAGTGTTTTTTCAGTTTTGGTTGCAGTAACAATAACTTCTTCAACATCTTGAGCATCTAAAAATATAGACATTGAAAGCAGAACAGATAATGTAAAAATAGAATTTTTCATTCTAATCCCCTATTAATAAATTAAATAATACACAAAATTATATATGAGCTTTGCAATAAGAAAAAGAAAGAATTATGTGTAAAAAATACGTATTTAAAAAAGATTCTTTGATAAATTTAAACAGACTTGATTGTATTCACTTATAGTTTCATCAATAATATTTTTAACTGACTTAATTTCATTAATTAAACCTGATGATTGTCCTGCTAAAGCTGGTGCAGCATTCATATCGCCACCAAAATAAAGATCTTTAATTTTTGCCAGATCTCCCATGTTCATTGAACCTTTCTCATAAATATCTTTAGTAAAATCTGTTTTTAATGCTCTTATGACTGGCTTAGAGGATTTATTAAGAATATATGTTCCATCTGTTCCTGCACTTTTAATCGAATCTTTAAAATTATCATGAACAGGGCTTTCTATTGAAGAAACAAAGCGTGTTCCCATTTGAATAGCCTCAGCTCCTGCAGCAAAGGCTGATGCCATTCCTATACCATTTACTATTCCACCAGCTGCAATGATTGGTAAATCTATTTCTTTTTTAATAGCTTGTATTAGAACAGCTAAGCCGATTTCTTCATAACCCTTAAATCCACCTCCCTCGGTTCCTTCAACAACAAGACCATCAACGCCAGCCTCAAATGCTTTAAGAGCGCCTTGTAAGTTAGGCACAGCATGATAAACAGTAATATCTGCATCTTTTAAGACTTTAATATATTTTGATGGATCACCAGCAGAAGTTGTTACAAAATTTACATTGTTATCTACACAAAAATCTACCATAGATGAGTCTTTTAAGAATAGTAACGGTAGATTTATTCCAAAAGGTTTATCTGTAAGGCTAGCCATTTTTTTAATTTCTTCTTTGCAAATATCAACCTCACCAGAAGAAGTTTCAATAACGCCTAAACCACCTGCATTCGATACTGCTGAGGCTAACTGGCTTCTTGCAATCCATCCCATTGGAGCTTGAACAATTGGATATTTTGCGCCTGTATCTCTTAATACTCTATTCATAATTTTTTACACCTATTTAAATTAACAACATACTAAAGCAATTTGTTGAAATATATAAAATTTATTTAACTCTATTCAATTCGATCAACTAATATTTCAGTTGAACCTATAGGAAGAATGACTCTTGTTCCATCATGCGATGAAGTCCATTCATCTGTGACCTTATCAACACCTCTATACATAATATCCTCCATCAATTGATTGCGTGGGGCTGGAAGATGATGATAAAAAACAAGATGTTTTACATTAGCTTCATTAGCAGCTTTTACTACATCCATAATAGGCGTGTGATAATCAAGAATATCTATTGTTACAGTATCAGCTATATAGTCATTATTTCTTTTAGCAACTTGGTTTATAAGGTCTAATATTTCAAGCGACATAGATTCATGAAATAAAACATCGACATTTTTAGAATTTTTAACAAGATTTTGATCATAAATTGTATCTCCACTAATACTTATAGATCGTCCCTTGTAATCTATTCTATAACCAAGAGCTGGATCAACTGGGTCATGAGATACGTTATATGCTGTTATTTTTAAATCTCCATCATCAATTAGTATAGGATTATCTAAATCAACAGTGTGAGTATCAAAACCTGCTATATTTAATGGAGCAATACTATCTCCATGATGCTGATTTCTAAATAAATAATCTTTTGTGTAAGCTAGCTCAATTCCATCGGTAAGCATTTGAACTCCTTCAGGTCCATATACTTTTTGTTTAGTATCTCTTGCACCATTAATCCAGGTTGCTTGATGGAAATCAGCAATATCAAAAACATGATCAGAATGAAGGTGAGTATAAAATATGGTCTTTACTCTATCCCAAGGTATATTCCAATTATGTAAATTAGCTATACTTCCACCACCAGTATCAAATATATAAATATCTTTACCCGCTTGAACAAGAATGCATGCCTCAGCTCTTGCTGGATCATTAATTGGTGCTCTAGAGCCGCACACTATTGCTGTTAATGCATCACCCTCTGTTAGGTATGATTCTGGTGTGGCAATTGATTTGATAGCTATATTTAAAAGACTGTCTTGAATAAAATGATTCTTTAAAGATAGAGTACCTATAATATAAAGAGACACTATAACTAAAACTAAATATTTAAATATTTTTA
>CAJQGX010000023.1 GCA_905478035.1 uncultured SAR86 cluster bacterium | reverse complement strand
AAAGTAATCTGCTGTGAAAAAATGATGATTTGTCTTCTAGTACATCATCTTTTGTTCTTTCTGAGTGACTAAGAGTAATCAGGGATTCAATATTGTCATTATTTTTTGTGTAAGACAGATTTAATTTGAAATCATCTCTATCCTCATTTCCTCTTGACCCATTAAGCGATAATCCAACTGACTTAAATTCACCAATCTCACCAGAATGCCTTAAGTTTTCTATATTTACTATTGGTTGAGAAAAAACTATTGGTGCCAATAAACTACTCATTACGAGATAAATGTTCTTCATAATTATTTATTTAAATATGTGTACTTGTTGACGTCATGACTTTGGCTGTATATTTCATGATTTTTTTTGCAGGTATTTTTAGTTCTTCGCCACCATTATCAGCTGCTTGCTGAGCATGAACATCTTCGTCCTGTCTCATAGTTTTTAGAATTTCAATAGTCTCTATGTCTTTTGGAGATATTTTATCAAGATGTTTATCAATATGAGCTACAACTTGTTTTTCTGTTTCCTCCACAAAACCTAAGCTTACTTTTTCACCAAATGAACCAAATATTGCACCTATGCTAAAAGACCCTGCGTACCATAGAGGATTTAAAAGAGAGCCTCTACCTCCAAGATCATCTAGACGTTTTTTACACCAAACAAGATGGTCTGTTTCTTCCTCTCCAGCTTCAATAAGATGTTTTTTTACTTCAGAGTCTTTACATACCAATGCTTGACCTCTGTAAAGAGCTTGTGCAGCAACCTCTCCAGCAAGATTGACCCTCATCATCTGGATGGAAAGTTTTTTCTCTTTGCCTGTTAATTCTTCTGTATTTTTTCCAGAAGGGAATGGCCTATCCGTTCCTGATTTTTTGTTCGATAAAGTTTTTAACGCAATATCAAATTCATTGACTATATTATTTAAAATACTCATTTAATTCCTTTAAACCCTATATCTTTTCTATAAAAAGCACCCTCAAAGGATACTTTTTCGACTAGATTATAAGCTTTGGACTGGGCTTGCTTCAAGTCACTTCCAAGTGCAGTGGCACAAAATACTCTACCGCCTGATGTAAGAATTTTTTTATCTACCAACTTAGTTCCAGCATGAAATAACTTAGCATTTTGGTCATCCTCATCAATAATTTGAACTTCTTTATTAGTAGCATAATTTTCTGGATAGCCTTCTGAAGCGATCACAACACCGCATGAATGTTGCTCTGTCCATTCAACATTAACTATATCCATTTCATTATTAATTGCTGCTAAGCATAGCTCAACAAGACTTGATTTAAGTCTTAACATTATTGGCTGAGTTTCTGGATCACCAAATCTGCAATTAAATTCCAAGACCTTAAGCTCACCATCTTTAATCATCAAACCTGCATAAAGAAATCCAAGATATGGCGATCCCTCTGAAATCAAACCCTGCATAGTAGGTTCCATTACTTCATTTATAATTTTTTCATGTATTCGCTCATCAACTATTGGTGCAGGTGAGTAGGCTCCCATACCACCGGTATTTAATCCAATATCTCCTTCGCCAACAGCTTTATGATCTTGACTTGTAGCTAATGGAATTATTTTATCTTTGCTTACAACAGCAATAAAACTTGCTTCTTCACCTTCTAGGAACTCTTCGATAACAACACTACTTCCTGCATCACCAAAAGCCTGATCTTTGAATATGCTATCCAATGCAGATATAGCCTCTCCTTTATTATTACAAATAATGACACCTTTCCCAGCTGCAAGACCATCAGCTTTTACTACAGTTGGATAATTGATAGTGTTTAAATAATCTAAAGATTCATCATAAGATTTGAATGCTGCATAAGCCGCAGTAGGTATTCCATATTTAATAAAGAAATCCTTTGAAAATGTTTTAGAACCCTCGAGTTGTGCTGCAGCCTGAGAAGGGCCAAAAGTCTTTATCCCCTTATCATGGAGATAGTCAGACATCCCATCAACAAGGGGCTGTTCAGGACCAATAATTACCAATCCTATATTTTCTTTTCTACAAAAATTTTCAACCTCTGCAAAATCATTAGTATCAATTGGTATGTTTGTAATTTTTTGCTCTAGAGCTGTTCCAGCATTGCCTGGGGCAACAAATACTCTAGTAACAGATTCATCCAGAGATGACTTCCATGCCAATGCATGCTCCCTCCCGCCAGATCCAATTACTAGAATCTGCATCAGTGTCTAAAATGTCTGATGCTTGTATAGACCATCGCAATATCATTTTCATCTGCTGCAGCAATAACTTCTTCATCTCGAATAGAACCGCCGGGCTGAATAATAGCAGCTATTCCACTAGAGGCTGCTTTATCAATACCATCTCTAAATGGAAAAAATGCATCAGATGCCATAACAGCACCCTTAACCTCTAAACCTTCTTCTTTAGCTTTTAGGTTTGCTATGTCAGCACTAATTACTCGACTCATTTGTCCTGCTCCTATGCCTATAGTTTGTCTATTTTTTACATAGACTATTGCATTGCTTTTAACAAATTTTGCAACTCGCCATGCAAACATTAAGTCATCAAGCTCTTTTTGAGACGGCTGTCTTTTTGTAACACATTTTAGATCTTCTCTTTGAACAGAGTATGTATCATCACTTTGAACAAGGACTCCACCTGAAACTTTCTTTATCACTCCTGGATAAGGGTTATCTTGATTTAGATCAACTTTTAATACCCTTACATTTTTCTTTTTAGCAAACTCTAATAAGGCTTCATCTTCGTAATCAGTTGCTAAAATAACTTCAACAAATTGACGGTTATTAATTTCCTCTGCTGTCTTGGCATCCAGTGTTCTGTTAAGAGCGATAATTCCGCCAAATGCTGAGGTTGGGTCTGTTTTAAATGCCAAATCATATGCATCATATACATTTTCTGATTCAGCTACTCCACATGGATTAGCGTGCTTTACAATTACACATGCAGGATCATCAAATGCTCTTACACACTCCCATGCAGCATCAGCATCTACAATATTATTGTATGAAAGCTCTTTACCTTGAAGGATTTCAGCATTAGCTATATTTTTATTTTTAAGATTTGAAAAAGTTAATAGATTTGCAGATTGATGTGGATTTTCTCCATATCTCAAAGAAGTACTTTTTTCAAAATCATAATCAGGCAGAATGATATCGGTATTTCCTTTTAAATATTCTGAGATAGAAAGATTGTAATCTGCCATAAGATTGAAAACTTTTTGAGATAGCTCTTTTCTAAATTCATATGAAATTCCATCTCCATTCTCCCATTCTGTAATTAATCGGGAATAGTCATTTGGATTCGATACAACTGCAACGTCTTTAAAATTTTTCGCAGCAGACCTAATCATTGTTGGCCCACCAATATCAATTTTTTCAATAGCTTCTTCAAAAGAACATCCCTCTGCAATAGTTTCTTTAAATGGATAAAGATTAACAATCACTAAATCAATTGGTTCATATCCTCTTTCTTCAAGTACATCTAAATCTTGATCTCTTCTCGCAAGGATGCCTGCATGTATCTTTGGGTGCAGTGTTTTTACTCTTCCGTCCATCATTTCTTCGAAGCCTGTAAAATCTGAAACTTCTATCACTTCAGGAGTAAGTTCTTTTATAGCTTTGAAAGTGCCTCCTGTGGATAATATTTTTACTTTCTGAGCAACTAGAAATGAAACCAATTCTTTTAATTGGGATTTATCTGAAAGACTTATAAGTGCTGTTTTTGGTTTTATTGCATTCATTATTTGATATCGTATTTTTTAAGTTTGGTTCTAAGAGTAGTTCTATTTATTCCTAATATTCTTGCAGCCTTTGATTGGTTATTGCTTGAAAACCTCATTACCGATGACAGTAAAGGAGGCTCAATCTCATTAAGCACTAATTGGTAAACATCAATAGGAATGTTTTTTTGATCTAATTGTTTGAAGTATCTTTTCATCGCTTTCCTTACCTCTTCTTTAAGAGGACTTTTAGAGTAGCTATCAAAAGATTTGTTTTTATTTCCCAAAATATAATATTAATTAGAAAGAATATTCAGTTTACAGTTGTTTAAAAATTGCTCAATAGGTTTTTAAAGATTTATTAAGGTTTTTCTTTCATTGCCAATATAAAGATCTTTTACTTTATTATCTTCTACGATTATTTTTGTAATAGAGGTGTAATCAGGGTAAAAACATAAAAGCGTATCACTCTTTGTAAGTTCTGCTACCAAAGCGTTTATGACCATAAAGTGGCTAAAAACAATTGTATTTTTTTTTGTTTCAAAAATTTTTTCTATAAGCATTAATCTCCATTCATTAACCTCATCAGGTAAATCAGATAATTTCATAGTGACAATTTCTGATAGCCAGTCCTTCTTATTCTGAGGCTTTATTCCTGTTGAAGGGATTTCAGTGAATGTCTCATCAGTTATTAAATTTTTACTATATTTATTAATTAGCGGTGCTGCAGTCATTAAAGCTCTAGACTTAGGGCTTGAGACAAAATCGTATTCAAGAAGAGAAGGTAGGTTTTTATTATCAATAAGTTTATTGGCCTGATCGATACCTATTTTACTGAGGCCTGGATCTGGATCATCGCCCCATGAGGCAGATGCCTCTCCATGCCGAACTAATATTATGCTTATCTCTGACATTTATATTGAAGCTATAGCTATAATGTTAATGTGAGAGTTCATAGAATATATTGTAAATCAGTATCTGACCAAGATAGTATCTTTGATTTAGATCAATCTCAATCAAATCATATCTCTAAAGTTTTGAGATTGAGAATTGAAGACAAAGTAGAAGTATTTGATGGAAATGGAGCAACCGCAGTTTGCAAAATAATTGAAATAAATCGGACTATTGTTATTTTAGAAAGAATCACCGAGATAGCAGTATCTGATCCTGCTCACCCAAAAATAGTATCTTTACTACCAGTTATCAAAAAAGATAATTTGCATTTTATGGCGCAGAAGCTAACTGAGATAGGAGTATCTGATTTTATTTTTTATAAACCAGATCTTATTGACCAGAGCATTGCTAAAAAAGATTTAAAAAAAACCCTAAGTAAAATAAATGAAGTTGTTGTAAACGCTTGCAAGCAATGTGGTTCAAATTTTATTCCTAGTGTTAGTGCGTTAGAGTCACTAGAATCAGCGATTAATTCTTTAAACACTAATGACCATGAAATTTATGCCTTCGATTTAAATGCTTCAGACGTATTTAGTTTAGATAAAATTAATATACAAAAAAATATTTGTATTATTACCGGACCCGAATCTGGCTTCTCAGAGCAAGAAATTAATAGCTTAATAAAAAAAGATATAAAAATAAGACTATTAAAAAATAACATATTAAGAGCAGAAACAGCACCTATTGTTATATCATCTTTGCTACAAAATCATTTTGGAAAGTTTTAGGAATGAGTAAAAAACTATTATTTATAACCGACTCATTGAGAGGTTTGAAACAAGAAAAAGATACATCAATTTTTATGATGGAGGAATCCATTGCCTTAAATTATAAAGTTTATCAGTGTGAGATGTCTGATCTTTATATATTAGATGGAGCTGTCTTGGCTGACTCTAGAAATATTATTGCAATAGGATCAAATAAGGTTGAGAGCATAAAAAAAGAGGCTATAAACGTAGCTGATTTTGATTATACATTCATGAGAAAAGACCCGCCTGTAGATAAGAATTATATCAATGCTCTTCACTTACTAGGGTTAGCAGAAACTCAGGGAGCAACTGTATATAACAAACCAAACTCAATCAAAGAGTTTAATGAAAAAATATTTGCTATACATTTTAAGGAATTTATTCCTGAAACATTAGTAACTTGCAATATCAAAAAAATTATAGAGTTCCAACTTAAGCATGACACGATAGTAGTTAAACCACTCGATGGAATGGGTGGAGATTCAATCTATAAAATGGACAACTTTGAAGATGATAACTTAGATATCTTGTTGGACATGACTGATAATGAAAATACACAGATCATTGCTCAAGAATTTCTTCAAGATATTTATAAAGGAGATTTCAGAATCTTAATTATAAATGGAAGGCCTTTCCCAAAAACACTAGCAAGGATTCCCCAGGGGGAAAGTTTTAAGGGGAATCTAGCTGCAGGCGGCGTGGGTGTTGTAAAAGATATAACTGAAGTTCAACAGAGAACTGCTGAGAAAATAGGAGACTATTTAATTGCAAAAGGCATTAACTTTGCTGGAATAGATATGATTGGTAAATATTTAACTGAGATAAATATAACAAGTCCAACCTGCGCAAGAGAAATATTTAAACAGTCTGGTAAAAATCCAATCAAAGAATACCTAGAAATTCTATGACTTCAATTTTGCTTAAACAGAAGGTTAGCAGAAGATCATTGACCCTAAATAAGTCCTTTGTATTGTCATTAGCATTCCATAGCTTTTTAGTATTTGGTATTACATTTACAACTTTCTATAAGATTCCTGTATTAAATGATTCTCCAATTATAAATATCAAACTTGCAAACTCATCTCAAGACGTTATTGGCAATGAGTATTTTAATCAAGAAATATCATCTATTGAAAGTGAAGAACTTCTTGGAAAACAAGTGCAAAAAAATGCTAGCTCTTATCAGCCTCATAAAATCAAAAAACTTGAGGCTAACTCTTTGGTAAGCAATGAAGAGGCTGTGTATTTAAATTTGTGGCAAAGAAATATTGAATCTATTGGCGATAAAATTATTGCCGAAGATAATGGAGTTTATAGTGATAGCAGAGTGCAGATTATGGCTACGGTAGACTCATATGGAAATTTAATAAAATCAGAAATTTTAATATCCTCAGGGATATATTCTATTGATCAGCTAGCTTTGAATATTCTTAATGAGGCTGCGCCATTTGCTCCCTTTGATCCTAAGATGATTGATGAATATAGTGTTCTCGAAATAGTTAGAGACTGGAACTTTTCTTCTAAATAAATGCAGATTGTATCTTTTGACTTTGGAACCAAAAAAATAGGTATAGCTGTTGGCCAAACAGAAACTAAAACTTCTTCCCCGCTTGAAATTATTTTTAATAAAAATAATGCTATTAATTGGAAAAAAATAGAATCAATAATTCATGAATGGAAGCCTGATTTATTATTGGTAGGAAAACCACTTAATATGGATGGCACAGATAGTGATATCATGGAAAAAGTAAGTATCTTTTTTAAAAAATTACAAAAGATAACAAAGGTTCCATGTGAATATGTTGATGAAAGATTGACTAGTTTTGAAGCCAGGCAGAATCTTTCTGAGCTTAAAACAGATCTCATCGATGCACATGCAGCTAAGATTTTAATAGATCATTGGTTTAATAAATAAATATGTCCATACCCTCAAGCTTTATTGATCGACTGTTAACCTCTGTCAATATAATAGATATTATAGGCAGAAGATTGCAGCTTGAACGAAGAGGAGGAGGCTATTGGGCCAAATGCCCATTTCATGGGTCTGGTGAGGAAAGGACAGGTTCTTTTAAGGTTTATGAAGATTCTGGAACTTACCACTGCTTTGGATGCAAAGAATCTGGCAATGCCATTCATTTTTTAAGAAAACATGACGGCTTAGACTTTATGGAAGCTATCGAGCTTTTAGCCTCATCTGTTGGAATGGAAGTACCTCAGCAAGAAAAACCAATAGATGTTTCAGATGCATTAAGCATCAATTCTCGAGCTGTTGAAATATTTATAGAGCAATTAAAATCCTCATTAGGCAAAGCTACTATTGAATATTTAAAGGCCCGAGGTATCAGCGGGGAAACTGCTAAGTTTTTTGAATTAGGTTATGCGGTAGATAGGAATCCGTCTCTCTATTCTATTTTATCTCCAAACTATGAAAAATTAGACCTTGAAGATTCGGGATTATTTGGATCAAATGACAATGGAGATATGTATGACAGATTTAGAGACAGACTTATGTTTCCAATCAGAAACATTAAGGGCGAGCATATTGCATTTGGTGGAAGACTTTTAGTAGATAAAAAAGACCAAGCCAAATATTTAAATTCTCCAGAAACAAAAACCTATAAGAAAAAATATGAATTATATGGTTTATACGAAGCAAGATTAATTGAAAAAAGACCCCAATCTTTATTTCTTGTAGAGGGCTATATGGATGTTATTGGATTGCATCAGCATGGCATTAAGAATTCAGTAGCTTCATCTGGGACAGCTTTTACACAAGAACAACTTAGAAAAATCCTAAGTTATACCAATGTTATTTATATAGTTTTTGATGGAGATGAGGCAGGTCAAAAAGCGTCTTGGCGTGCTGTAGAAAATGCACTTCCTTTGCTGAGAGAGGATATCAGAATGAGTTTTATCTTTCTAAAGCCTGGTGATGACCCTGATAGTTATATTAAAGATAATGGAAAGGAAGCATTCCTAAAATTAGCTAATGAGGCAACATCATTCTCAGACTTCTTTTTGCAATCTATTAAAAATCATGACGATCTATCAACAATTGAAGGGCGATCCATGGTTGCACAATTTGCTAAACCTTTGGTAAATAAGATATCAAACCCAACACTAAAAGAAGCTTATACAAGTGAGATTGGAAATATATGTGATCTAGACTTTGGAAAACTTCTGTCTAGCGAAGATAGATTTCAACCAAGCAAGCCTTTACAAAAAGAAGAAATTAAAAAGACTTCAAATACAGTTATTAGAAAATCTGTGCTTGGAGTTTTTATAGCTCTTGTTCAGCACCCAAGTCTAGCGAGAGACAGAGTGTTTGATTTAATAAGAAAAGATTCAAGATTTTTGTTTTTAAATGATGTTAGGAATTTTTATAAAGACAACCCAGAGGCTGTTCCTTCAATACTTTTTGAGCAGATAGAGAATGAAAAAATAAAAAATTTATTTGGTGAAGCTCTTGTATCTGAAATTAAACTTTCGGTTGATGATGCAAAAGCCATGATTGAGGATTGCATTGACCTAATATCAAAAACTGAAAAAGATAGAGAGGAAATCCTAAAAGAAAAGTATAATATGCAAGAAATAACATCTGCAGAGAAAAGGGAATTACAACAACATATTCTCAAAAAGACTTCCATGACAGAAGAAGACCAGGTCTTATTGAAAAATTTAAGCTCTAAATAGATTGAATTTATAGATTTAATCACTACATAGAGTAAACATATTTGGAGTAACAGAATTCGTGGATAAATTAAGTAAAAAAGGTTCAAAAATAGCCGAGCTCATTGAGAAGGGAAGAGAGCAGGGGTATTTAACTTATGCTGATGTTAACGACCATCTTCCAGAGGATATCTCTGATCCAGATCAAGTTGATGAAATCATAGGAATGATTAATGACTTGGGTCTTCAAGTTCATGAAACAGCTCCAGATGCAGATGATTTATTATTAGCAAACTCAGAAGAATCAGATGATATTGCTCTAGAACAAGCCGCAGAAGCATTAGCTGCTGTTGAAAATGAAACTGGAAGAACAACCGATCCTGTAAGAATGTATATGCGTGAAATGGGAACAGTAGACCTTTTAACTCGTGAAGGTGAGATTGAGATTGCAAAAAGAATTGAAGAAGGCATGAGAGATCTTCTTGCTGCAAGTGTTGTTTACCCTAAAACTGTTGAATTTGTTATTGATTATCATCAAATGGTAAAAGATGGCGAAAAGAAGATTAATGATTTCTTAACTGGTTTCCTTGAAGAAATGGAAGAAGTTCCATCTGCTGGTCCAGGGAGCCAAAGAGCTAAAGATGAGGCAGCAGCTGCCGAGGAATCTGATGATGAGACTCCTTCAGGTCCGGATATGGTTGAAGTCCAAAGAAGGATGACAAACCTAAAACGTCAATATAATAAAACATTAAAAGTTATTGATTCAAAAGGGCGTCACTCAAAAGAAGCAAATGCTGAATTTAAAAAAGTTGGAGAAATTTTCCAATTCTTAAAATTCAGTCCAAGAATGTTTGATGATATTGCTTCTATTGCAAGAGAAGGCTTGGCAATGATAAGAGCTAAAGAAAAGTTTATACAAGAGCAGCTTGTACGAAATGCGCGTATGCCAAGAAAAGATTTCATTGCGACCTATACAGATAATCTAACTAAGGTTAGATGGGTTGACTCTTTAATGAAAGAGAAAAAATATAAAAAAGATCTTTTAGAAAAAGTTAAGCAAGATGTGGTTATTGCACAAAAAGATATTATTGAGCTTGAAACCAGAGTTGGTTTAAGCGTTAAAGAAATCAAAGAAATAAACAGAAACATGTCTATGGGTGAGACCAAGATGAGACGTGCTAAAAAAGATATGGTTGAGGCCAACCTCAGACTTGTTATTTCTATTGCTAAGAAATATACGAACAGAGGACTTCAGTTCCTAGACCTAATTCAAGAAGGAAATATCGGTCTTATGAAGGCTGTTGATAAATTTGAGTACAGAAGAGGTTACAAATTTTCTACTTATGCTACATGGTGGATTAGACAGGCTATTACAAGATCTATTGCTGACCAAGCAAGAACAATTAGAATTCCAGTCCACATGATCGAAACTATTAATAAATTAAATAGAGTTTCACGTCAAATGATGCAGGACATGGGAAGAGAGCCAACTCCAGAAGAACTGAGTAAAGAGCTTGATATGCCTGAGGATAAAGTAAGAAAAGTTCTTAAGATTGCTAAAGAACCAATTTCAACTGAAACACCAATTGGTGACGATGAAGATTCAAGCTTAGGTGATTTTATTGAAGATACTGTTATAGAGTCTCCACTTCAAAACGCAACTGAAGATAGCCTTCACTTTGCTACTGATGATGTCTTAGGATCTCTTACAGCAAGAGAAGCTAAAGTATTAAGAATGAGATTTGGTATTGGTATGAATACTGACCATACTCTCGAAGAGGTTGGAAAGCAGTTTGATGTTACTAGAGAAAGAATAAGACAAATAGAAGCTAAGGCCCTTAGGAAGCTTAGACATCCTAGTAGATCAAGTCATTTAAAAAGCTTTTTAGACGAGTAAGCCTACTTCCAACTTCCCTTTCTTCCAGATAAATCCCAGTTGATTCTTGACCACATCAACTGGATTCGCCTTTCTATGTATCTTTTTGCAAAGAAGTCACTTATTTCAGGAAGCGGAACAAAAGATGAAGATCCTAAGCCATCAATAATCTTTAGAACGATTAGATTATCTTCATAGCCCACAACTATATTATGTGGAATGATGTTTTTTGTTAAAACTAAACTAGATCTTAACCAAGATTCAAAATCATCCAGAGCCTTTTTTATTTCATCTGTCATACCAAATGTAAACAAATATTTTTCTAGTGTGATTGCTATATTTTGATTTTTATCTAGGACTAATTCTGTTTCTGATGCTGGTCCTATAGATGTTTCAACCATCCCATACCATTTGGCTAGGTGTTTCCATTTATTAGGATTATTATTTTTAAGAGATCTTTGTTGGTAAGCAGACTGCTCCCTGAGATTGTCATCAAAGCTTTCTGCAGATCTGAATTTTTTATACCAAGCGGCATTTTTTTTTACTTTTTCAGATTGTCCTTCAAATGATACTTTCAGACATCTATCTTTTTTTTCAGGATGAACAAAGCACATCCTATTGCCGCCTTGAGCAAAGGGTGTAATGTCATTTAGTTTAATCATCTTTTAATAATAACTTATATGGCTGTGATCAACATATTAAAGCTTCCCTAAATCATATATTCTTATATAATTGTTCGCTCTTAATTCAATAGAATTTATTAAGGGCCTGTAGCTCAGTTGGTTAGAGCAGTGGACTCATAATCCATTGGTCGTAGGTTCGAGTCCTACCGGGCCCACCATTCAATAAATTTTTTTAATTCAGCATATTAGAATATACTCACTCTTCATT
>CAJQGX010000022.1 GCA_905478035.1 uncultured SAR86 cluster bacterium | reverse complement strand
CAAGAAAATGAAAACAACAAGGGGAGTGTTGAAGATATAATTTCAGGTGATATTAGATTTGAGAATGTAGATTTTGCATATAATACAGGTGGACAAATCCTTAATAACATATCGTTTTCAATTGCAAAAAATGAGACAGTAGCAATCGTTGGTAAATCTGGATCTGGAAAGTCTACTATAGCTAACCTTATTCCAAGATTTTATAACCATACTTCTGGTGAAATATTAATTGATGGAACTTCGGTTAATGACTATTCCTTAGATCACTTACGATCGTCTATATCTATAGTTAACCAGGCTCCATCTCTATTCAATGATTCTATAGCAAAAAATATTGCCTATGGTGATGACAAGATAGATATGATTAAACTAAAAGAATCAGCTCTTTTGGCAGGTTGTAATGAATTTATAGAGAATTTACCAGAAGGTTATGATTCTGAAATTGGAGATGACGGAGTACTTTTATCTGGTGGTCAAAGACAGAGGCTAGCTATTGCTAGAGCTTTCTATAAAGACTCACCAATCATTATCTTAGATGAAGCTACATCTTCACTAGATACAGAATCAGAGTTAATTGTTCAAGAAGCTCTTGAAAAATTAATAACAAACAGAACCACTATTGTTATAGCTCATAGGTTATCGACAATTGAAAATGCAAATAAAATCATTGTTCTCGATGAGGGAACAATATCAGAACTTGGAACACACGATGAACTAATTGAATCAGATGGAATTTATAGATCTCTTTATAAAAATAAGTTTGCAGACAGTCCTACAACTAAGAAATCTATCTCTAAGTCCAAGTCTCTGTATGTCCCAAGATTTGATGATGAGTTTAATTCAAGTATTGTTGTTGATAGCTGGTATAAAAAAAGTTTATGGCTATATTTGCTGTATCCTTTTGCATTAGCTGTTTCTTACTTCACAAGTAGAAAGAGAAGAAAGTTCTTAAAAAATTCTGTTAGTAGATATAAATCTGATGTACCTATAATAATTGTTGGTAATTTAACAATAGGAGGAACTGGTAAAACTCCACTAGTAAAATATATAGCATCTGAGTTAATGAAATTAGGATATAAGCCTGGTCTTGTTAGCAGAGGCTATGGTGGTAAGTTTAAGGAAACTTTAAAAGTTACCAATGAAACACCAGTCAAACAAACAGGTGATGAGGCTCAAATTTTATCTACTTTAGATATTCCATTTTATATAGACAAGAACAGAGTAAGAGCGCTCAAAAAACTTAATAAGGACCATGATTGTGATGTAATTATTTCTGATGATGGTCTTCAACACTACAACATGAACAGAGATGTAGAAATTGTTGTTATAGATGGCAAAAGAAGATTTGGTAATAATCTATCATTTCCAGCTGGCCCGTTAAGAGAAACATTAAAAAGATTAGATTCTGTTGATTTTATTGTTAATAATAGCGGTCCTACAGAAGACGGTGAGTATCTAATGAATGTGAGTCCAGCTAAATTTATTCATCTAAAATCAGGTAAATCATATTCTGTGGAAGAATGGCCTATGCATAAACAAGTTCATGCAGTTGCAGGTCTTGGTAATCCTGGTAGATTTTTTGATCTTTTAGCTAGATTGGGTTTTGATATTACAAGAAATCCTTTTCCGGATCATCATAATTTTCTTTCAGAAGATGTTCATTTTCTTGACCATCTTCCAATTATTATGACTGAAAAAGATGCATCTAAGTGTAAAGATTTTAATAATAATAAAATATGGTATTTAACAATTGAAGCTGAGGTTTCATCTAAATTTATTGATGAACTAGATAGCAAACTTAAATCTATAAATTAAATGAGTATTGATTTTGCAATTCTTATTCCATCAAGAATTGGTTCTACGAGACTTGCTAACAAACCACTAATTGATCTCAATGGCATCTCGCTGATTGAAAGAGTTTATAACCAAGCAATTAAATTAACCAATAATGTATTTATAGCAACAGATTCTGATGATGTGGTTGCACATGTAAAAACCTTTACTAATAATGTTGTTTTAACTTCAAGTTCTCATATATCTGGTACAGATAGAATATATGAGGCAGCTAAGGCCCTGAATCTACCTGATGATATTTTTATTCTAAATCTGCAGGGTGATGAGCCATTTGTACCAATAAACTTATTAAAGATGATTTTAAAGGACTATGAAGAAAATCATCCTGATGTAATTACAGCTAGTCAAAAAATTACAGATAAAGTAGATTTAGACAATCCAAATTGCGTTAAAGTGCATAGTATCGATGGCTATGCAGAAGATTTCCAAAGAATTTTTAAAGATAATGTAGAAGATTTATCACATCACCTTGGTATATATGGTTATAAGCTGTCTACTTTAGAGCTATTAGTCAATTTAGAACCAACCAAACGTGAGCTTGATTTAAAGTTAGAACAACTTAGATTTATGGATAATAACTATTCTATTTATGTGAGCAACTATCCAGATAAAGTCCAGGGAGGCATAGATACTCAGGAGGATGTAGACAAAGCAATCTCTTATCTTAAAAGTTTATGATTATTAAAAAGAATGAACCGATTATAAATTCTTTAAAACTAAAATCTCTTTCTAAAGAGTCTGCACTTATTTCGAATAAGGCTGATCTATATTTCTTGTCTGAGCATATAAATAAACATAATCTTGAATATCTTATCCTTGGTGAGGGGACAAATATTGTTCCACCAGAATTTTATGATGGAATAGTTATTCGTTCAGATTACAAAAATATTTCATATAAATCTCCTGATATATTAACAGTTGGGTCTGCTGTAAATTGGGATGATCTTGTAAAATTCTCTCTAGAAAATGATATTAAAGGTTTTGAAAACCTATCTTTAATTCCTGGTTCTGTTGGAGCAAGTCCAATTCAAAATATAGGAGCATACGGAGTTGAAGTTTCATCATTGATTAGCAGCATTGATTGTTTTGATATTAAGAATTCTGAATTATTAAAGCTTTCTAACGAGGAGTGTAATTTTAAATATAGATCATCAGATCTTAAGAATTCTTCTTTATTTATAATGTCTATTAATTTCAAGATTGATTCAAATAGAAAACTTAATTCCCGCTATCAGTCTATTCAGAATTATATGAATATTAATGAGATTGATGACGCATCATTAACAGCAAAAACTCTTGCCAATATTGTCAGCAATATTCGCAGATCAGTATTACCAAATCATCATGAAATATTTAATGCTGGTAGCTTCTTTAAAAATCCTATCCTTCATAAGGATCATATTGATCAAAAAACTTTTGCATTAGATAGTCTAATAATATGGGAGCTTGAAAATAATATGGTTAAAGTAGGAGCCGCTAGATTAATTGAACTTATTAGAGATAAAATTTCACCATCAGAAAATGTTTCATTATTTGATAAGCACTCGTTAGTGGTTATCACTAATGGAAAAGCAAATCAGTCAGAAGTTTTAGCATATGCTAAAAATATTCAAGATATTGTTTTTGATATATTTAATATTAAATTAGATATAGAGCCTAATATTATTACTTAGTTATGTTTATTTGGTCATCAATTGCACATCTAATTGCACTTACTAGCCCTGGCCCTGATACAGCAATAGTTATAAGGCAAGTTACGCTCTATGGACGTAAATCTGGCATTATGGCTTCTCTTGGAATTGGATTTGGAATTTCTCTTCATTGCTTTTTAGCCATTAGTGGAATTTCTTTATTTGTTCTATCCAATGATCAATATAAATTTATTATTAGCTTATTTGGTGGATCTTATTTAATTTATTTAAGCTTAATGATGCTCAAGACATCAGATGATAGTTCTTTTAATTCCTCAGAATCCTATAAGCCTGTAAATAGCTTTTTTACTGGTTTTATTACCAATATATTTAATATTAAAGCTTTTATTTTTTTTGTATCACTTTTTACCATTCTTATAGATAGTATTGAAGGTATCTATTTTTATCTATATCCAATTTATTTCTCAATAACTTCTTGTTTATGGTTTGTTCTTGTAAGCATACTTTTAAGCTCTTCAAATAAAAGCTTTAATATTCATGAAAATAGAACTATAAAATTTATAATGAGCATATTACTATGCGTAATAGGTGCTTCAATTCTATTTAGGTCTATATATGAGTATTTCTAAATTAACAATGAGTCTTGAGGATTCTAAAAATATACAGTTTCCACCAGTTCACTTATGGAACCCAGATTTATGTGAAGGCCAGGAAATAAAGATTAATAGAGATGGGGCTTGGTTTTACAATAACTCTTTAATAAAAAACCAAAAATTGGTCAATCTTTTTGCTAGCGTGTTACGAAAAGATGGTGATAATTATTTTCTTGTAACTCCAACTGAAAAAGTTCCAGTCAAGGTTGAAATAGCTCCTTATGTGATTGAAGATTTCAAAATTATAGAAGACACAATTGAATTAAAAACAAATCTTAACTACTCATTTTTACTTACTGAAAAAGATTTAGTAAGACTTAAAGAGATTGAGGGGACCTTCTTGCCATTGATTACAGTAAGAAATTCTATAGAAGGATTTTTTAATAGGAATACTTACTATCGTATTATTGATTTTGCTTTAGAAAATAATTATGTTAAAAATAATACTCTTTATATAAAAAGTAACTCTAATTTATATCCGGTTGGCAAAGTTGCACAAGAAACTTAATTTAAAATCTAAAAAGTGCTTAGTCTGTAAAAAAGATTTTAATTGGCGTAAAAAATGGGAACGTGATTGGGACAATATTAAATACTGTAGTGAAAAATGTAAACGCTCTAGGAATTTAAAGAGTCTTCAATCCACTCTGTAATATACATATCCAACATATCTAATGATATAGATCCTCTTTTTAAAACTTCATAGTGAAAATCTTTTATATCAAAGCTATCTCCTAACTCAGATTCAGCTCTAGTTCTTAACTCAAGAATTTTAAGTTGCCCAATCTTATAAGCCAATGCTTGTCCTGGCCATGCTATATATCGATCAACTTCATTTTCAATATCTAGTTGTGATTTAGCAGTATTTTCAAGAAATAAATTTATAGCATCATCTCTAGACCAGTCTTTATAATGCATTCCTGTATCTACGACCAGTCTGATAGCTCTCCACATGTCATAAGTTAATTGACCAAATTTATCATATGGATCCTCATATAAACCCATATATTCACCAAGCTCTTCACTATAGAGACCCCAGCCTTCAACAAAAGCTGTAAAGCTTAAATATTTTCTAAACATTGGGACATTTTCGAGCTCTTGAGCAATAGAAATTTGGAAATGATGACCAGGTACGGCTTCATGAACAGTCAATACTGGTATTTCATATTTTGGTCTTGATTCAGGCTTGTATAAATTAGCATAAAAATAACCCGGTTTACCTTTTGAGGCAGAGCTATAGTAAGCAGTTGTTGTAAAAGGTGCGCTCTCTGCTGGAATAGGCTTTACTCCATATGGTGCTCTTGGAAATGTTTTAAAGATTTTTGGAAGAAGGGGATCTATGGTTTTCGACATTATTAAATATGCATCAAAAAGATCTTCAGGATTATCATAATAAAATCTAGGACTTGTTCTAAGATAGTTTAAAAATGAATTAAAA
Source organism: uncultured SAR86 cluster bacterium (assembly GCA_905478035.1). Classification (GTDB taxonomy): domain Bacteria; phylum Pseudomonadota; class Gammaproteobacteria; order Magnimaribacterales; family D2472; genus SCGC-AAA076-P13. Next base: position 2,593 of record CAJQGX010000022.1, on the reverse strand, counting down.
TCTCCATCCCATTCAAGATCTGCAATTATTTGTTCCATTTCTGATCTAATTCTTTTGACTTCTTTTAGACCGATATTATGGATTTCATTTGGAGTAAGATCAGTAGTCGTATGATACCTTGCAAGATCTTTATACCAATCTCTACCATTTGGTACGTCACTTATACCAATTGTGTCTCTTGATTCAGGTAAATATTCATTTACTAAAAAATCATATAAGTTTTTATATGCAGGCAATATATTATTTTCTATAACATTTTTTGCTTCACGGATAAGTTCTGATTTTTGATTATCTTGAAAATATATGTCATCAGCATTTATAAAAATTTGCATATATGGATTATCATCAATATCAGAATCAAGAATCGTTTTAATTTGTGAGATAACACCACGTGTAACTATTTTTGGTTGTGAATAGCCTTGGTTTAAGGCTTCTTTGTTATTAACTAAAGAATTAGATATATTTTTAGCATATGCCTCAAGTCTGATTAACCAATCTTTGTAGTCTTGTTGAGAAGAGTAAATTAGTCTATCTCCAGTCTCATAATAACTCTGAACGCCACCTCTTTGATTAAGTTGCATAAAATATGTTGGATATTTCATTCTATTAATATCATTCTTCATACCGAGTTCAGCAAGTCTGTAATTTAATTTATTATTTTCATTAAGTGAGTTGATATCAAATGCCTGCAATTTTTCTAAAGCAGCAGCAGATTTCGATTTGTTAATATTAAATTGCTCAATACTATTTGAAGATATTAGTTGATTGTATTTTTTATTTCCCAACATTGAAGCAAAAACAGGACTATCAGCCAATCCTTCATCCCACTGGTTTTTAAGAAAATCTTCAAATACTTTATTATCATTATTAACTGAAATTAAGTTATTTGATTCCTTTGGAGTATTCAAAGTTTCATTGGCTATATTAGTACTAGCGCATGAAGACAGGAGAATGATTGTTAAAAAATACTGATACTTTCTATTCTTTTTCATAATAATTACATATTTGGATAATTTGGGCCTCCTGGTCCCTCAGGACTTACCCAGTTAATATTCTGTGATGGGTCTTTAATATCACATGTTTTGCAATGGACGCAGTTTTGAGCATTTATAACAAACTTTTTATCTCCATCCTTTTCAACAATCTCATAAACACCAGCCGGACAATACCTTTGAGCAGGCTCATCATAAAGAGGCAAATTAACTGATATTGGAATCGAAGAATCTTTTAATTGTAAATGACAAGGTTGATCTTCTTCATGATTGGTATTAGATAGATATACTGAGGAAAGTTTATCAAAAGAATAAACTCCATCAGGTTTATTGTATTCAATTTTTTTTGCCTCATCAGCTTTTAGCAGACAAGCATGATCTGGTGTTGAGTGATTCATAGTAAAAGGAAGATTACCTCTAAAAATAAACTGATCAATTGCATTAAATGCTGCTCCTATCAATGCACCAAATTTGTGAAAAATTGGACCAAAATTTCTTGATTTGTAAAGTTCTGTATATATCCAAGATTGATGCACTTTATCCTCATATGATATTCCTGATGATAAATCACCATGTATATTTTCATAGACATGTTCACCAGCAATGATCCCAGATTTCATAGCAGTATGTGATCCTTTGATTTTAGAAAAATTCAACATACCCGCATTATCACCAATTAGAAGTCCCCCTGGAAAATCTAGCTTTGGTAATGATTGAAGTCCACCCTTAATAAGTGCTCTAGCACCATATGATAATCTTTCAGCTCCATTTAAATATTTGCTAATAGCTGGATGAGTTTTCCATTTCTGAAATTCATCGAAAGGGCTAAGATGAGGATTTTTATAATCTAAAGGTATTACATAACCAACATAGGCTTCATTATTTTCACCGTGATAAAAATATGAACCTGAAGGTGTATCAGTTGGCGTTGGCCAACCATTAGTATGAATTACAAGACCAGGATCATAAAGTTCTTCTTTAAGTTTCCATACTTCTTTGAAACCTATTCCATAATGCTGCGGATCTTTATCGTCATCCAATTTATACTTTTGAATAATTTCTTTTCCAAGATGACCTCTACATCCTTCACCTAAAACAGTATATTTAGCTCTTATTTCTATTCCTGGTTCATGACCTGGCTTTAACTCACCAGATGCAGATATACCCATATCTCCAGTTTGAACGCCCACAACTTGGTCGTCTTCATAAATTAATTTACTTGCAGGGAAACCTGGAAATATTTCAACACCAAGATTCTCAGCTTGTTCAGCAAGCCATCTACAGAGGTTTCCTAAACTTATTACATAGTTACCATGATTATTCATTGGAGGCATTACAAAAGCAGGAATAGAGATTGCTAACTTACTTAACAAAAATAGTAATTTATCTTTTTTTACTGGAACATTTAGAGGAGCATTAAGCTCTTTCCAATTAGGTAATAGTTCATCTAAGGCCGTTGGTTGAAAAACATTTCCTGATAAAATGTGAGCACCAATCTCAGAACCTTTTTCTAATAAACAGATACTATAATCAGTTCCATTTTCTTTATTCAGTTGTGCAAATTTAATTGCTGTTGATAATCCAGAAGGACCACCACCAAC
>CAJQGX010000021.1 GCA_905478035.1 uncultured SAR86 cluster bacterium | reverse complement strand
CAACTCAGTAACAAATTTTATTTTATCTTTAATAAGTATAGGAATGGTATTCATTGCAATGCTTGCAACTACAAGTTTAGCAAAGAGCTTTGATTCACAAGGTTTCTTTGATTTTATCGTTGTATATATTCTTGGTTTAATTTTTTCCTTATTTATAACTTACTTCATTCCAAAGACTTTAAAATTTTTTAATTTTTCTCACTTATAGAAATGCTTACAGATAAAAATAATGAAGTCATGGCTAAAATTCTAGAAGCTTTAAACAATAATAAAAAATCTGAGGATTTAATAAATCATATCAATGCAAGAATTAATGATATTAAAGATGAAGAATTAAAATTAAAGGAATCAATGAAAATTCTTGAAGAGCTTAAACAAAATTAATTATTCTATTTGGATATGATTAATTATTTAGGTATATTAAATACTCATTAATTATTATTTTGAGGAAAAATTATGAATAAAATAAAATTATTTATAGCATTTATTATGTTCTTTAACTTACCAATTGCAGCAGAGGGAGCTTTTACAACAGTAATGGTTGCCGCCAAAGATACTGCAAAATATATTGAATCTGTTAAATCTAATACAGCACTATATGAAGCAATTGGTGCAGACGCAGCAGGATATTGTGAAACTATTTCTGGTAGAGATTATACTGGTCAGCTCATGATGTGGAGTGCATTTTCAGATGTTACCAGTGCCATAAAAGGAGCTAGTAAATATGATCCAAGCAAGGCTCCCAAAGAAATGTCTGAGATGCGTGAATTTAAATATGGAGCTACATGGATTCCACTTAAGCCATTTGCTAGATTAGATCCAGGTTATGAGAGAGCTATGAGAATTAAGGTTTCATCAGCAAATATGCCACTCTTTATTCAAGGTTTAGTTAAATTAGAAAAAGAAATACAAAATGCAGGTCATGATACATTTATGAATGGTTTGTACTCTGCGTTGGGTGGCGGAACTTATGAAGCAGACACTGTATATTTAAAATCAATTACATCAAATGTAGATACACATGGAGCTGTAATAGATGACTATATGGCTGGAGCACAATGGGGAGTGACTTTTAGAGAGGTGACATCATTGATAGATGAAGTTGTAAATGATCAATTTGAAGTATGTCAGCAATTTTATACGGCAAAATAAGTCTTACTTTTTAAAAGGGGCTTTTATAGTCCCTTTTTTATATCAATAATTAATTCTTTCTTATTGATCTGCGCTTGTGGCAAAATTAGATTCTATTTAATTTAAATACTTTTTATGAAAATAAAAACTTACTTACTACTGTTTTTAACTATTTCCCTGGATGTTTATTCATTTGATAGAGTTTCAGGAAAAGATTTCGTAAGTCGTTCTGAGGTTATTGCTCAAAATGGAATGGTTGCTACAAGTCATCCTTTAGCTACTCAAATAGGTTTAGATATTTTAAAGAACGGTGGTAATGCTATAGATGCTGCAATTGCTGCAAATATCGCATTAGGTTTAATGGAGCCTACTGGGAATGGCATTGGTGGTGATTTATTTGTAATCTTATGGGATGCAGATTCACAAAAATTATATGGTTTAAATGCTAGTGGCCCTGCACCAAAATCATTGTCTATAGATTACTTTAAAGATAATAATCTAACTAAAATACCATCTTACGGACCATTGCCAGTTACTGTTCCAGGTGCTGTAGATGGATGGATAAAATTACATGAAAGGTTTGGATCAGTAAAGTTCAAAGACTTATTCACACCAACAATTAATTATGCAAGAAATGGATTCCCAATTACTGAAACCATAGCTTTCTATTTAAAATCTTCTTCTGAGCGCTTTAAGTCATATCCAAACTTTAAAGACGTCTGGATGCCAGATAATAATATTTTAAGCAAAGGTGATTTATTTAAAAATCCGCAACTTGCCAATACTCTTGAAGAAATATCTAAATCAAAACGTAAAAGCTTTTATGAAGGCAATATTGCTAAATTAATGGCTGATTTTATTAAAGAGCAAGGTGGATTTTTATCAACGTCTGATTTAGCAAACTATCATGCTGAATGGGTTGAGCCTGTTTCTACTAACTATAGAGGTTATGACGTATGGGAATTACCACCCAATGGTCAAGGAATAGCAGCTCTTCAGATTTTAAATATATTAGAAAATTATGATATTAAAAATATGGGGTTATTTAGTAGTGATTATATTCATCACTTTGTTGAGGCTAAAAAACTCGCTTTCGAAGATAGAGCAAAATACTATGCAGACCCAAATTTTAATAAAATCGATATTAGTTATTTGATATCGAAAGACTATGCTCACAAAAGAATGCAGCTTATAGATTCAAAAAAATCAATGCTGTCTGTAGATGCTGGAGTTTTAAAAGATGGCGATACTATATATTTAACAACAGCCGATAAATACGGCAATATGGTTTCATTAATTCAGAGTAATTATAGAGGTATGGGCTCAGGAATGGTTCCACCAAATACAGGATTTATGCTTCAGGATAGAGGTGAGCTTTTTAGCTTAGATGTTAATCATGCCAATGCCTTAGAAGGAGGTAAAAGGCCTTTCCATACAATAATTCCAGCATTTATTACCAAAGATAATAAGCCTTTTGTAAGTTTTGGAGTTATGGGTGGGGGAACACAACCACAGGCACATGCTCAAATTGTTATCAACTTAATTGATTTTGATTTAAATCTTCAGGCTGCCGGAGATGTTGCAAGAATAGTTCATACTGGATCGAGTCAGCCAACTGATGAAATTATGACTGATGGAGGGTTGGTAAATCTTGAAAGTGGATTTGATTTAAATATACAAAATGACTTAAAAAAATATGGTCATAATATTGGAAATCAGAAAGGATTATTTGGCGGCTATCAAGCAATTATGCTTAAAGATGGTATTTATTATGGTGCTTCAGAATCTCGAAAAGATGGCCAGGCTGCAGGTTATTAATTTCAATTTAAAAAGGAACACAAATGAATAATTGGTTTAGTTGGGTTGTTTATGGATGTCTTGCTCTAGTTCTATTTGTCTATGTGATAAAACTTGCTTACAGTTAATCTTGTGAGATTAAATTATAAAAAACTTAAAAAAGACAAATAACTATTCAATGGCATATAATATTCGATAGCTTTTTTATAATAAGCATTTTTTCTTTGAGGTATATATGAAATTTAAAATTCTATTTTCATTTTTATTTATTTTTAGTGTTTCTGTAATGAAAGCTAATGATCTTCCAATACCTGACATTGAGTATAAAAAATTTACTCTTAATAATGGCTTAACAGTCGTCGTTCATGAAGATAGAAAAGTTCCTATGGTTGCTGTTAATATTTGGTATCACGTAGGCTCAAAAAACGAAAATGTTGGAAAAACAGGATTCGCACATCTATTTGAGCATTTGATGTTTAATGGAACAGAAAATTACAATAATGAATATTTTGAACCTTTTGAAAAAATTGGTGCAACCGATCAGAATGGAACAACTAGTAATGATAGAACTAATTATTTCCAAAATGTTCCAACTAATGCTCTTGATCTCGCTCTATGGATGGAATCTGAAAGAATGGGACATATTTTAGGAGTTATAACTCAAGAAAAACTTGATGAACAAAGAGGTGTTGTTCAAAACGAAAAAAGACAGGGCGAAAATCAGCCTTATGGAATGACATGGAATACTATTTCTAAATCAGCTTATCCAATAGGACATCCTTATTCATGGTCAGTTATAGGTTCTATGGATGATCTTAATGCAGCTACCATGGATGATGTTAAGCAGTGGTTTAAAGACTATTATGGACCAAATAATGCTGTACTAGTTTTAGCTGGAGATATTGATTTAGAAACAGCAAAAATAAAAGCTCAAGAATATTTTGGTGATATTTCATCAGGACCAAATTTGCCTAAGCCAAAAAAATGGATAGCTAAAAGATCAGAATCTAAGAGAGAAGTTATTTTTGATAAGGTTCCTCAAACAAGAGTTATGAAGGTATGGAATGTCCCAGAGTCAGGAACATTGGAAAGTTCTGCTCTTGAGCTTGTTGCTTCAACAATAGCAGGTAACAAGAATAGCCCGCTTTATCAAAATCTTGTTTACAAAAATTCTTTAGCCACAAGTGTTTCTGCTTATTATTATGGAAGAGAAATAGGTGGGTTATTTGTTATTTCAGCAGATGTTTCAACAACTTCATCAGTTGATGAGGTAGAAAAAGTTCTAGATGCAACTTTGCTAAAATATCTTCAAACAGGACCTGACAATAAAGCTCTTAAAAGTGCAAAAGTTTCCACAGTCTCTGGTTTAATTAATGGGCTTCAAAGAATTGGTGGGTTTGGAGGTAAGTCAGACATATTGGCAACTTATGAAACCTTTTATGGAGATCCAGGTTATTTTAAATCAGATTATGAAACTTACATGGGTTTATCAAAATCCGAGGTTAGAGATGTAGCAAAAGAATGGCTTTCAAATGGTGATTATGTATTAACAATAAAGCCTGAACAAAAAACAACTGTTTCACAATCAAAAATTGATAGATCAAAAGGCGTACCTTATCCAACAGATAATATAAATTTTTCTTTTCCAGAAATTCAAGTTGGTGAGTTAGCTAATGGTTCAAAAGTTTATGTTCTTGAAAGAAATGACCTCCCAATAGTTCAAATGCAAGTCATGTTTGATGGTGGCTATGCAGTAGAGAATATACAAGAAAGAGGATATGTGAATTTTACAATGAGCATGATGGATGAGGGAACTAAAAAGTATGATGCATTAGAGTTTAATGAAATTTTAAATAGCCTTGGCTCTGGAATTGGTTTTGGGTCATCACTCGATACAACTTATGCTTCATTATCATCATTAAAGATTAATCTAGAAAAAACATTAGATCTCTTTAAAGAGGGTTTATTAAATCCAGTCTTTAAACAAACTGAAATAGATAGAGTAAAAAATCAATGGCTAGCAAGAATAGAGCAGTCGCTTAATAGTCCTGCATCTATGGCTAGCATGTCTATAAGACCTCTCATATATGGTGAAGATCATCCATATGGAAATCCATCCAGCATGGGAAATAAAGAAACTATTTCAAATTTAACTCGAGATGATCTTATAAATATGCATCAAAAACTAACAAATCCAAGAGATGCATCTTTTATTATTGTTGGTGATATCTCATTGAATGAAGCAGTTAATACTCTTAATAAGAAGTTCTCAGACTGGAGTTCAAATAATGATACTATTTCTCTAGTTCTAGAGAATGTTAGTAAACAAAAAAAACCAAGAGTTTATCTTCTAAATAAACCTGGGGCTATTCAGTCATATATTACTGCTGGTCAATTATTACCTCCAACTAACTCTGATGATGATATTGTTATTGATTATGCAAACTATGCAATTGCTGGAAGCTTTACATCAAGATTGAATATGAATCTTAGAGAAGATAAGAGCTGGTCCTACGGAGCTAGAGCTGGCATTAGCAGTTCTAAAGGACAAAGACTATTAGTGGTTCGAGCTCCAGTTCAAACTGACAAGACAGTTGAGTCAATTCAAGAAATTCTTAAAGAGTATGATAATTATCTTAATGTAACTCCAGTAAATGAAGATGAATTAGATAAGACCAAGCGCGCTAGGACTCTTAGATTGCCAGGTCAATATGAAACTCTTGGTGCCTTAATGGGTGGGATTGAAAATATTGTTACCAATGAAAGAGATTTTAATTACTTAAATACTTTAGCAGATGAAAGAAATGCAGTTACCCTTGATGAAGTTAGACTTGCAGCTAAAAAATATATTGATCCTAACTCATGGACTTGGGTTATTGTTGGTGATTTATCAATAATTGAAGAAGACATTAAAAATTTAAATATTGGGCC